>JAXDOR010000194.1:0-7053 GCA_034668825.1 Alphaproteobacteria bacterium | reverse complement strand
TCCCCATCCCCTCCCCCAAGAAGAGCCCAGGCCGCCCTGGGTGGCAAAGCAACCTGTTGATTTGACATGTTTTTCCAAGATACGCCGCAGTGGCCCGCCGATTGCAGTTCTGTTGGTGAATAGATGTGTTTGGAGAGCTCCAGTGCCCAGCGTTTTCCCGGAAACCAGCGCCGTCCGCATCCATCCTTCTGCGCAGCCTAGCCACGGCCGGTCCCCCGCCAGGGCGGATGGCAGTCCTTTTTCCGAGTTGCTGGATAGCGCAGCGCCTGCGCAGGACGCTCCCACCCCGGATCGCTCCGACATTGCGGAGCCTTCGCGTACCGATGCCGCGCCGCGTGAGGACAGCCCGGCGGCCGAGCCGCAATGCTCGGACCCTTCCGCGAAGCCTGCAAAAGCCAAACCGGGCAAAAACGCCTCAGATTGTAAGGATGCGAAGAAAACCACGGACAAACCGGAGGCATCGCCGGAAGATGCCGTCACGCCGGGTGAGCCTCCTACTACCGAGAAGCCCAAAATAGAGGGAACCGCCGCTTCAACAATCACCGCCGCAGCCGACGCCGTGGGGAATATCCTCAAGGATGCCGATCCATCCGTTGGCACGGCCGCGCCCGATCCATCATTGCTTTTCCTAGATATCGTATCTTTGCCTGCGTCAGCACTGGTTATTCCGGTAGCCGCCGCAGCGCCGGTGTCGCCCGCGACGTCCACGCCAATCTTGCCGCCCGTGGTGGACGAGATCGGTGAGATCGCCGCAACCACAGTGAACGAAACGAGTGTTGCAGCGCCCGGTATTGCAGCCGCCATCGACGTCCCAGCCCCTCCGGTCATTTCGGCACCTGCGGTGCCGGTCCCGGCTGTCCCTGCCGCTTTGACGGCTTCGGTCCCTTCCGCCGCTCCGTCCGCGGCGGCCTCCTCGGTCAACTCCCTCGGCTTAACTCTCGTGGCTCCTTCATCGGCCTCGATTTCTTCAGCCCCGGCGGTCAATTTCGCCGGCCTGACCCCTTCTACCGTTCCGGATGCCGCGCCAGGCGCCGACGCGAAGACTGAAGTACCGCAAGCCACGCAGGAGTCGGAGACCGCTCGTCCGGTAACGCCGTTCCAACAAGCCGCTGTCCAACCCGACGCCGATGAGACGGCTCCAGTCGTACAGCCAGCCGCAATCGCCAAGGCGCAGATATCGCAAAACCCGCAGCAGCCCGACACGCCGCGTTTGGCAAGACTGATCGACCGACCGGCCGGCGGTCCCAAGAGCGACTCCCCCGCCTCCCCCGAAATTTCCACCGGACGTTCGTCAACCGATCCGGTGACGACTAACGCCGGACAAGGATCAAATTCATCTGATAGCCGGGAAAGTGGCAAAGGCGCCAAAACCGCAACGCATATTGCTGCTAGCGACGGCGCCGCAAACAGCCGCACGGCACACGCCGAGCCTCAGGCGGAATTGCAAGTTGCCAGCGGCAGTCCAACCGCCGCGCAGCCGCAAGCGGCCGCCGACTCGTCCTCAAACTTGGCCCCGTCGCCGGCGTCCGGCACAGTAGCGAGTGCAACCGCGATAAACAGCCAGCAGACGGTCTCCGCTGCGGCACCGGTCGTCGTCGCAGTACCGCTCGCGGGTCTCGCGCTGGAAATCTCCGCACGGGCACAAACCGGAAAGAACCGCTTTGAAATCCGTCTCGACCCACCGGAACTTGGCCGCATCAACGTGCGGCTCGATGTCGACCGCGATGGCCACGTCACGTCGCATCTCCTGGTGGATCGTGCCGACACGCTCGATCTTCTGCGCCGCGACGCGTCCAACCTGGAACGCGCTTTGCAGCAGGCCGGGCTGAAGACTTCCGACAACAGCCTGCAGTTTTCGCTTCGCGACCAAGCGTTTTCTGGCCGTGACCAGGGCGACCAAACAATGCCCGCTATGGCACGCCTCGTCGTGCCGGACGATCAGCTTGCTCCCCTTGAAACAATGCAACGCAATTATGGACGCCTTGCCGGACTTGGCAGCGGCGTCGATATTCGCGTCTGAGGATTTTGACATGGCCATAACTCCGATCATCCCGCCGGTAACTTCGTCCATATCGCCGGCAGCCGCCGCGGCATCGCCTGCGGCGGCATCAGCAAGCTCCGCGGTGAACCCGGGAACCCTCGCGGGGAATTTCACTACGTTCCTGCAGTTGCTGACGACGCAGCTTAAAAATCAGAATCCGCTGGATCCGCTCGATACCAACCAATTCACGCAGCAGCTCGTTCAGTTCGCGCAAGTAGAACAGCAGCTAAAGTCCAACGACCAGCTTTCTACGCTCGTCTCGCTGCAGAAGACGGCGCAGTCGACAGCCGCGCTCAGCTACGTCGGCAAGAATGTCGTGGTGGACGGCGCCACTGCCGAACTCAAGAACGGCGCCTCTACGTGGAGTTTTTCGGTGCCGAAGCCGGCCGCGGCGGTCATCAACATCAAAAACTCCACCGGCCAGTTGGCCTATTCGGCCAAATACACGGTCAACCCAGGCACCCAGAACTTCAGTTGGGATGGCCGCGGGACCAACGGGATCAAATGGCCGGACGGCAACTATACGATGTCCATCACCGCCAACGATGCCAGCGGTCAGCCGGTCGCGATTTCCACCGAGGTTCAGGGCACTGTCGATTCCGCCGACCTGACGCAGAACCCGCCGATTCTTTCGGTCGGCGGCCAGAACTTCACGCTCGACAAAATCAAACGGGTCGTCCGCGGCTCGACTTGAACTTAGCAAATACAAACGAGTTCTTAATTTCCAGACGCGTCAAAGCAAAGACAAGCGCGGCAAGCGTGCCGGAATCGTACACACTTCGTAAAGATTTACCGGTTGCAGAGCTCAAAGAGAGCACGACGCCACGCGCTCAAGCGCCAGAAGTCCTCGGAAAATCTGCTTAAGCAGCGCGGCGAAAGAATACCGGCAATCTTTTCCCAATTGAATCGTGGGGCTTAGGCAATTTTTAAGCCGCAACGGCTACGCTTCGGAGGTTAGTAGTCAGTCGAGTAGGCGAGAGTAGCATGACAGAACCCCATCGCCCGAGGGTCAAGTACGTCATCGGGCCCGATGGCAGTCCCCTGACGATCGCGGATTTACCCGCACCGGGGACAAAACGCTGGGTCATCCGTCGCAAGGCGGAGGTGGTCGCAGCGGTGCGCGGCGGGCTGTTGTCTCTCGAGGAAGCCTGCGGCCGCTACACGCTGACGGTCGAAGAATTCCTTTCCTGGCAGTATTCAATCGACCAGCACGGGCTCGCCGGACTGCGCACCACGCGTATCCAGCAATATCGGCCTTAGTCGTCCTATTTTAGTTTTGGATTGACACAGACGCGCGGTCGCGTGTCTGCACCATGCTGTTTATTAATCGCGGCCTCCTCTCAAATCATATCCCCGTCCTTGAGCGGCAGCTTAATATCGCATTGCGCGTTTAGCAGCGCGGTGAACGACTAGGCCAGCGGCCTATCGCAGGCGTGCTGATAACGTCTGTTTCAAGGACCACGTTTTCTATTTGCAGATCAGCGCAGTTAGAAATGCCGCCTTCGCAACTCTGCATTAACCGGGCGGTAACCATGCACCGGGCAATTATTGCCGGGTAGGGACATTCGCGCTCCCGATTCCCAGGCAGGACGCCGTGCAGGCTTTCGTCGACTTCTTCAAATCGTTAGGTGTGGCGCGGATCGCGGCCATGGGCGCGGTTACCGTCGTGCTCGTCGGCTTCTTTGCCTTCGTCATCCTGCGCGTGACCGCCCCGCAGATGACGCCCCTATTCACCGACCTCACCATCGAGGATTCCAGTTCCATTGTGAAGGATCTGGAGCGCCAAGGCGTCAGCTACGACCTTCGCAACGAAGGCAACATCATCATGGTGCCGAAGGAGCAGGTCGCGCGGCTGCGCATGAAGCTCGCCGAGGCTGGACTGCCGAAGGGCGGCGGCATCGGCTATGAGATTTTCGATAAGACCGACGCGCTCGGGGCCACAAGCTTCGTACAAAACATCAATCATCTGCGAGCGCTTGAGGGCGAGCTCGCGCGGACCATTCGCGCTATCGATCGCGTCCAGGCGGCGCGGGTGCACCTCGTGCTGCCCGAACGGCCGCTGTTCTCGCGCGACAAGATCGAGCCCACTGCTTCGATCGTGCTCAAAGTGCACGGCGCGCTGGAAGCCCAGCAGGTACGCGCGATCCGTCATTTGGTCGCCACCGCCGTCAATGGATTGAAGCCGGAGCGCGTATCGATCATTGACGAATCCGGACGGTTGCTCGCCGATGGAGCGGCGGGCCAAGGCAGCGGGATTGGCGCTGACGAGCGTCAGACTGCATTCGAAAAACGCATGCGAGAACAGATCGAGGGGATTGTTTCCTCGGTGGTCGGCCCAGGCCGCGCCCGCGTCCAACTTACCGCCGATTTCGACCTCAATCGCATCACCCAGACTTCGGACAAGTTCGATCCGGAAGGACGCGTGGTGCGCTCAAGCCAGACCCGCGAGGAGATTTCCGGCGGCGATGGCAAGGACGGCCAAGTCACCGTTAGCAATGAATTGCCCGGCAACCAGCGCGGCGCTGTGGACAATGCGCAGGGGCGGGATCAAAACCGCAAGTCGGAGGAAATCGTCAATTATGAGATTTCCCGCACGACCAAGACGGAAGTGATCGAAGCCGGACGGGTCAATCGCATCTCAGTCGCCGTTCTGGTTGATGGCATCTATGCCAAGAACGACAAGGGCGAGCCGGTCTATCAGCCGCGCGAGAAGGAAGAGATCGATCGGATTTCGGCGCTGGTGCGCTCCGCCATAGGCTTCGACCAGAAGCGCGGCGATCAGGTGGAAGTCGTCAACCTGCGCTTTGCCGAAGCGCCGCCGAATGCCATCGCAGAACCGACCAGCTGGCTATCGCCGCTATTCCAGTTCACCAAAGACGACATCATGCGCGGCGTGGAATTCGTCGTAATGGCGCTGCTCGGCGTGATCGTCCTGCTGCTTGTCGTTCGGCCCTTGGTCCGCCGCATTCTCACATCCGATCAGCCGCGCGTCAGGATTGGCGATTCCGCGCCGTTAGCGGCCGCTCTCGCCGCCGCGGCCAGCGGCGCGCTGCCGGCGGATGTGCAGGCTGCGATCGCCGCGGTTAATCCCGAGGACATCAAGGCGGTGCCAAGCCAGACCGCCAAGATGATCGACATCGCTCAGGTGCAAGGTCAGGTCCACGCCCAATCGGTGCAGAAGATCGGCGAACTGGCCGATAAGAATCCGAACGAGACCGTCTCGATCATCCGTCAATGGCTGCATGACAGCGCAGCTTAGCCCGTGAAGTCACCATGGCCCTGACATCCGCACAAAAGTCCAAGGCAGCAGCAGCCCCCGACATCGCATCGTTGGTGGCGACGCTCGCGAGCCGGCAGGCGCAAAACGGTGCTGGCCGGACGCTCACGGGCCCGGAACGCGCCGCGGTGCTGATGCTGGCGCTCGGCGAACAATACGGCGGCAAGATCTGGAGCATGCTCGGCGACGACGAGCTGCGCGAGCTTTCGATCGTGATGTCCACCATCGGCACGGTGGATGCCACGGACGTCGAAAGCCTGCTGCTCGAATTCGTCTCGCGCATGTCGGCTTCCGGCGCGCTGATGGGCAATTTCGAGTCCACCGAGCGCCTCTTGCACCAATTTTTGCCGCCTAAGCGCGTCAGCTACATCATGGACGAGATCCGTGGCCCGGCTGGCCGCAACATGTGGGAGAAACTCTCCAACGTCCAGGACGAGGTACTGGCAAATTATCTCAAGAACGAATACCCGCAGACGATCGCCGTCGTCCTCTCGAAATTGAAACCTGAGCACGCCTCTCGCGTGCTCGCCATCCTGCCAGAGAAACTCGCGCTCGACGTGGTCAACCGCATGCTGCGGATGGAGGCCGTGCAGAAAGAGGTGATCGAGCGCGTCGAGCAGACGCTACGCACCGAATTCATGTCCAACCTGTCGCAAACACGGCGGCGGGATGCTCATGAGGTGATGGCGGAAATCTTCAACAATTTCGACCGGCAGACGGAAACGCGTTTTCTCAGCGCGCTGGAAGCCGAGAACCGCGAAGCGGCGGAGCGCATCAAGGCCCTGATGTTCACCTTCGACGATCTCATCAAGCTCGACACCGCCTCGACGCAGACGCTGATGCGTCATGTCGACAAGGACAACCTCAAGATCGCGCTTAAGGGCGCATCCGACGGCGTGCGCCAATTCTTCCTCGGGGCCATGTCGCAGCGCGCCGCCAAGATGCTGGTCGACGACATGCAGGCACTCGGGCCGGTACGGCTGCGCGATGTGGATGAGGCGCAGACGACGCTGGTCACCCTTGCCAAGGATCTCGCGGCGATTGGCGAAATCATGATCTCCAAGAGCCGCGGCGATGAGGAGCTGATCTATTGAGCACCAATCCCGCCACGCTGGTTTTCGTCACCCTCTACGCCCTAAAGCGCGCGGGAGCCCCGGCATGAGAGCGCCGGCCAAATATCTGTTTGATATGGATTTCGGCGGCGGCACCGAAGCCAAGCCGACGATCGCGCTCGCCGAACATGAAACCCGTCTGGCGCAAGCGGAAGCCGCCGCCTACGACAATGGAATGGCCGTCGCCGAGGCGCAGGCTTTGGCGGATTCCCATCGCCTCACGGCGGCGGCGCTGGAACGGGCCGCCGCTGCCTTCGACCGGCTGGACGGCGCGTTGCATAACATCGAAGCGAGGCTGGAAGCAGAAGCGGTGGAGGTCGCGGTCGCGGTGGCGCGGAAGCTTTCGCCGGCGCTGATCGCGCGTGAACCCTTCGAGGAAATCGCGACGCTTGCCACCGAGTGTTTCCGCCATCTCGTCGCCGCGCCGCATGTGGTGGTCCGCGTCAACGACGCGCTTTACGCCACCGCCCGCGAGAAGCTTGAAGAAATTAGTCGCGGCGGCGGCTTCGAAGGACGTCTTGTGGTGCTCGCGGAGCCCGAAATCGCCGCAGGCGATTGCCGTATCGAATGGGCGGACGGTGGCATCAATCGCAATCGCGCCGCAAGCGAGGCGGTGATCGCCG
>JAXDOR010000193.1:0-4323 GCA_034668825.1 Alphaproteobacteria bacterium | reverse complement strand
ACGGCAGCTCGCCTATTAAGACTCCGGCGGAATGATGTAGCTGCTCAAGAGAGCTGCCAATCACCGGCCACGAAAGGGTCACAGAGGCCCGCCATGTTGCACGCTCGATCCCGGGCGCTATAGTCGGCCTGGGGTTCAGTTTAAATAATACCGGAAAAGCTTTTGTGACAGCGGCCACTGGCTTCAAGCGCCTGGGATTTGCCCTTGGCGTCATATTCGCGGCGGGCATTGGCGCGCTCGGGGTCATGTCGTTGCTGATTCCAGCCGATACCGTGCGCGAAGCGGTGAAGTCCGAAATCCGCGCGGTGACCGGCCTTGATCCGGTGTTGCGCGGGCCTGTTTCGGTCTCCTTATTTCCCTCCGGCACGATCAGCTTCGAGGACGTCGTTTTGGGCGGCGATCGCGCCGGCGATACGGCGCTTGCCGCCGAACGTCTGACGGCGCGGCTGCGGTTCTTTCCGCTTCTCGCCGGCAATATCCAAGTCGCCGACATCACGTTAGTGCGGCCCACCATCGCCGTGACTTTCGAACCTGGCGGGCGGTCGAACTGGACGTCTCTCGTCGAGACTCTCGCCGCTGCGCTCCGGCCGAACGAGAATCGATCGCGATCCTTTTCTGAAATCCGCATCGACGACGGCACCGTGTTGGTCCGTGACGACGCGCGCGGCATTGCCGAGAAGCTCACGGCCGTCGATCTATCGCTGGCTTGGCCTTCGATCTCGCAAAGTTTTGCCGCCACCGGCCGCTTCGATTGGCGGGACGAGGCGGTCGATGCCAGCATCAGCTTGGCCGACTTCATAGCGGCTCTCGGCGGCAATCCTTCCGGCATCAAGCTTCGGCTCAACGGTAACCCGCTCAAACTCGCCTTCGACGGCCACCTGAGCACCCGCCCGACCTTGAAGATCGAAGGCACGCTCGCCGCCGACGCGAAGTCGCTGCGCGAAGCCTTGCGCTGGACCGCGCAAAAAACGCTACCCGGAGGCGGCTTCGGCCGCTTTGCTCTGAAAGCGAAAACCAACGTGGTTGGCGGCATGATCGCGCTCTCCGGCGTCAACGTTGAGCTCGACGGCAATGCCGCCGAAGGCGTGCTGACTTTTGCATCGGATGGACGCCAGATGCTGCAAGGCACGCTTGCGGCGGAAGGACTCGATTTGAGTCCCTATGTTTCAACCGTCCGCCTGATGACCGGAAACGAGCGTGACTGGAATGGCGTGCCCATCGTGCTCGATAGCCTGACCGGCGTCGATCTCGATCTCAGGCTTTCTGCCGCGCAGGTCACCATTTCAGGAGCTAAACTTGGACGCACGGCGCTGGCGGCAAATCTCCGAAGCGGCCGCCTATCAGTGACCATCGGAGAATCGCAAGCATTCGGCGGACTTATTCGAGGATCATTGGGCCTCGCCAGATCGGATTCCGGTGCCGATCTCAAAGCCCACTTGCAATTCGCCGACGTCGACCTCGATAGCTGTCTTGGCGCCCTGTTCGGAATGCACCGGCTCGACGGCAAGGGCAATCTCGCTTTCAACATCGAAGGCTCCGGCGGCAGCGTGATGGCGCTGACGAAGACGCTCAACGGCTCCGCGACTTTGACTTCGCGCCAGGGCGCGGTCACCGGATTTAACGTCGAGCAATTGTTGCGCCGGCTCGAGCGGCGGCCGTTGTCCGGCAGTGGCGATTTCCGCACCGGACGCACACCCTACGATACGCTCGCGGTCACTCTTGGCATCAAGCAGGGAACGGTGACGGCGGAGGACGTGCATATAGACGGCGCCGCCGTACGTTTAGCGATGGCGGGCACCGCATCGATTCCAGCCCGCGACCTCGACCTCAAAGGCGTCGCGAGTCTCGTTTCCGCGAGCACGAGCGGGGCAAGCTCGGGTTTCGAATTGCCATTCATGGTCCAGGGCGCCTGGGACGATCCGATCCTGCTGCCGGATACACAAAGCCTGCTCCGCCGGTCCGGTGCCGCGGCGCCTCTGCTTGATGCGCTTCGCGACCGCCAGGCGCGCGACGCGGGACGCGCTGCCATCGATCGCTTGATCGGTAACCCGGCGGCACCCGTTCCGGCCAATGCAACACCGCAATAGCTGGCCGATTAGCTTCCGCAACAGCGGCTAAACGGCACGGGGCGTCGGCAGCGGCACCATCGGGGCCGCCTCGCGCAGCTTCGACAAAAGGGACGCCGCGACGACACCGATTGCCACTAGCGCAATCATGATCGTGCACACCGCATTGATCTCCGGCTTCACGCCAAGGCGCACCTCCGAATAGATGCGGATCGGCAGCGTGGTCGCCCCCGGCCCGGTGGTGAAGCTTGCGATCACCAAGTCGTCCAGGGAAAGCGCGAAGGCCAGCATCCAGCCCGAAGCGACCGCAGGCGCGATCAGCGGCAGGGTGATCGTGAGGAAAGTTCGCAGCGGCGGACAGCCGAGATCCATCGCTGCCTCTTCCAAGCTCTCATCGAAGCCGAGCAACCGTGACTGTACGATGACGGTGACGAAGCCCATGGTCAGCGTTGTATGCGCGATGACCACCGTCCAGAAGCCGCGGTCGGCATCCACCGCCACGAATAGCAACAATAGCGAAAGTCCGATGATGACCTCGGGCATGACCAGAGGCGCATAAATCAGCGCAGAGAATAGCAACCGGCCGCGGAAGCGCCCCATCCGCACCAGCGTCAATCCGGCGAGCGTGCCCAGCACCGTCGCGACCGTGGCGGAGAGAAAGGCAATGCGCAGGCTGATCCAGGCGGCTTCGAGCATGGCGCGATCCGCCAGCAGTTCCCCATACCAGCGCGTCGACCAGCCGCCCCAGATGGTGACCAACCGCGAGGCATTGAAGGAATAGATCACTAGGATCGCAATCGGCAAATAGAGAAAGGCCAAGCCCAGCGCCAGCGAGGCGATGTTGAACCAGGTGGGCCCCTTGCGCATCAGCGTATCTTCTCCAGTCCGCGCATCTGCAGCTGCTGATAGATCACGATCGGCACCACGAGGAGGCACAGCAGCGCCACCGCGACGGCGGACGCCACCGGCCAATCGCGGTTGGCGAAGAATTCGGTCCACAAAGTCTGGCCGATCATCAGCGTTTCCGAACCGCCAAGCAGATCGGGAATGACGAATTCTCCAACGATGGGAATGAAGCAGAGCAGCGCGCCTGCGATCACGCCCGGAAGCGAGAGCGGCACTGTGACGAGCCAGAACGCCTTCCAGCGCGGAGCGCCGAGGTCGGCGGCGGCTTCCAGCAGGCTTTCGTCCATCTTCTCCAGCGTCGCGTAGATCGGCAGCACCATGAACGGCAAATAGGAATAGACGATGCCGATATAGATCGCGGTGTCGGTCGACAGCCAGGTCAGCGGCTCATGGATGATGCCGAGCGCCAGCAATGCCTGGTTCAACAGCCCGTCGTGCTGGAGAATGTTGATCCAGGCGTAGACGCGGATCAGGAACGACGTCCAGAATGGCAGGATGATCAGCATCACCAGCACGGGCCGATGCCGCTGCGGCAGCCGCGCGATGGCGTAGGCAATGGGGTAGCCGAGCAACAGCAGGATCAACGTCGATCCCGCGGCAACTTCCAGGCTCTTGAGATAGGACGAGAGATAAAGGCTGTCGGAAAACAGCGAGGCATAATTGTCGAAAGACAAACCATCGACAAAACTCTCAAAGCCTTCCCAGCCGGCGGACAGATCGAACGTGGGCATATAGGGCGGCTGCGCAATCGCGGTCTGCGACAGACTGATTTTCAGGATAATGAAGAACGGCAGCAGAAAGAAAGCGGCCAGCCACAGGTACGGCACAAGAATGACAAAGCGGGCCGGCCAAGAATGACGGGATGTGGCTTTCTTCTCCGCGGCTATCGTCGCCCCTTCCATCGTAATTCTAGATATCATTTCGTCAGCACCACAGCAGCGTCCGGCGCCCAGGAAAGCCAGACCTGGTCGTTCGCGCCGATGGGCCGTTCGACCAGGCGAGTCATATTGGCGACGGCGGCCTTCATGACCGAACCATTCTCCACCTGCACTTTGTAAACGGAAATATCGCCCAGATAGCTGATCTCCTTCACTTTTCCGGCGATGCAGTTTTGCGCCGATGCCGGCGGCTCAAGTGCGATCCGCACCTTTTCCGGCCGCAGCGCCACCCAAACCGTGTCGCCCGGCTTGAGCGAGTCGCTGCCCACATGTTTCACGTGAAACATTGGGCCAGCGAGTCGGTCGATGACCACCCCGTCCACGCCGCCTGAAATCTACGAACAGCCGCATTCCCGCTGGGTCGCTGATTTCGTCGGCGACGTGAATTTGATCGAGGGCCGCGTCGCATCGGT
>JAXDOR010000192.1:0-11930 GCA_034668825.1 Alphaproteobacteria bacterium | reverse complement strand
GTCATCTCCGGTCCGGAGGATACACACCAAGCCGGCTGGCTGCAGAGCCAACGTGCGGTCATGCTCGATGTCCATAGACAGGCCGGGTTCAACGTTCTGAGCACGACCCAAAGCATCAAGGATATTGTTCCTTCGATACAGGCGTCGTTGCCGCCGCTCGCGAAGCTGACGGTCGTGGGGGACCGGACTCAGCTTATCCAGAGCTCGGTCGCCGACGTTCAGGTCACCATGCTGCTCACCATTGGTCTCGTGGTAGGGGTGATCTTCGTCTTCCTGCGCAACATTTCGGCGACGCTGATCCCGAGCATAACGATCCCGCTCTCGCTGCTCGGGACCTTTTGCGTCATGTACGCCCTTGGATATAGCCTCGACAATCTTTCGTTGATGGGGCTGACGATAGCGGTCGGATTCGTCGTCGACGACGCTATCGTCGTCATAGAAAACATCACCCGCCATCTGGAAGGCGGCAAATCCGTTTTTCAGGCGGCCGTTGAGGGTGCGCGCGAGGTGACTTTCACCGTCATCTCGATGACGATTTCGCTGATCGCGGTTTCATCCCCATCCTGCTGATGAGCGGCATCGTTGGGCGGCTGTTCCGCGAATTTGCCGTGACGGTCAGCGTCGCCATTGTGATCTCCGGCATCGTTTCCCTGACGGTCACGCCGATGATGTGCGCGTGGCTGATCCGGCATGACGGCAACGAGGCCCACGGGCCGGTCTTCCGCTGGTCGGAACGCGTGTTCGCCGCTGTTACGCGGGGTTATGGCAGCGCGCTCGACGTCGTGCTGAGGCACCAATGGCTGGTCCTTCTCGTCACCGCGACGACGTTGTGCCTGACGATGTGGCTCTATGCGGTGGCTCCCAAGGGGTTTCTGCCGCAACAGGACACTGGCTTTATCCAGGGTCAGGCGCAGGCCGAAACCGATATTTCCTTCGCTGCCATGTCCGGCCTGATGCAAAAGCTCGGCGCGATCATCTCGGCTGACGCCGATGTCGACAATGTCGGCTACTGGATCAACCCGAGTCCTTCCGCAAGTGTCGGGCAAGTGCAGATCAACCTCAAACCCTTCGGTGCGCGCAACAGCACGGCATCACAGGTGGTGGCCCGCATTAGAAAGGCCGCGGGCTCCATCGAGGGCCTTACCGTGGCGCTCCAGGTCCGGCAGGACATTCAGATCGGTGGCCGCTCGGGCGCGGCGCAATACCAATATACGTTGCAGGACGGCGACACGGCTGAACTCGCCCAGTGGGTCGGAAAAATGAAAGCAGCGTTGTCCGCGATACCGGTGCTGCAAGACGTCACGTCGGACGCACAGCCGCAAGCGACCAGCGCTACGCTGGTGATCGACCGCGCCAGCGCCTCGCGATTGGGAGTCAGCGTCCAGGCGATCGACGACACCATGTACGATGCTTTCGGGCAGCGCCAAGTGGCAACCCTTTTCACCCAGGTCAGCCAGTATCACGTGATCGAGGAACTCGATCCGCGTTTCCAGCTCGATACGAGAGCGTTGCAGAGCCTCTACGTCCGGTCGAGCACAACGCAGAAGCTTGTCCCGCTGAGCATTCTTGCGTCCATAAAGCCAGGCGTTTCCCCGGTCGTCATCAATCATCAAGGTTCGCTGCCCGCGACCACATTGTCGTTCAATCTTGCACCCGGCGCCGCGCTGAGCGACGCGGTGAGCGCGATCGACGCGGCCGCGCTGAATGCCGGCATGCCGTCAACTGTTGCTGCCACGTTCCAAGGGACCGCTCAGGCCTTCCAGGACTCGGTGCGTAGCCAACCTTGGCTGATATTGGCCGCGGTGATCGCGGTGTATATCGTCCTCGGCGTCCTCTACGAGAGCTTCATCCATCCGCTGACAATCATTTCGACGTTGCCGTCCGCCGGGCTTGGGGCATTGCTGTCTATTCTGCTCTTCGGTCAGAACCTCTCCGTCATCAGCATGATCGGGATTATTCTGCTGATCGGAATCGTGAAGAAGAACGGCATCATGATCGTCGACTTCGCGGTGGCAGGGGAACGGGATCAGGGCCTGGCGCCCGTCGAAGCGATCAAGCAGGCCTGCCTGCTGCGTTTCCGTCCGATCATGATGACCACGCTTGCAGCATTGTTCGGAGCGCTTCCCCTGGCGCTGGGCACCGGCCCCGGGTCTGAACTGCGCGCGCCCTTGGGCGTGGCGATTGTCGGCGGCCTTGTCATCTCACAGGTGCTCACTCTTTTCACGACGCCCGTGGTCTATCTCGCGTTTGACCGGCTGACGCGCCACCCGGCCTTCGCCCCGCCTCCCGTTCCTCCGAGCTCCGGGATGCCGACGGCTGCGGCCATTGGTTGAATGAAATCCACGGCATACCGGCACGCGTCGCATTTCGTTCCTGCATCACCCTTCGAAGACCACGGAGCAGTGAGGAAACTGCACCCGATTTCACGCGGGGTGTCGGCACGGCGGCTCTATCACTTAAATTCCCAGCGGACATATAGCGATGACGAGAATGCATTTCTCGCATGAGTGACGCGCCCCTATATCCGAAATGCAAGTTAGGCGGACCAATTCGTCCCGTTGGCGGCCTGCGTCAGAAGGCGCACTGCCCAATTTAAGGAGGCACCAAATGTCAAAGACGATGATCACGGCCGCGGTCCTCTCCGCATTGACGCTCTCGACCACCTTGGCTCAATCGCAGCAATCGGCTGCTGCGGCCGCGGTGAAGCGGGCGCAGGTCACCTCGCCGAAGCCCAGCAAGCAAGTTGATCGCAATGCGCAGCTTACCGATGCCGCTTCAATCAATGAGGATTTGATTGGATTTGCGTTGGACGGCGAGGCCGGCAAAGTTGCGGAACAGGTCGCAGCGATGCGGAAGTCCCTCCCGAAATTGCGGTCGTTCCTCGACACCGCGGTATTCGAAACTCTCGGACGCCAAGTCACGGGAATGGAACAGGCATCATCCCAAAACGACACGCTCGGTGCCGCGCTCGTGGCCGTCGAGTCCTATCGAGTTATTGAGACTGCCATGGATACCGGCAGCCGTCCTTCGCCGATCGAGGTGGCGATGTTGGACTATTCCGGTTTCAAGTTGAGTGTTCTTGCGGCCGTGCAAGATATGGACTGGATGACGATTACGGCAACGGCAAGGGAAGCCGACACCTCGTGGTCAGCCCTGACCACCAGCGTCAAGAACGCCAGTATCCGAAACCTGGTGAGTGCGATTCAAGCCGGTCTCCGAGCCGCCGTGGAACGGAAGGACATCCAAGGTGTGAAATTCGCCGCAAAAATGCAGCTCGAAGTCGTCGACGTCCTCGAAGGATATTTCCAGCGCAATCCCGTCTCTGGCGGCAATAGGCACTGATGCCGGTAAGAGGCGGACTCGCTGTATCCCTCTCATCACCAAAGCGGGAATGAGTGTCATGTTGACCAACACGGTCGCCGATTTCGTCGGTTTTTTCTGTTCCTGGGTAGCTGCCCCAGTGCGCGTCGGAGCTGTCATGCCTTCAAGCTCTGTGCTGGCCGATGCCATGACGGCCGAGATTTCGCCAGCGACGGCTCCTGTCATCGAGCTTGGTCCAGGTACCGGCGTATTCACCCAAGCACTGCTCGCGCGTGGCGTCCCCGAAGAAAGCCTCGCCCTGGTCGAATACGGCTCCGACTTCGCTCGTCTGCTGCAGTTGCGCTTTCCGCGTGCCCGGACGCTCTGGATGGACGCGGCGCGGTTGAAGGATGTCGAGCTTTTCGGCGGCGCACGCGCGGGCGCCGTCGTGAGCGGCTTGCCGCTGCTGTCGATGTCCCCGAAAAAGGTGATCGCGATCCTAGAGGGCTCCTTCGGGCATTTGCGGCCCGAAGGTGCGTTCTACCAATTCACCTATGGCCCGCGGTGCCCGGTGCCACGCGCACTGCTAGACCGGCTCGGGCTGAAAGCGACGCGCCTCGGCTGGACGTTGGCTAACGTCCCACCGGCCGCTGTCTATCGCATTCGTCGCCGCCATCCACGGCTCGCGACCTCGGTAAATGCGCCCAAGCGACGGCTCGGCCTTCAAGCAGCCGACGCAAAGACATCCATCAAATTCGAGAAGGACCGATGAGCGTAGCCGTGCTCGATAATTCGACGATCATCAACCCGCACCCTGGCACGAATTCAGGTCGGGTAATCCTCGAATGCAGGAATCTCACCTGCGCTGTCGCCGGCAGGGTGTTGGTGAATGACATCAGCGTGCAGGTGCTGCAGGGCGAGGTGCTCGCCGTGGTAGGTCCGAGCGGGGCGGGAAAATCGTCCTTCCTGCGATTGCTTAACCGCCTCGATGAGCCAACGGGCGGGACGGTGCTGCTCAATGACCGGGACTACCATGACATGGCGCCCCGGAAACTACGACGCCAGGTCGGGATGGTCATGCAGGTCGCATATCTCTTTCCCGGGACGGTGGCCGCGAACGTGGCATTCGGGCCGCGGCAGAATGGTGACAGGCTCTCCTCCGAGCAAATTGCTGCGCTGCTGGAGCGTGTCGGCTTGCCGGGCTACCAGCTGCGAGATGTGAGCCATCTGTCGGGAGGCGAGGCGCAGCGTGTGTCGCTGGCTCGCACGCTGGCGAACGCTCCTGAGACACTCTTGCTAGACGAACCCACCTCGGCGCTCGATGATTTTTCAGCAAGAGGGATCGAGGAACTCCTGCTGAGCATCATCCGCGAGCGGCGGATGACCTGCGTGATCGTCACGCACAATACGGCGCAGGCTCACCGTATCGCCGATCGCACAATGATCCTGGAATCCGGAAAGCTGTTCACGATAGGCGCCACTAAGGAGGTGTTACGTGATCGCTGACTTACTGAACAACCTGAACGGCGACATCGGCATGGGGATGGCCCAGGCGGCTGGGTCGATCGTGCTCTGCGCGGCGGTGGTGCTGATGTGCCGCCGCTTTGGAGTGCAAGTCGAGCGCGAGACCGCGATAGCGGTGGTGCGCGGGCTCGTGCAGATGGTGTTTGTGGGCATGGTCCTTGCCGTGTTGCTGCACGGCAATCTGCTGGTGGGCGTGCTCATCCTGCTGGCCATGACCTTTGCGGCCGCAGTAACCGCCTCGCGCCGCGCCGAGGATATAAAGGGTTCGCTGCTGCTCGCCTTCTATGCGATCGCCGCCGGGGCGGGCGTCGTCATCGCCGCGATGCTCGCCACCGGAACGCTCACCGCCGATATTGCGGTGCTGGTTCCTGTGGGCAGCATGATCATCGCCAACGCAATGAATGCCTGTGCGCAATCCGTAGAGCGCTTCAGAGCCGATGTCACCGCACACGTGGGCCAGATCGAGGCGGGTTTGGCGCTCGGTGCCGACCCCGGCGTAACGGTTGCGCCTTATGTGCAGAGTGCGGTTTATGCCAGCCTCCTTCCTCGTCTGGATATGCTGAAGTCGCTCGGCTTGGTTTGGATACCAGGCGTAATGGCCGGCATGATGGTGTCGGGCGCGAGTCCGGTTTACGCGGGCATCTACCAATTCATTATCGTCGCCATGATCTTGGCCGCATCGGGCATCGCCGGGCTGATCGTGACGCTGCTTATGCAAGCGCGCGCTTTCTCCGCAGCCGCGCAATTGACGCTCCGCAGCCTGTCGGGAGATTTCTAGAGAGCAAGGCCGCCGACTTCGATCCTTCGCAATTTGTTGATCACTACGAAACTGCGCTTGCCGAAATGCTGAAAAACTAAGCAAGCCGTCAGCCGACACCGAAAGTAAAGCCTGATGCGCCTGCACACAAGGGTATCTATGGAGAGTTATGGGCTGGAGCGGGCGAAGGGAATCGAACCCTCGTATGCAGCTTGGGAAGCATTAATTTACCACTGATTTCATTGATCTTTTTATCTTTTGGCTCCGATTTGGCTCGGATTGCTTAAGGTCGCTTATAACCCGATAGCGGCCGAAGCGGCAGAGCGCGATAGCCACCCGGAACGACGTTCTAAAAAGCGTCATACCTCGTCACGCCAATCCCGGCTGTCGGCCTGTTGCAAAATTTCATCAAGCACAAGATTGTCCTCGCCGGGAACGCGAATGCGCTTGAACTTCATGTCGGGTACGGACAGCGGTTTCGTCGCGTCCAGTCCCATCTTCGCTCCGACGCCGTCGCGCGTGGAGGGATCGAGCTTCGATCCCTGGCTTTCCGGAATAATCACAAGGTCGCGATCGGCTTGAAAGCGCGTGGCGACAGCCCATTCCACTTCGGCCGGATTGTGAATGTCGACATCTTCGTCCACGACGATCACTTGCTTGACATCGTAGTGGCCTGCGAAGGCACCCAACATGATATTCTTGGCTTCGCCTTCCTGCCGCTTTGCGATCTGCACATAGAGGTGATAGCGGCAGACGCCGCCAAGCGAGAGGTGAACGTCGCGAACGTTGGGAAAACTGCGCCGCAGATGCGCCAGCAGCGTTGCCTCGCGGGGAATGGCGCCGAGCAATAGATGCTCCAATCCGCCGCCGACGATCGTATGAAAGATGGCATCCTTTCGCTGGGTCACCGCGTCGATCTCAATCACGTGACGCTTGGCAGGCTCGCCGTAGTATTGCGGAAATTCGCCGAACGGCCCTTCCAGCGCGCGAACCTCCGGTAGCACCCGCCCTTCCAGTACGATTTCCGCCTCGGCGGGCACACGAACGTCGTTGGTTATACATTTGACGACTGGTAGCGGCCGGCCTTGCAGCGCGCCCGCGATTTCCAGTTCGTCAACGTCGAGCGGTGCGATGGCCTGCGACGCGAGCAGCGTCAGCGGATCGACGCCGATCACGACCGCTACATGCAGCGGATCGCCGGCGCTCTCCGCCATTTCAAAGAACATATGCGTATGGCGCGGCAGCAGGAGAACGCCGAGCCGGTTCGGTCCGCTCAATTGGCATCGGTGAATGGAAACGTTCTGCACGCCCGTGCGCGGATTGCGCGCGATGACAAGGCCGGCAGTGATATAGGGCCCGCTGTCATATTCATTATGTGTCGGCAGCGGCAGCAACGCGCCGAGGTCGACCTCACGGTGGATCACCTCTTGAACGGGCGCGGAGACGATTTCTTCCCAGGGCAGTGGATTGAGCGCCGCCCTTTGAAATTCTGTCAGGATCTCGTCCGGCTCAACCGCCATGGCGGCTGCGATCCAGGCGCGGCTTGAAACGAGACCGGAGACGACTGGAATGGAATGCCCGTCCGGCTTTGGAAATAGCGTGGCGCGCCGTCCGTCGAGGCGCTTGGCGATGGCGGCAAGTGCAAACCGTAGTGAAATACCCGGCCGAGCGACCGCGAGCTCGTCGCGGCCTGCAAGGTAGTCAAGCCATTCACGCAAACCGCGGATCGGCCGCGGTCTGTTGCTACCCTGGGGAGAAATCGTTGCGGTTGAAGAGGAGGATTTTAGGGCCGTTTTATTGCGCGTGGTTTTGGACATGGCCCCCATCATTCGCGTAAGGACATCTGACGTATTCTATCCAGGCGTTCTACCCATAAGGCCGATTATGCATTCTGCCTATCCTACTGCCTGCCCGGACCGCGCAGATACTACTACCTTCGGTGGCCGCCGCGGCGTTAACTTCGGCGAAAACCAGCCTGAGGCTGGCGCGACGATATGCTACTATTAAAGAGGCGCTTTCGACCAAATATCGATTTCGCGGCGACCGGTTATTGCGAGAGAATAGCGCGGCGGAGCGGAAGCAGCGAAACGGAGTTTCATGTCTACGGCGTTGCGTATTGCTCATGGTGCGTTCGGCCGTGTCGCCCTGCTCGACATGGATCGCTCGCTTGTGCGTCACGCCCATCCGCATTGCCATGTGCTGATCAAGGCGGAAGGCGCGGACACCCAATTTGCCGTGGGCGAGGCGCTCGTTCCGCTGACGGACCATCAGGCTGTATTGATCAATGCCTGGGAACCGCACGCTTACGTGCACGACCAGGAGCGGCCACGGACGATCATCCTGGCGCTCTATATCGAGCCGGAATGGCTCAAGGTTTTCCGCCATAACTGGGGCGCCAGCAGCGCCTCCGGCTTCTTCAGCCGCCCCGCGGGTGAGTTGTCGCCGCGAATTCGTAGGCTGGCCATGAACTTAGCGCAGTTGATGGTCGCCGAGCCGCAGGCCAGTTCGGAGCACGAGCGGTTGTTGTCGGACTTGATGATCTCGGTCGTGGAAAGATTTACTCCGTGGCGCGCCCTGCCGCGACCGATCAGTTTAGGGTCCGCTGAAAAGTCTCGCTTCGATTGGCGCATTCGCCGCGCAGTGAACCTGTTGCGCACCCGGCCGGAAGCGCCCTGCGACGTCCCCACGCTGGCAAAGGAAGCTGGACTTTCGCGCGCTCATTTCTACCGTTTGTTTGAACAATCGACCAATGTTACGCCGCACGTCTATTTGAATGTCTTGCGCATGGAATTGGCCGTCAATGCCATCATGCATCAGACCGAGAGTCTCACCGCCGTGAGCGAACGTCTGGGCTTTAGCGCTCCGGCACACTTCACCCGCTTCTTTTGCAATCACGCGGGTGTGAACCCGAGCGAATTCCGCTCGGTGGCGCGCATGAGTTCTTCCGCGCGCGCCTAAAAAAAGAGACTTTTCGGTAAATCTTGAGACGGCCGGTCATGGCTGCGATTGCCGCCCCCTGACATCTGTTCCCGTGAGGCATGCCGACAAGAGCATGCACGGACGGGAACGCCTGACGATGACAGCTCCAGCGGCAAAATGGCTTGGCCAGTCGGTCGAGCGCGTCGAAGACGCCGCGCTGCTGACCGGATTCGGCCGCTACATCGACGATCTCGGCATACGCCCGGGGACGCAGCATGCGGCGATCTTGCGTTCTCCTCATGCCCATGCCGCCATCCGGGCTATCCGTACCGACGCGGCGCGGCGCTCCACCGGCGTCGTCGCGGTGCTGACCGGGGCCGAGGTCACCGCCATTTCCACGAGCTTGGTTGTCGGCGTGAAAGCGCCGATCCAATGCTGGCCGATTGCCGTCGATCGCGTTCGCTATGTCGGTGAGCCGGTCGCCGTCGTGGTCGCGGCAGACCGTTACTTGGCCGAGGACGCCGTCGATCTCATCGAGGTCGACTACGATCCCCTCCCCGTCCTCATCGATCCGCGCGCCGCGCTCGATCCGGCGCAGCCGCTGCTTCATGAAGGGCTGGGCTCCAACGTCGCCAGTGACCGGTCGTTTCGCTATGGCGATCCGGAACGCGCCTTCGCCGAATGTGCCCGCCGGGTCGCCGTCGACATTCACTATCCGCGCAATTCCTGCACGCCGATCGAAACCTACGGCCTTGTCGCTGAATACGATTCCGCCAGCGACGCCTACGACATCCTGGCCAATTTCCAAGGCCCGTTCAGCATGCATCCAGTCATGGCGCGTGCGCTTAAAGTCCCCGGCAATCGGCTGCGGCTGCGCACGCCGCCCGACTCCGGCGGCAGTTTCGGCGTCAAGCAAGGCATATTCCCCTATATCGTGTTGATGGGCTTGGCCGCTCGCGTCGCCGGGCGGCCGGTCAAATGGATCGAGGACCGGCTTGAACACCTGACCGCTTCGGTGTCCGCCACCAATCGCGTCACGCACCTGGAAGCCGCTGTCGGGACGGATGGGCGCATCGCGGCGCTCGCCTGGGATCAGATCGAAGACGTGGGCGCGCATATTCGCGCCCCGGAGCCGGCGACGCTCTACCGGATGCACGGCAATCTCACCGGCGCTTATGACATCCGGAACGTATCGGTACGCAACCGCGTCGTGCTCACCAACAAGACGCCGACCGGGCTCAATCGCGGTTTCGGCGGGCCGCAGGTGTATTACGCGCTTGAGCGCCTGCTCCAGCGGATCGCCGTGGAGCTGGAGTTTGATCCACTGGAAGTGATCCGGCGCAATCTCGTACCGTCCGGCGTATTTCCACATCGCACGGCGACCGGGGGCCTGCTCGATTCCGGGGACTATCCCCGCACCCTCGATGCAGCCGTGCAGGAAGGCGGTCTCAAGGAATTATTGGCGCGGCGTGAGACGGCGCGGGCCGAAGGACGCATCTACGGCATCGGTTACACGGCGGTGGTGGAGCCGAGCGTCTCCAACATGGGTTACATCACCACCGTGCTGACGGCGAAAGAGCGCCAGCGCGCGGGGGCAAAAAACGGAGCGCAAGCCACCGCCACGATATCGCTTGATCCGGTAGGAGCGGTCTCAGTGCAGATTGCATCGGTGCCGCAGGGCCAGGGTCACCGAACCGTGGTGGCACAAATCGTTGCCGATGCGTTCGGACTTACGCCCCGCGATATTCGCGTCGTCAGCGAGCTTGATACCACGCGCGACGCATGGTCGATCGCGTCCGGGAATTATTCAAGCCGCTTCGCTCCCGCGGTCGGCGGCGCTGTGCATCTCGCCGCGATGCGCGTGAAGGAAAAGCTCCAGCGCACCGCGGCGGCCCAGCTCAACGTTTCGGCAGACGAGATCGAGTTCGTCGACGGCAAGGTGCGCGCACGCGGCAATCCGGACAATGCGTTGCCATTCGGCCGAGTTGCCGCCACGAGCCACTGGTCTCCAGGGATCGTGCCCGACGGTGCGCAGGTCTTGCGTGAAACGGTATTCTGGTCGCCGCCCGAGCTGACAGCGCCGAGCGACTTGGACGAAGTCAATTCGTCGCTCTGTCACGGCTTCATTTTCGACTTCTGCGGCGTCGAGATCGACCGCACGACCGGCGCGTTGCGCATCGACAAATACGTCACCATGCATGACTGCGGCCGCATATTGCACCCGCGCATGGTTGCGGGACAGATCACGGGTGGTTTCGCCCACGCGCTGGGCGCGGCCGTCTATGAAGAATATGCTTATTCGCCCGACGGCAATTTTCTCGCCGGCACTTTTGCCGATTATCTCCTGCCGACGACGATGGAAGTGCCGGAGCCGGTAATCCTGCATTTTGAATCGCCCTCGCCCTTCACGCCATTGGGGGCGAAAGGCGTGGGCGAAGGCAATTGCATGAGCACGCCCGTGTGCCTTGCCAATTCGGTGGCCGACGCGCTCGGCATCAAGGACATCAATCTTCCGCTTACGCCGGCGAAGCTCGCCGCCTACCTGCATCCGCCGGAAGGCAGTCCTCCGGACCATTCTCACCAAACGGATCGAACGCAAGCATCTGGAAAGGCGCTGCATGGCGCGGGAACGGCCATCGTCGGCACGTCGCAGGACAATGTATGGCGCGCATTGCTCGACGCCGACACCTTGGCGACGATCATTCCCGGCTGCCACAACGTGGAAAAGATTTCAGACACCCATTTCCGCGCCGACGTCACGATAGGCATCGGCCCGGTGAAGGGACGCTATCGTGCCGAAGTAACTTTATCCGACCTGGACCCGCCGCATGCCGCGACATTGACCGGATCGGCGACCGGCGCGCTCGGCTTTGGTGCCGGATCCGGACGCGTCACGCTCACATCCGACGGCGAAGCAACGCGCCTGACCTACACCTACGAAGCGGAGATCGGCGGCAAGATCGCCTCCATCGGCGGACGTTTGCTGGATGCCGCTGCGCGCCTCCTCATACGAGAATTCTTTGCGGCGCTGGCACGTCGGCTCGGCGGGCCAAAGCAAGGATGGCTTGCGCGATTGCGCGGCGCAATCGGAGGGCGCCAATGAAACCGGCGCCTTTCGATTACGTCCGTCCACGGACGCTGGCGGAGGTTCACGCAGTCATCGCCGACGAGGCGGGTGACGCACGGGTGCTCGCGGGCGGCCAAAGCCTCCTGCCTATGCTCTCGATGCGTCTTTCCCGGCCCAAGGTCGTGGTCGACATCATGCGCCTGCCAGAACTTGCGCAGATCGAGGATGAAGGCGGCGCCATCCGCGTCGGCGCCGCCGTCCGGCAGGCGGAGCTGATGGCGCGGCCGACGCTCGCCAAAGAGCAGCCGCTGCTCGCTTCGGCCATGCCCTGGGTCGGTCATGCGCAGACGCGCAGTCGCGGAA
>JAXDOR010000191.1:0-38860 GCA_034668825.1 Alphaproteobacteria bacterium | reverse complement strand
CGAGCGCATCATCCGCGCTTCCGTGGATGACACCGCCGATCCGTTTTCGCTGGCACGGCTCGATGGCGACGACCTGAGCGGCGATCCGACGCGGCTGGTCGACGAAGCGAATACGATTCCGTTGTTCGGCGGCAAGCGCGCGGTCTGGGTCAAGGCCGGCAGCCGCAACATCGCGCCCGCGGTGGAGGCGCTGCTCGCCACGCCATCGCCTTGCCGCGTCGTCATCGAGGCTGGCGATCTCAAGCGCAGCGCGCCGCTGCGCAATTTGTGCGAACGCGCCAAGACCGCCGCCGCGATTCCCTGTTACGTCGATGGCGAGAAAGAACTGGTTCGCCTGATCGACGAGGAGATGCGCGCCGCCGGTCTGTCGATTGCGCCCGATGCGCGCGACGCGCTGGTCCCTTTGCTCGGCGGCGACCGGCAAGCCTCGCGCAATGAAATCCGCAAGCTCGCGCTCTACGCCCACGGCAACAAGCAAGTCACGGTGGAAGATGTCGTCGCCGTGGTGTCGGAAGCTTCCGCGCTGGCGCTCGACGGCGTCATCGACGCTATGTTTGCTGGCCGCACCGGCGAGGCGGAGTCGCAATTCGCCAAGGCACGCGCCGGCGGCACCGCGCCCGGCACGATTATCTCGGCGGCGCTGCGGCAGCTTTCGCAACTGCACAAATTCCGCCTTGCTGTCGAAGACGGCAAAAGCGCCACGCAAGTGGTCGAAGGGTCGCAGCCGCGAATCCATTTCCGCCGCGTGCCGCTGGTGGAAGCGGCCGTGAAAACCTGGACGGCGGAGCGATTGGTAAAGGTGATGGCGCAGCTCGCGGAAGCCGCGCTGGAAATCCGCCGCCAATCCAATCTCGCCGACGCCATCGCCCAGCGCGCGGTGCTCTCGATCGCGGTGAGCGCGAGACGGAGGGAGTAGGCGTGTGATGAATAGACACACACCCTCACCTCATCCTGAGGAGCGGACCGTAGGTCCGCGTCTCGAAGGATGAGGCCCAAAAGTCCGCCTGCGCTTTGACGCATTACTGAGACGTGCATAATCGCCGTCGATGAGAGCTTTCTTTTTAGCGCGTGACCAACCCTTAATCCTCCGTTCGGCGGCAACGGCGTCGGTGATCTGGTCAAAGAACTGCGGGAAAACCAGATTTACTGGTCTGCGGGTCGCGGTGTATCCGTCAAAAGCGCCCTCTTGATGCTCGCCAATTCGTCTATCGAGGTCGACGCGAGTCGTGCCGGCATAGTAAGAGCCGTCTGCACATTTCAAGATATAAAGCCAAGCGCCCATCCGGGCCTCGTCCTTCGAGACGCCGCTTTCAGCGGCTCCTCAGGACGAGGATTTTAACGTAAGTCGCAAGCAAGAATAAAGGCGCGTCTTATGCGGAGCCCAATCTACCCACCCCGCTCCAGCCGCCGCACCACGTCATCGCACTGCTCGAGACCGCGATAGCACGTGAAGGGTTCCCTCCGCCGCGAATTGTCTTCCGGTCTGCCGGGCGGAGTGCTACCGCTGTTGACCTCAGGTCGTCGAAATGCCGGCTGAGGAATCAAAAGGGATGCAGATGCCCAACACCTTGGACAAGGCCTTAATCGTCTTTTTCCGCCTCACGATGGCATGGACGTTTCTCTACGCCGCTTCTCACCAGGTATTTGATTCGAAGTGGACTGTTGTGGGATTTTTGAACCACACCAAGACCTTCCACGATCTTTTCGCGGTATTTACGACGCCGGCCATGGCGCCGATCACCACATTCTTGGTGGAGTATGGCCATCTGCTGATTGGGCTGTCGCTCGCTCTTGGGCTCATGGTCCGCGTCAGCGCCAGCTTTGGCGTGCTGCTGATGGGAATCTACTGGATGGCCCATATGGATTGGCCCTTCATAGAGAACACAAATAACCTGATTATCGACTATCACCTCGTCTTCGGAGGCGTTCTCGTCTATTTGATCGTGAGACGCGCCGGACACGTGTGGGGTCTGGACGGTTGGCTAGAACAACGTCCGCTGTTCCAGCAGCATCCGAGTTTGCGCCCACTGATCGCTTGAGTGGTTCGGGCCTTCCGTAAGCAAGTAGCAAAGTAGGGTGGGCAAAGGCGCGGAACGCGCCGTGCCCACCCTACTGTTCTGGCGCCTAAGACGTGGATGGCCGGGACAAGCCCGGCCATGACGAAAATTAAATCCTGCGCTCTACGCCGACAACAACGAACAATAAGGCAAGCTAATCCACCCGTCGTGCCCGCGCTTGTCGCGGGCATCCACGTCTTTCTTCTTCTCGAATCTACCCGCCCCGCTCCAGCCGCCGCACCACGTCGTCGAGTTGCTCCAGCGTACGATAGCGGACCTGCAGCACGCCGCCGCCATTGGGGCGATGCTCGATGCTGACCAAGAGCCCGAGCGCGTTGGTCAGCCGATTCTCCAGCGCCTCGGTGTCGGCATCCTTGCCGAGCTGTCCGGTGCGCTTGACCTCCCTCACCTGCTCGCGGCCGTCCTTGCGCGCCATGGCTTCGACCTGGCGCACGTTCAGTCCGCGATTGACGATGTCCTCGGCCAATTCTTCCGCGTTCGGCTGGCCGATCAGCATGCGCGCATGGCCGGCGGTGAGCTTGCCGGAATGCACGTATTGTTTGATCGGCTCGGAGAGCTTTAAAAGCCGCAGCGCGTTGGAGATATGCGAGCGGCTCTTGCCGACGATCTTCGCCATCTCCTCCTGCCCGTAATTGAATTCATCTATCAGCGCCTGATAGCCCATCGCCTCCTCGATCGGATTGAGATCGGTGCGCTGCACATTCTCGATGATCGCAAGCTCGAGCGCCTCGGCGTCGGTGGCTTCAACAATAACGACCGGCACGTCATGCAAGCCGGCGCGCTGCGACGCGCGCCAGCGCCGCTCGCCGGCGATGATCTCATAGGCATCGCTCGTGCCGCGCACGGCGCGCGCGATGACCGGCTGGATGACGCCGCGTTCGCGAATGGACGCGGCAAGCTCCTCGAGCTCGGCTTCGGAAAAGATGCGGCGTGGATTGCGCGGATTCGGCCGCAGGAATTCGATCGGTACGCGGCGCTGATTGCGCGTCCGTTCCGACGATTGCGTTTCCGCGCCGACATCTCCGATCAGCGCCGCGAGGCCGCGCCCAAGTCGCGATCTGCCATCGTCTGCCATCGCCGTTGCTCCTGAAGGTGTCGTCACGCTTTTCTCCGAGATGCTGTCCGTTGTCTGCACCCTCTCCCCTTGTGGGAGAGGGTGGTTCGAGCGCAGCGAGAACCGGGTGAGGGGTCCGGCGTTTCAACAATTACTGACCCCTCACCCGCCTCGCTCACGTTTCGTTCGCTCGGCACCCTCTCCCACAAGGGGAGAGGGAAAAAGAATTCACCCCGCGCGCAATTCTTTTTCGCGCTGGATGACCTCCGTCGCCAAACGCAGATAGGCTTCGCTGCCGACGCATTTGAGATCATAGACCAGCACCGGCTTGCCGTAGGACGGCGCCTCGGAGACGCGCACGTTGCGCGGAATCATCGTCTCATAAACTTTGCGGCCCATGAACTCGCGCACATCGGCGGCGACTTGATTGGAGAGATTGTTGCGCGAGTCATGCATCGTCAGCACAATGCCGTGGATGGTCAGCTCAGGATTGAGCGTCTCCTTTACCTGCTCGACGGTTTTGATCAGTTGCGACAAGCCTTCCAGCGCGAAGAACTCGCATTGCAGCGGCACCAGGATCGCGTGCGCCGCGGCCATGGCATTGACCGTGAGCAAATTGAGCGACGGCGGACAATCCACCAACACATACGTGTAATCGTCGGGGCCGCCGGTGTTGATCGACGCCAGCGCGTTGCGCAAACGGAACGCGCGGTCGCGCGCGTGGCCGATCTCCAGCTCGAGTCCGGAGAGATCGAGCGTCGATGCCGCGATATGCAAACGCGGCACCGCGGTCGCCAAGATCGCGTCGCGCATGGGCGCTTGGCCGATCAACACATCATACGTGGAGCAGCGGCGGTCGCGGCGATCGATGCCGAGGCCGGTCGACGCATTGCCTTGCGGATCGAGATCAACAATTAAAACTTTTTCGTCGATGGCGGCAAGCGCGGTGCCGAGATTGATTGCCGTCGTGGTTTTACCGACGCCGCCTTTCTGGTTGGCGATGGAAAGCACGCGGGGCGGTTTTGCAGCCTCGGTCTTCGGCGCGAAGGCGATGATCTCAGCCGGCGGCGAATCCTCAGGCGGCGCGGATTCCGGGATGTCGGTCATGAGGCGTTACTTTCGGTCGGCTGAGCCGATCTCAGGTCTTATTCTTACGCGATTCGAGGCTTTCCACGACAACGATACGGCCTCGGGTGTCGGTTTGACTGGGGACAAGCTTGACCTTGATGTTCCAACATTTAGCGGCTTCGGTCAATTCAGCATCTACATCTTGACCCTTGAGGAACAGGCCTTGTGCCCCGGTTTTCAACAGCGGATACGCCAGAGCCAGCAATTCGGGTAGCGGCTTCAGTGCGCGCGCTGTCACCACATCGGCGCGTTCCGGCGGATGGGCGGCGAAATCCTCGATCCGCTGGTTGTGGATAATCGCCGGTACGCCAGCGGCTAGCGCAGCTTCACGTAGAAACACGCATTTCTTGGCTTTGCTTTCGACCAGGTGCACCTTTGTCCCCGGCTTATCGGCCAGCGCGCAAGCAATCGCCAAGCCGGGAAACCCGCCGCCGGAGCCGAGATCGATCCAAATCCGCGCTTCCGGAGCCAACGGAATGAGCTGGAGTGAATCCGCCACATGCCGGCTCCATAGCTCCGGGATGGTGGAATCCGCAATGAGGTTGGTATGCTCCTGCCACTGCAACAAGACCGCGATAAAACGATCCAGCCGATTCATTGTTTCACGTGAAACATTGAACGGCGTCAGCGCCCGATCCCTATCATCCGACCGGTTAAGCGCTTGGTCTTTGGCGCTCAAAGGCTTTTTCGCTTTGACCGGCGCGCGTGAGCCACAAGAAGCGTCAAGGCCGCAGGGGTCATGCCATCAATCCGGCCAGCCTGGCCGATGGTGCGGGGCCGGATCGACGTCAGCTTATGCCGCGCTTCATTGGATAGGCCCGGAAGCGTGGAATAGTCGAGTTCATTGGGCAATTCGAAGCTTTCGTCCCGCCGATACGAGGCCACATCCGCCGCTTGCCGCTGCATATAGACGTCGTATTTGGCTTCGATTTCAAGCTGTTGGGCAATATTGGAAGACAGCCCCTGCAACTCCGGCCAAACCCGGGCCAAGTCGACCATGGCGATAGTCGGATAGGCCAGAAGCTCGAAAGCGGTCCGCCTCACCCCATCTTTATTCAGCGCAAGTCCATGCCGCTCGCCCTCGTTCGGTGTCAGCGAAAGCGACTGCGCCAGCGCCCGCGCGGAGTCCAATTCCTCCATCTTGTCCTGGTGCTTGCGCTGCCGTTCCGGGCCAACGCAACCAAGCGCGATGCCCTTGCCGGTCAACCTTTGATCCGCATTATCAGCCCGCAAAGTCAGCCGGTATTCGGCGCGCGATGTGAACATGCGATAGGGTTCCGTGACGCCGCGGGTCACCAGATCGTCGATCATGACTCCGATATAGGCGTCCGCCCGGTCGAAAATGATGTCGGCGCCCTCGCCTGCCCGGCTTGCGGCATTGAGCCCGGCCACCAAACCCTGAGCTCCGGCCTCTTCATATCCCGTGGTGCCGTTGATCTGCCCGGCGAGAAAAAGTCCCGGCAGCCGTTTGGTTTCCAGCGTCGGTTTCAGTTCGCGCGGATCGACATAGTCATATTCGATGGCATAACCGGGCCGAACCATCTTCGCGTTTTCCAGACCAGGAATGGTCGCGATCAGCGCCAGCTGCACCTCTTCCGGCAGCGAGGTGGAGATGCCATTGGGATAGACCGTGTGATCGGCCAAACCCTCCGGCTCGAGGAAAATCTGATGCCCATCGCGTTCGCCGAAACGCACGATCTTGTCTTCGATCGACGGGCAATAGCGCGGGCCAATGCTGGATATCTGGCCGGAATACATCGGCGAACGATGCACATTGGCGCGGACGATCTGGTGTGTGGCTTCGGTGGTGCGGGTGATTCCGCATTGGATCTGCGGATTCTCGATCCGCTCGGTCATGACCGAGAACGGCTCCGGCGGCTCATCGCCGGGCTGCATTTCCACTGTGGCCCAATGGATGCTGCGGCCATCCAGCCGCGGCGGCGTTCCGGTCTTCAATCGGCCGAGGGCAAAACCCAGCCGCTCCAAAGTCGCCGATAAGCCAAGCGCCGGTGCTTCGCCGATGCGCCCGGCGGGAATTTGCTTTTCGCCCATATGAATCAGGCCGCGCAGAAACGTGCCCGTGGTCAGGACAACCGACCCGGCGGAAAAAATCCGCCCATCCACGAGTTTGACCCCTGTAACGCGGCCGTCCACGACCAACACATCATCCACTTCGGCTTCGATGACGCTGAGATTGGCCGTATCCCGGATAGCCCGCTGCATCGCCGCTACATAAAGCTTGCGGTCGGCCTGACAGCGCGGGCCGCGAACGGCCGGGCCTTTGCGGCGGTTGAGGACGCGGAACTGGATGCCGCCCTGGTCGGCGGTCCGGCCCATCAGGCCATCAAGCGCGTCCATTTCGCGGACGAGGTGACCTTTGCCCAACCCGCCGATGGCGGGATTGCAGGACATAGCGCCCACGGTGGCGAATCGGTGAGTGATCAGCCCGGTTTTGGCGCCCATACGCGCGGATGCAGCCGCGGCTTCGCAACCGGCATGGCCGCCGCCAATGACGATAACATCGAATTTCCCGTCCATATGACCTTCTATCCGAGCGAACTGTCACGGTCAAAATGCTTCACGTGAAGCAATAGGATGAATTAGAGTTCATTTTCCGATGCAGAAATCCCGGAAAATGACGTCCAGGATGTCTTCAACATCGACTTTGCCGGTTAAATGGCCGAGTGCCCGGCTGGCTAAGCGCAATTCCTCGGCGACAATGTCCTCGCGGCCTGATGTTTCGGCGAGCGCGCGGGTCAAAGCCGACTCGGTTTCGCGCAAATGATGGCGGTGGCGTTCGCGGGTGATCAGCCCCGATTCCGAGCGAAAATAGCCCTTTACATGGGCATTTAAGGCCTGCAAAAGTGCGTCGATACCACTGCCATCGCAGGCGGATATCGATAAGTTGAATTGATATTCATTTTTGAATGAAAGTTCATTTTTACGTTGCTGGGGCAGATCGCTTTTATTGAGGATTAGCCAGACCGGCGGGGCAGGGGCGGTATCGGCCATTGGCTGGGTAGCGGCTGCGGCTTGGGATGCGCCTGCCCCGGCCCCATCCGCCATTGGCCGACCCGCGGCTCCGGCACCAGACACATTATCATTCGCGCTGCTCTTATCCCGCCCTTCGCCATCCACTGACCTATCTGCGCCTTGCGAAGCGGCCGACCCGCTCGTGCTAGCATCGGCCAAAGGCCTAGCCCCCTCCGAATTTAGTCTCTCGCGCTTAGCCGCGGGGTCCCCCACCTCCGCCAACGGGCCACCCCCGGCCTCGTAGTCCGCCGCCGGCCCATCCGCGCTCACCACCCACAGCACCAGATCCGCCGCCGCCGCGCGTTCGCGCGCCCGGCGCACGCCTTCCTGCTCCACCGGATCGCCGGTCTCGCGCACGCCCGCGGTGTCGAGCAGCGTCACCGGATAGCCGTCGAGATCGAGATGCACCTCGATCACGTCGCGCGTGGTGCCGGCGAAGGGCGACACGATCGCGGCTTCGCGCTTGGCGATACGGTTGAGCAAAGTGGACTTGCCGGCGTTGGGCGGCCCGGCGATGGCGACGACCAATCCATCGCGCAGCCGCTCGCCGCGCCCGGCTTGCGCCAGCACCGCGGAAATCTCGTCGCGCAACGCGCGCGCCACATCGAGCGCGTGCGTGAGCAGATCCTGCGGCACGTCGGCTTCGTCGGAAAAATCGATTCCCGCCTCGACCAAAGCCAGCGCGCCGATCAGCCGCCCGCGCCAGGTCTCGGCGCGATCGCCGAGCAGACCTTTGAGCTGGCGATAAGCTTGACGCCGCTGCGCCTCGGTCTCGGCGCCGATCAGGTCGGCCAGACCCTCGACTGCGGTGAGATCGAGCCGCCCATTCTCAAAGGCGCGGCGGGTGAATTCGCCGGCTTCCGCCGGGCGGAAACCGTCGAGCCGGCCGAGCGCCGCCAGCACCGCGGCGATCACCGCGCGGCCGCCGTGCAATTGCAGCTCGGCCATGTCCTCGCCGGTCTCGCTGCGCGGCGCGGGAAACCACAGCGCCAGCGCCTCGTCGAGCGGCTCGCCGGTCGCCGGATCGCGCAGGCGCGCGAGCGCGGCCCGGCGCGGCTCCGGCACGCGGCCAGTCAATGCTTGCAGCGCCTCGCCCGCGCGCGGCCCGGAAATGCGCACCACGGCAATCGCCGCCGGCGGCCGGCCGGAGGAGAGCGCGAAGATGGTGGGAAGGGCAGGGGGCATGGAGCAAAAATGTAGCGCGGATTAGTGCAGGAAACATCTGTGCTGGCTTGACTGCTTCTCGCCCGCATCCGAGGGTTGCGCTGGCAGGCGCTCGATAAGAGCGCGCGAGGGTAGATATTGGGGGCCGATTGATTGAGTGGGGCGCCTTGGGTTGGAAGCTCGCCGAACCGGTTCTGCGGCTGTTCGGTGGACACCTCTATGACCGCTACCTGAAACATAAGATCCGCCGCGACATTCGGGGTGGATCGCGAGGGAAAATCCATATCCTCCTAGCCCGTCTCGCCGACGACACTCCGACGGATTCATTTCGCACGACACTATACGGCACCATCCGCCGCGAACTTGGCAATGCAGTAGAACTGACCAATTGGCCAGATGTTGAAATTCTGAGCGACGGGCACGAGTACGATATAGAGCATCGCGCTTTTGAGAAAGCGCAGAAACAACTCCGAGACCACAACTGCGACTTATTGATCTCCGGCCGGGTCAAGGGACGCAGCAACGACCACGCCGTACTATCGCTTCGTTTCACGGTTGCCGAAGCTCCGGGGCAAAATCCTGAAAACTACAAATTGACAGACACATTCGACCTGCCGGCAAACTTCGTTGGCCGTCTCGGTACAGCAATAGCCGCCCGCGTGGTCATGAGTGCGGCACCAGCCGTCGATAGGAGCGGCCACTATATCGTCCCGTTGATGCGCGCCACCGCGGAGCGTCTAAAACCGCTGGTGACCGGACTCAATCTCGGTTTCGACTCCGACACCCGAGGCTCGCTACTGTTCAACTATGGACTCGTGCTTGCAGCCATCGGGAGCCAAGCAGGATCAAACGACGAACTTATTCAGGCGGTCACCGCCTATCGCGAAGCGCTCAAGGAATACACGCGCGAGCGCGTTCCGCTGGACTGGGCCATGACCCAGAACAACCTTGGCAATGCGCTCGCTCGCCTCGGCGAGCGCGCGAGCGACAGCGCGCGGCTGCAGGAAGCGGTCACCGCCTTTCGCGAAGCGCTCAAGGAATACACGCGCGAGCGCGTGCCGCTGGACTGGGCCATGACCCAGAACAACCTTGGCACTGCGCTCGCTCGCCTCGGCGAGCGCGCGAGCGACAGCGCGCGGCTGGAAGAAGCGGTCACCGCCTATCGCGAAGCGCTTGACGTCTTTGAGGGTGCCGAAGCCACCCATTACGTCGAGGGAACGCGCCGCAATCTTGCGCGAGCCGAAGCGCTACTGGCTGCGCACCGCCCCTCCTGAAGAGCGCCATTAGCAGGCGCAGCCTGCATACACTTGGCTGCGATGTGCGCATCTCGAGGATGGGGATGCAGCCCATGGTTCGAGACGCGTCGCTTACGCGATGCTCCTCACCATGAGGCTCATCGTCATGGCCGGACTTGTTCCGGCCACGACGATGAGCTTCGGTGGGCATGTGCCCTCCTAAACGAGATCACCGGGACAAGCCCGGCGATGACGGGTTAAGACTCTCTCTCCTCCGCCGCTAGCTTTCCGCCCGGCTTATGCCTGCATGTCCCAGGAAACGGCACCAAGCAGAACCAACATGACGCTCATGCGTACCGTCCTTCTCACCTGCGGTATCGTCTCGCCGCTCCGGTGGGCGGCCTATGATAAATCGTGTCAACGATTAACTGGGCGAGACCTTCCTGGCAGTTGTTCCGACCGTGCGGGACCAGCGCCGCGCGGACGAGGCCTTCGAACTCATCGCCGTTCAGGTTGATTGCTAGCCACCCAGGTTGGCTTCTTGCCATCTTCTGGAAGAGTTCGCCAAACTGAGCTCGAACGTCGTCGTCGATTTGTTCGTCTGTCTTCAGCGGGGCATTGGCGAGGTCGGGGTTCCTGCGGTTCAACTCTGCGTCTAGTACTGCGTTACATATTGAACCCGCTGCGTCCGCAAGCAGCAGTACCTGCTGTGGGTGTAAGCCACCTCCTGGGACTTGCCCGTAAGTTCGCGGTGCGGCTATCGCCAGAATGATGCAAGCGCCGACCGCGAAGGCGCAATTCCTGACCGCCATCAGTTCCTCCTCTGAGACCCGTCCGCCGAAGCCGCCCGCTATCCCAGACTACCTCAGGTTTTAGCCGTTTGCACAGGACTGGCACGAAAGACGTTCATACGAGCGGGCATCCACGACTTCTTTTATTTGCGAAGCAAGACGTGGATGGCCGGAACAAGTCCGGCCATGACGCATCAACATTATCTCCCTCATCCTGAGGAGCGCGCCATTAGCAGGCGCAGCCTACGTACACTTGGCTGCGATGTGCGCGGCCCGAAGGATGAGTTGCAGCCCATGGTTCGAGACGCGTTGCTACGCAACGCTCCTCACCATGAGGTACGGTGCATGACGCGGCGCTGGATTTTCCCCCGGTTTTGTGCCTGCATGTCGTTGGAAACGGCACCAAGGAGAACCAACATGACGCTCATGCGTACCGTCCTTCTCACCTGCGGTTTCGTCCTTGCGGTCTGCGACGCGGCGGTGGCGCAACCGGCCGCGCCAAGTGCGTCGAGCAACGCCGCCAGCAAGCCGATGCTCACAGTGCAAATGCCGGCGCTGCCGGACCCGGTCAAAGTCACGTTGAAGCCCGCGACGACCGCGTTGGTGATCTCCGACATGATCGATCCCACCTGCAAGAGCCAGCCGAAATGCACCGGGATCATGCTGCCGGCCATCGCCGCGCTGCTGGCGCAGGCGCGAAAAGCCGGCGTGCTCGTCGCCTATGCGACGCGGGGACCCAGTTCCAGTTGGCTGCCGGAGGTGGCGCCGGCTCCGGGCGACCCGCAGACCGGGTCAAAAGCCCAAGACAGATTCTACGGCACCGAGCTCGACAAAACGCTGAAGGCCAAGGGGATCACGACAGTGATTTTGACCGGCTGGAAGATCAACGGCTCCATTCTCTATACGTCGGTCGGCGCAACGCTGCGAGGTTACACCGTCGTGATCCCGGTGGATGCGAGCCTCGCCGCGGCGGACTTCGAAGTGGCCATCGGGCTGTTCCAAATATTGAATCAGAACGCCGCGAATGCGACCAACGAGCCGCTGAAGGACAAAGCGTCCACCTTGAGCCGCACGGATATGATTACGTTCCAGTAAGAGTGCCGCGGCGCCCACCCTATGTTTGCTCGGAGGATAAGGTTGGTGCCAGCCGACCAAATAGGTCCGCTTGAAGGTGAGCAATATTGCTCACCCGCCGCCGGCGATTTATTTTAGTTCCACGGCCATTTATTTATAATTGTATCGCCTTTCGCCGATAATAGGCGCAATGTCGGGTTAGTGTCACAGCGCCGAAGCAGAACGGCGCGCGGCAACCGAGTCGGACGGGGCTAGACCCCGACATCTCGGAAAATGGCGCAGCGAAATGCGCATCGTCTACGCCAATGCGTATTGGCGCGTTTCCTCCTGATGCCAAGAAAGTGCGGTCATGAATGACGTCCGTTCCAACCGGGTCTCCAGCGAATGTCCTTGTCGTCGAGGACGAGATGGTGTTGCGGATGCGGGCCGTTAATCTCGTGGAGGATGCCGGATTCACAGCGGTGGAAGCCGTCAATGCCGACGAGGCGCTTGCCATCTTGGAATCGCGCTCGGACATTTCGCTTTTGTTTTCCGACATTCAGATGCCGGGCAGCATGGACGGACTGAAGCTTGCCCACGCGGTGCACGACCGCTGGCCTTCCATCAAGATCATTCTTGTGTCCGGCCAAGTCAAAGTATCCGATGCAGACAAGCCGGCCGATAGCCGCTTCTTTGGCAAGCCGCTGGAGATGAAGCAGATGATTGCAGAATTGCGGGAGATGGTCGGCGCCGGCGCGCTGAAGGTGATTCCGGAGACAGCGATACCGCTCGCGGTTAAGGCGCTCGCGAAAGCAAAGAATGGGGGGGGCCACCCGCGCGCCACCGTGCAAGAGTCGCTGACGGCCGAGAACGACAGCCTTCGTTTGTTGCTGGAACAGGCCGGCATCGACGCCAAGGCGCTGCTGGCGCAAGCCGGCATCGACGCCAAGGAGCGTGAAGCCGCCGACAAGCTGCAGAAGCTCATTCTCGATGAATTGCATCATCGCATCAAGAATACGCTCGCCACCGTCAGCGCCATCGCGTCGCAAAGCCTGCGCGCGGCAACCAGCATCGAACACGCGGAACACGCCATCGAGGGCCGCTTGATCGCGCTCGGCCGTGCGCACGATTTGCTGATGCAAGTCAGCTGGGCCAATGCCAGCCTTCTGCATACCGTACGCGGCGCCACCGAACCTTATGACAGCAAAGGCGAGGGACGATTTTCCATCGACGGACCGGATATCGGGATCACCTCCGGCGCCGTGATCGCGCTGGCGATGACGTTCAACGAACTCTGCACCAACACCACGAAATTCGGCGCGCTGTCGGTGCCCGGCGGGCACGTGGAAATCGCCTGGACGACCAATGCGGCAACGCAGCGAGTGCGGCTGACATGGACGGAAAAGGGCGGCCCGGCAGTCGAGAGCCCAAGCCGGCGCAGCTTCGGTACCCGCATGATGGGCTCGCTTGGCCAGCAATTGAACGGCCAGGTCCAACTCGCCTATCACCCGACCGGGTTTATTTACGTGCTCGATGTCCCGCTGATCTCGCTGACCGAGAAGCCGTGACGCGGGCCTAAGCCGCCTCCACGGCTTTCCCTTTTCTGCCAAGTCCAAAGACGTTTGAGCGCCGGGAACTATTCCCCGTCTGCGCGGTTGAACATCGTCCGGGGGTTTGAGCGGAGTTCCGTTCCATCAGTCCACCAACCGCTAATGGAACTCGGCCGCGCCTCGGCGGCTTGGAATGATATCGCGGGAATGCTAGTTATTTTCCGGAATGGGAAGGGCCTTTATGGCCGCGCTGAGGAGTGAAACATGAGCCTAACCAACGGCTTCGGCGATGCCGCCGTCATGCCAATAGCAATCTCGGTTCCATCCCCAAAGCCTGTCATTCCGCCGCCCCAGCCTGACTCCGATCTGGAAGACTTTTTCGAGAATGGCGCTGTTGCCCTGCATCTGGTGGGCAGCGACGGGACGATCCTGCGCGCCAACAAGGCGGAACTCGACCTCCTCGGCTATACCGAGGAGGAATATATCGGATCCCACATCGCCGAATTCCATGCCGACGCGGACACCATCGGTGACATCCTGGCCCGGCTGCAGCAGGGCGAAAAGCTCGACAAATATCCGGCGCGGCTGCGCGCCAAGGACGGCTCGATCCGGCACGTCCTCATTACCTCGAGCGTGCAATTCCGTAACGGCGAATTCCTCAACACCCGCTGCTTCACCATCGACGTCACGGAGCTAAAGCGGGCACAGGACGAGTTGAAGGAAAACGAGGGGCGGATGCGGCAAGTGCTGGAGGCGCTGCCGGCGGCGGTCTACACCACGGACGCCGAAGGCCGTGTTACCTATTTCAATCCCGCCGCTGCGCAGCTCGCCGGCCGCGAGCCGGAGATCGGCACCGACTCGTGGTGCGTGACTTGGCGCATCTATATGCCCGATGGCACCTTCCTTCCCCATGACCAATGCCCAATGGCGGTGGCGTTGAAGGAGAACCGGCCGATCCGCGGCGTCGAAGCCGTGGCCGAACGGCCTAACGGCGTCCGCGTGCCGTTCCTGCCGTTCCCGACGCCGCTGCGCGACAGCGCCGGCAAGCTGACCGGGGCGGTCAACATGCTGGTGGATATTTCCGAGCGCAAGCAAGCCGAGACGCACCAGAAGATGCTGCTCGATGAATTGAACCATCGCGTGAAGAACAACATGCAGATGCTGCACTCGCTGTTGCTGACTTCGGAGCGGGAAGCGCACAGCGTGGAAGCCAAAACGGTGCTGGCCGACGCCACCCGCCGGGTCGCCGCGATCGCCGCCGCGCAGAAGCTTCTCTACACCACCAACTCGCCGCGCAGCTTCGACGCCGGTGAATTCCTGCAAGCGGTATGCGCCAGCGCGCAGCAGGCCTTCGGCAGCGATGTGAAATTGGAAATCGCGCCGGTCGCGGGCAAGCTCGCCAACGATGTCTCGCTGCCGCTGGCGCTGATCCTCAACGAGTTGCTGACCAACGCGGTGAAATACGGCGTCAACGGGCGCGGCCGCGGCACTGTGCGCGTCGAATTGCAGGAAAACGGCGAGGAAGTGCTGTTGTCGGTGAAAGACGACGGGCCGGGATTTGATCTCAAGCGCAGCGACCGCCGCGCGTCGGGGCTGGGATTGGTCACCGGCTTGGCGCGGCAGATCGGCGGCAAACTTGAAGTCGACTGCGCGCAGGGCGCGCGATGTACCGTTCGTTTCCCCAAGAGCCGCGCGTATATTCAGTAGTTTCAGCGTTCAGGATTTTAAAAAATGTATTTCAACGCAGCGGCAGCGATCTCGGTTACGCGCAGACCTCCCGTCGCGACCGCTGCCGCGGATTCCGCGTCGGGCGGCGCTGCAAGCCCGCCACGCATCCTCATCGTCGAGGACGATTTCCTCGTCGCCACCGAACTGGAATATCAACTTACGCAAGCGGGCTTTGACGTGGTCGGCGTCGCCACCACCGCCGAAGACGCCGTTGCGCTGGCGAAAGAACACGAGCCTTCGCTCGCGGTGATGGACGTGCGTCTGGCGGGAAATCGCGACGGCGTCGATGCGGCGATTCAACTTTTCCGCACGCTGGGCATCCGCTCGATCTTTGCCACTGCTCACGCCGACAGCGAAACCATGGCGCGCGCCAAGACGGCCTCGCCTTTGGGCTGGCTGCAAAAGCCCTATAGCTCCGCGGCTTTGGTCCAGATTATCAAGGCGGCTTTATCTTCTTGATATTGCAACCGCGCGCGACATGCCGGCGCGGCGCTTTTGCGGGACATCATGCGCCACGCTGCCTTCGCCATTGTCACCGGCCTTTGCCTCGCCGCCTGCGGCCCTGACGTCAATCCGTCCGAACGCTATCCCGGGCCGTGGCAAGAGCTCGATCCTTATGTCTCCCAGACGATGGCGAAAAATGCGGAGCGGTTCGGCCAATTGTGCGGCAGCGCCTATATGCGCCCGGCATTCAACAAGCCCGGGGAGCGCGGCGAGTATCTCGTCTATTGTACCCATGACAGAAGCCAGTGGTGGGCCTTCCTGATCTTTTCCGGCATGCATGAAGTCGTGGGGCCGAACAACATTTTCCCTGACATCGCGCCGCCGAATTGATTGCCCGCAAACCAGATGCGCTCCTCATGGTGAGGAGCGTCGCGTAGCGATGCGTCTCGAACCATGAGGCCTCATCCTTCGAGACGGGCGCTACGCGCCCTTCTCACGATGAGGGGATAGAACGGGCGCCGGATTTTCGCGTAATCTCTGCATTCCTCAAATCGGAGTCCGTCCATGAACGCCGTCGCTGTCGCGCTCGCCTTGCACATATTCGGCGCCGTCGTCTGGGTCGGCGGTATGTTCGCGATCTACATGTGCCTGCGCCCGGCGCTGGGCACGCTGGAGCTGCCGCAACGGCTGCGGCTGATACGGGATACCTTGGGGCGGTTCTTTCCGTGGGTGTGGGTGGCGATCCTGCTGCTGCTCGCCAGCGGCTATTGGCTGGTGTTCACGGTGTTCGGCGGCTTCGCCCGTCTCCCGCTTTACATCAACCTGATGCAGGGCCTGGGCATCGTAATGATCGCGCTGTTCTTTTGGCTGTTCCATGGGCCGTGGCTCGCGCTCAAACGCGCGGTCGCCGCCGAGGATTGGCCAACGGCGGGCGCCAACCTCAACCGCATCCGCCAGATCATCGCCGTCAACCTGCCGCTCGGCCTCTTGGTCGTTATTATCGGCGGCAGCGGACGCGCCTGGGGTTGATTCAGCCGCCGGATCGCTGTGGTAATCTGCGGCTGAGCATCCGCTTGCTCTCATCTTCGGGAAATCATCATGAAAATATTGGGCTTTAGCGTCGCGCTGTTCGGCCTGCTTGCGCTGCTGCTGGCGGTGGTCAGCGAAGACGCCTTCGCCGCAGGGCTTGGGGTCACGGCATTGCTCTGCGGCTTCATGACATTCCGAGCGGCCGCGATTTCCAGTTTCCTGAAAATCTTCGTCGCCATCTTTTCCACCGAGACCATCCTCTTCGGCCTGGCGACGCTTGCCGCCCACGCCGGTTTCTGGCCGGAGGCCTATCTGGATTACCGGCTGCCGGATGCGCTGGCGCTGACGGTCGCGATTTTCTCCATCGCCGTTTACATCGTGGCGCACACGCCCGTGGTGCGGCAGATCACACGCATCGCCGATCTGTATTTCAGCGCAGGCGAACGCGGCATCGCGCGCATTTGGCCGTTGCGGCCCTTCACCGCGCTGGAGCGTCGCATCGCCGTCGCCATGGTCGTCTTCCTGGTGGTGCTCAATCAGGTGGAAGTCGGCATTTCGGTCCGCTTTTCTTTCTTCAATCGGGACTGGCTCAACGCCATTCAGAACAAGGATGCAGACAGTTTCTGGCAGCTTCTTCTGTTCGTCGGCGTGCCTTTGGTGTTCCTTTCTGTCACCACTGCCCTTGTCGAATTCTTCGTTCAGCAGATGCTGATTATCCGTTGGCGGCGCTGGCTCACCGATCATTTCGTGACGCGCTGGCTTGCCGGCCACGCCCATTACCACATGAGCCTCGCCGGCGCCGAGGCCGACAACCCGGACCAGCGCATCGCCGAGGACGTGAACCGCTTTATCGACGGCGGCACGCAAGGCTATGGCATCTACTCCTATTCGATCCTGCTGATCTCGACGCTGTCGTCGCTGGTGTCGTTTGCCATCGTGCTCTGGGTGCTGTCGGAGACCTTCACCGTGCCCGGCATTAACATACATGTTCCCGGATTGTTGTTTTGGATAGCGCTGGTCTACGCCGCGATCGGCACGCTGATTGCGCATGTGATCGGACGTTCGCTTGTCGGCCTTTATTTCGAACGGCAGCGCGCGGAGGCAAGTTTCCGTTTCTCCCTCGCCCGGCTGCGGGAATATAGCGAACAGGTGGCGCTGCTCAACGGTGAGCAGACCGAGCAGGCTTCGCTCAGCCAGCGCTTCGGCGCCATCATCCGCAACTATCTCGCGCTGGTCGACCGGCGAAAAAAACTGCTGGTTTTCACTGCCACCTATGGCCAGATTTCGCCGATTATTCCTTATGTGGTCACCGCGCCGTTTTATTTCGCCGGCGCCATTACACTCGGCGTGATGACGCAAACGTCGGACGCGTTCGAACGGGTCCAAGGCGCGCTTACTTTCTTCGTCAACTATTACAGCTCGCTGGCCGACTTCAAATCCGTCGTTAACCGGCTCACCTCCTTCGACGAGGCCATCCAACACGCAACCGCACTCGGAGCGCATGGGCCCGAGCGCGTTGCCGCGACTGCGGGCGCAGCACCGATCACCCTCGATGACCTAGGCGTAGCGTTACCGGACGGCCGCCGCATCGTCGAGGCCGACAACCTCGCCTTGGCGCCAAGCGAAAGCGTGTTGCTCGCGGGGCCTTCCGGCTCCGGCAAGTCGACGCTGTTTCGTGCGATTTCCGGCATCTGGCCTTACGGCGCAGGCCGCATCCACATTCCCGCCAGCGCGCGCGTGATGGTGGTGCCGCAGAAGCCTTATATCCCTATCGGAACGTTACGCGCGGCCGTCGCCTATCCAGACGCTCCCGGAGCCTATGCCGATGAGGATATTAAAAAAGCGCTCGCCGATGCGCGGCTTGGCGCCTTCGCCGACCAGCTCGACCGGGAAGACGCCTGGTCACAACGCCTCTCGGGCGGCGAGCAGCAACGTTTGGCGCTGGCCCGCGCGCTGCTGACGCGGCCGGACTGGCTTTTCCTCGACGAGTCGACGTCGGCTCTCGATGAGAAGCTGGAGGCGGATCTCTATGCCATGCTGGCCGAGCGGTTGCCGAACACGACGGTGATCTCGATCGGCCATCGCTCCACGCTCGCCGCATTCCATCAACGCCGCCTTGACATGACGGCAGGGGAGGGCGGCCTATTCACCCCGCGCGATGTCAAGATCGAGGCGGCGGAGTGAGAGCCGAATTTCGCTTCCAGGCTACAACGCTATAATGGCTACTCATTCCACGTGAAATCACCAACCAAGGATCGTCCCATGCCGCTATCGATGTCTCAGGCTTGCCTCCCCGCGCTGGAAATCGGCCTCAACGCGCTATCGGCCGTTCTCGACAAGGCTGAAGCTCACGCCACGGCGAAGAAAATCGATCCCTCGGTGTTACTGAATTCGCGGCTCGCGCCTGACATGTTCGCGCTGACCCGCCAGGTGCAGATTGCAACCGACCTGGCGAAGAACGGCGCCTCGCGGCTCGCCGGCGTGGAGCCGCCGCGCTATGAGGACACTGAAACAACAATAGAGCAACTCAAGGCGCGCCTGCAAAAGACCGTGGCACATCTGAAGTCGCTCGACACCAAACAGATCGACGCGTCAGCGGATCGCGAGATTACATTCCCGCTCGGTCCGACTCGCAAAGGACAGATGCAGGGCACCGACTACCTCAATCATTTCCTTTTGCCGAACGTCTATTTCCATCTGACGGCCGCCTACGCCATCCTGCGCCATTGCGGCGTGGAACTCGGCAAGGAAGATTTCCTCGGCGCGATCCCGATGAAGATGGTGTGAGCACATAACGATATTATGCCGCGGGTTACACGGCGACGGGGCGAGGCGCCTGATCAACGCGATTGGGTCCCGCTCCCGAGCATTATCCTCCACATTGCTGGATTCGCATCATTTTTTTGCCAGTTAACCGACCATTTACGACAAATTATCACTATTTCGCAGAGCCGGGGAACGCACGCTTACAGGTCGCGTTTCAACTTGACCAGAAACGGCGGTCTGCAAATGAGTACCACGACGCGACAGTTGCGTGCGCACGCGAAGGAATGTCTGCAAAACGCAATTGCAGCTAAAGACCCGGCGCAGAAAACGGCGCTGCTGTTGATGGCGGACGCCGAGCGCGAGCTTGCTTCTCAGTCAGAACGCATGTCTTGGCGCAACGACACTCCTAACCTGATGAACCCCCGTCCGCCTGCCGACTAATCGGCGACTCACGCTTCACGGCGGCGCCCTCGGCGTCGCTGGCGCAGCGATCCCATGCTTCAGCAATCTCGCGTAAGCGCTCACGGTTTTCCGGAGTTGCCTGTTTCATCAAACGCCGGCACTCCGCGGCATATTCCCTGAACTTCGCGGGGCTTTCCATCGGTAACCCCTCTGGTGATTTTGCTGGTGGGGCAACGTTCGGGTTGGAACCAGAGTTCCATTCGCGTCAGCGATGCGGGCGGGAACGGATTTTCCGCTCGTGCGTTATAGGCGTCCGATTTCGGTGCGTTTCGCGGTCAGGCGAATTGTCGCCGCGCCTGCAACATGACACCCTCGGCGGTCTTTCCTGGGTCGCCCGCTTTCATGCCGCGCAAATTTTCTCGCAAGTTTTTTTGGGCGTCTCTGCCCGAAGACGATCTCCTGCAGCTGCGGCTGCGGGATCTCAAGGTACGCGTGGAAGGGACCTGGCTGCAGGACTGCCTCGACGACCTCTACGCCGAGCTTGAGCAGCGCGGTATTCGCATCCGGCCGCATGCCTGGATTTCCGACGAATGGTTCAGCCCCGACACCACGCCGGGCATCGCGATCCCTTTCTATTTGACGCATCCGCGCCTGATGCGGCTGGAGCGGAAAAAGATCATCGACGTGGAAGGCGGCACCGTGCGCGAATGCATGCGCATCCTGCGGCATGAAACCGGGCATGTGCTGCAACATTCCTACAAACTGCATCGCCGCCGCCGCTGGCAGGAACTGTTCGGCCGCTCCTCGACGCATTATCCGAGTTACTACCGGCCGAACCCGGCGAGCCGGCGCTATGTCCAGCATCTGCGGCTGTGGTATGCGCAAAGTCACCCCGACGAGGATTTCGCCGAGACCTTCGCGGTGTGGCTGGCGCCGCGCTCGAATTGGCGCAAGCACTATGCCGGATGGCCGGCGCTGAAGAAGCTGCAATATGTCGACGAGCTGATGACGGAGATCGCCGGCAAAAAGCCGGTGCTCACCAAGCGCCTGCGGGTCGATCCCATAAGCCAGCTTAGCCGCACGCTTACCGAACATTACAAGAAGAAGCAGGCGCGCTATACCGTCCGGTCGCCGACGACCTATGACCGCGATCTTCGCCGCATCTTCTCCAGCGATGCAAAACGCAAGGGGCCGGCGGCCTCCACCTTCATCCGGCGCAACCGCGCCAAGATCAGGCAGATGGTGTCGAGCTGGACCGGCGAATATCAGTTGAGCCTGGAGTCTATTCTCGATGAGATGATCGCGCGCTGCCGCAAGCTGAAGCTGCGCGCCGCCGGTTCCGAGCGGAAGCTGCGGACGGACTTCGCCGTGCTGCTGACTGCAAAGATCGTGCATTCGCTCTACAGCCCATCGCGCCAATGGGTGGCGCTATGAAAAAGCTTCGCGTCTTGGTGCTGATGCATCCGGAACTCGTGCCGCCGGAGACGCTGAAAGGCCACACCGAGCAAGAGATCAACGTCTGGAAGACCGAATACGACGTCGTGACCACGCTGCGCCGCGCCGGATACGACGTACGCCCACTCGGGGTGCAGCACGAGCTCAAGCCGATCCGCGACGAGACCGAGAGCTGGAAGCCGAATGTGGTGTTCAATCTGCTCGAGGAGTTTCACGGCCAAACCGCTTACGACCAGAACGTCGCCAGCTATCTCGAACTGCTGCGCATTCCCTATACCGGCTGCAATCCGCGCGGCCTGATGCTCGCCCGCGGCAAGGACCTCTCCAAGCAATTGCTGCATTATCATCGCGTCCCGGTGCCGGCTTTCGCCGTGTTCCCGATGCAGCGCAAGGTCCGCCGTCCGGCGCGGCTTGGGCTGCCACTGATCGTCAAAAGCCTGACCGAAGATGCCTCCGAAGGGATCGCGCAGGCCTCCGTCGTTGACAGCGACGAAAAGCTCGCGGAGCGGGTCACCTTCATCCATGAACGGATCGGGACCGCCGCCATCGCCGAGCAATATATCGATGGCCGCGAGATTTACGTCGGCGTGCTCGGCAACGACCGGCTACGGGTGTTGCCGATCTGGGAGCTCGATTTCGGCAGCATGGGCGGCGCGAGCCGCATCGCCACGGCGAGGGTCAAGCACAATCCGGTCTACCAGGAACGCCACGGCATCCTGCATGGACCCGCCAAGGACCTCGCTCCGGATATGCATGTGCGCATCAAGACCATGGCCAAGCGGATTTGCCGGACGCTTGGCATCGACGGATATGCGCGGATCGATTTCCGGCTTTCGCCGGATAACGTTCCCTATTTCATCGAAGCCAATCCCAATCCGGAAATCGCCAAAAGCCAGGAATTCGCCCACGCCGCAGAACATGACGGATTGAAATATCCGGATTTGCTGAAGCGGATCGTGGCGCTCGGTATCCGGCGGGCGCGGCCGCGAGAGGCGGTGGGGTAGTACATGCCTACCCCCACGCGACGCTCAACTCATATCTTGGCCGGGTCGCAGCTGCGCACCGTGATAGACGCCGAGGATGACGACCGCTTCATCAGCGCCGGTCTCGATCCGATGCACGACGATGTAGGGCAGGGCCGGAACGACAATCTCGCGTGTGCCCGCCAGCGCGCCGTCGTGACCTATGTATGGGAAAGTGGCGAGCAACGCGGTGGTCTCGCGAATGCGGTCGCCGACCCGGCGCGCTGCATCTGGATTGCGCTGTGAAATGTATTCCGCGATTGAGTCGAGATGCCGCCGGGCGCGCCGCGTAAACCGCAGCTTCATAGACCGAACTTTTTCCAGGCTTTGGTCATATCTTCATCGCTCGCGAATTCGCCACGGTCGGCTTCCGCCATCGCCAGCTTCACATCTTCGATCTGTTCGGGGGTAAGGCCGTATTGTTGATGATTGGTCGCGAGGCCGAGCAACAGCTCGCCCGCCATGTCCTGCCGGTCCGCGGGGAGCGAGCGCACAGCCTCTATTCCCTTTTCAAGTAATTTCGTCATGGGCCTATTATACGCGAAAATAGGCATGGAAGGAATATCTGGCTGGGTAATGTTTCAATGCGAAGGCGCCGGCGTCAGATAAAGGCGCGCAGCGCCAGATGGATTCCAAGCAGCAGCAGCCCGATGAAGAACCAGCGGCGAAAAATCGCCGGATGGGCGCGGACGCGGATCCATTGACCGGCAAACATCCCGGCGAGCGCGGGCGCCAGTGCCAGGAGCGAGCCGCCGGCAATGGAGGTGGGGAACGCGCCCGCCGCCGCGAGGATCGCCGCCAAGGCCAGCGTAGACACCGTGAATGACAGACCCAAGGCCTGCACCAGTTCCTCTTTCTCCAAGCCGATGGCTTGCAAATAAGGAACCGCCGGAATCACGAAGACGCCCGTGGCGGCGGTGATGAAGCCGGTGACGACTCCGACCAGAGGCGACAGCCAAAACTCCATGCGCGGCGGCGCCACGATGCGCAACGCGGTCAGGCCGCTGACGGCATAAAGAATAAGCGCGATCCCAAGCCCCGTCGTCGCGGCAGCCGCGTTATTTCCGGTGAGCAGGCCGGCGCCGGCCCAGGTTCCGATGCCGATGCCGATCATCATAGACCAGAGCCGCTGCATCAGCGGCGCCAGCGATGGACCCATTGCCATCTGCCAGACGTTGGTCACCAGCGAAGGCACGACCAGCAGCGCCGCGGCTTGCGCCGGGGTCATGACCAGTGCCAACAAACCCATCGAAACCGTCGGCAATCCGAGGCCAATAACGCCTTTGACAAACCCCGCCAAGAGAAAGGTGAGGGCGGCAATGAAAAAGAGCGGCAACGACAATTCCATCCCGCGGACCTTGATCCCGGGTTAACCGAAAGGCAATGCTGCGAGCATGACGTCCACATCTGAAACCGCGCACGAAAATCGTCTCGCCCAGGAAACCTCGCCGTATCTGCTTCAGCACAAGCACAATCCGGTGGATTGGTGGCCGTGGGGGCCGGAGGCGCTGGCGGAAGCGGAGCGCAGCGGCAAGCCGATCCTGCTGTCGGTGGGCTATGCTGCCTGCCATTGGTGTCATGTCATGGCGCACGAGAGTTTCGAGGACGAATGGACCGCGGCGACGATGAACAATCTCTTCGTCAACATCAAAGTCGATCGCGAAGAGCGCCCCGACATCGATCAGATTTACATGGCGGCGCTGCATCACCTTGGCGAGCAAGGTGGCTGGCCGCTGACCATGTTCCTGACGCCGAAGGGCGAGCCGGTGTGGGGCGGGACGTATTTTCCCAAAATCTCGCGTTACGGCAGGCCGGCCTTTGTCGACGTCCTGCATGAAGTGGCGCGGCTGTTCCGCGAAGATCAGGCCACGATTGAAAATAACCGCAAAGCTTTGATGGGGCGGCTTGAGGAGCGGGCACGGCCCAAAGGTAATGTGACCATCGGCGAGCGCGAGCTCGACAACGCCGCCCGGCAGCTTGCCGGCGCCATGGACGCGACCAACGGCGGCCTGCGCGGCACGCCGAAATTCCCGCAAGCCTCGCTGTTCGAAATGCTCTGGCGCGCGGGCCTGCGTGGCGGCGATGAGCGTTATTTTGAACTCGTCGACGTGACGCTGGAACGCATATGCGAAGGCGGCATCTACGATCATCTCGGCGGTGGCTTCTCGCGCTATTCAGTCGACGACAAATGGCTGGTCCCGCATTTCGAGAAGATGCTCTACGACAATGCCCAGCTTCTTGAGCTGTTCGCCATCGCCTATGCGCGCGGCCGCGATCCGCTTTATCGCCGTCGCGCGCGTGAGACCGTGGCCTGGCTGGCACGGGAAATGACCACTGAGGAGGGGGCTTTCTCCGCATCGCTCGATGCGGATTCCGAAGGCGTGGAAGGCAAGTTCTATGTTTGGTCGCTAAAGGAAATTATCGACGTGCTTGGCGGCGAGGACGCGAAGTTTTTCGCGGGCCACTACGGCGTCACCGAGGAAGGCAATTTTGAAGGCCACAACATCCTCAACAATTTGGCGGGCCACAAACGTAGCGAGGAAGACGAGACGCGGCTGGCGGCGCTGCGCGCGAAGCTCCTGGCGGCGCGCGAAGGGCGCGTGCGCCCGGGCCTCGACGACAAGATACTGGCCGACTGGAACGGACTGATGATCGCGGCGCTCGTGAATGCCGGTATTGTCTTTGATGAGCCGGGCTGGCTCGACATGGCGGCGCGGGCGTTCCGTTTCATCGCCAAATCGATGACGCGCGGCGACCGGCTCGGTCATTCCTGGCGGACTGGGAAGCTGCTGTTTCCCGGGCTCGCGTCCGACTTCGCCGCCATGATCCGCGCCGCGCTGGCGCTGCATGAGGCCACTGGAGAGCGCGAGTTTTTGGATTGGGCGGTGGCGTCGCAATCCGCCTTCGACCGGCATTACAGCAACGCTGACACCGGTGGCTATTTCCTCACCGCTGACGATGCCGAGGGGCTGGTAGTGCGCCCCGGCGCGACCACCGACGATGCGGTGCCAAATGCCAATTCGCTGGCGGCGCAAAACCTGGTGCGTCTGGCGATGCTCACCGGCGACGATTCCTGGCGGCAGAAAGTCGACCGGCTGTTCGACGGGCTGCTGCCGCTCGCCGCGGCCAATGCCTTCGGCCACGTGGCGCTGCTCAACGCATTGGATATGCGGCTGCGCATGGCGCAAATCGTGGTGACCGGCCGCGAGGCGGAGCAATTCGCCAAAGCGGCGCTGAAGATTCCCTTTCTTGACCGCGTGGTGTTACGCGCGGCTTCGGCGCAAGCGCTGCCGCCTTCGCATCCGGCGCAGGCAAAAATCGCGGCGACGGGGGAAAGCGCCGCCTTTGTCTGCGTCGGCGAGACCTGTTCGCTGCCGGTGACGCGGCCGGAGGGTATTGCCGAGACGGTGAAGCAGATGCGTAAGGGGTCTTAAGCTGTCTCACCCTCTCCCCTTGTGGGAGAGGGTGCCGAGCGAAAGCGAGGCGGGTGAGGGGTCCGGCGCACACATGAACATTGACCCCTCACCCGGCTCGGACTTCGCTTTGCTCAGTCCTCACCACCCTCTCCCACAAGGGGAGTGGGTAAGGATGAAGGGGCGAGGGGAAGTACAGAATGGGGAGGGGCATGTCTGACGACGGCATCGAGCGCGACGGCATCAAGCCGGGCGACGGGGTGGTGGTGACTGGCGGCGGTGGCGGCTTTGGCCGCGCCTTTTGCCGACGCTTCGCGCGCGGCGGCGCCAAAGTGGCGGTGTGGGATGTGGACGTCGAGGCCGGCGCGGAAACCGTCCGCCAAATCGAGGCTGACGGCGGCGAAGCAAGCTTCTTTAAGGTCGATCTTGCGAATGCCGGCGAGATCGACATCGCTGTCAAACAAACGCTCGCCGCCTATGCCATGCCCTATTGCGTGATCAACAACGCCAGCATCTATCCGCGCGCCAGCGTCATCGACATGGAACCACAGGTCTGGGAGCGCACGCTGAAGATCAATATCACCGCGCCCTTCCTGATCCTGCGGGCTTTCGGTCCCGGCATGATCGCCCAGAAGCGCGGCGTCGTGATCAACATTGCCTCCGGACGCGGTTTGGAGGGCGCGGCGAACGGCGCCAACTACGCCTGCAGCAAGGCGGCGCTGCTGTCGCTGACCAAATCGCTGGCGCTGGAATGGGCAAAGCACAACATCCGCGTCAATGCCATCATTCCGGGCGTTTCCTTGACCGCGCAACCGCTGGAAAATACCACGCCGGAGGAACTGATCGCGCGCGGAAAGAACTCGATTCCCTTGGGCCGCGTGGGCTATCCTGACGATATGGCGGGGCTTGCGGCGTTTCTGGCAAGTGCCGACGCGTCTTATATGACCGGTCAAGGCGTAGCGATGAACGGCGGACGCGTCTTGGTGCCCTGACGTCCGGCAGACGCGGGGCATTTCCGTGGCGAGGCATTCGAGGGGCACACCGATGAGTCCTGCGATGGCAATCTGGCGCGCGTTATGGTTCGGCGCCCTCGCTGTCGTTGCGCTTACGCAGCCGGCGGTGGCGCAGGACGCCGCGCCGTATTTCAAAGGCAAAGTCATCCATTTGATCGTGGGATCGGCGCCGGGCGGCGGATACGACGCCTATTCGCGGGTGATTGCCGAACATATGAAGAAACACATTCCCGGCAATCCCACCATCGTCATTCAGAATATGCCGGGGGCGGGATCGCTGGTAGCGACCAACTATATCGCCAACGTCGCGCCGAAGGACGGCACCGTGATCGGCGCTGTGAACGGGCTGATTTCGACCGATCTGCTGATCTATCCGGAACGCACCAAATTCGATCCGCGCAAGCTGCAGTGGCTGGGCAGTGCCTTGCGCGAAAATCACGTCGGCGTGGTGCGGTCGGAGTCGCCGGTAAAAACCTTCGATGACGCGCTGACGCGGGAGCTTATTATTTCCGGCACCGGCGGCGCGACAAATTCCTATCCCGCGCTCACCAACGCCATTCTCGGCACCAAATTCAAGATCATCTCCGGCTATACCGGCACGGCGCAGGGCATGCTGGCCATCGAGCGCGGCGAGGTCGACGGCAATGTCGGAATCACCTGGGCCAGCGTCAAGGCGACGCAAGCCGCCGCGATCCGGGACGGCAAGCTGAAGGTCTTCGTGCAATTCGGCTTGAAGAAACACCCGGAATTGCCGAACGTGCCGTGGATCTTTGCCTACGCCAATAACGGCGATGACCGCGCCGGGCTGCGGCTCGTGCTGAGCAATCAGGAATTCGGCCGGCCCTATATCGCGCCACAAGGAACGCCGGAGGCGGCGGTCGCGATCCTGCGCAAGGCCTTTGACGAGACCATGGCGGATGCGGATTTTCTCGCCGATGCGGAGAAACGCAAGCTCGACATTGATCCCACGCCCGGCGCGGAAATCCACGCCATTATCGACGAAACCTACAAGACACCGCCGGACGTTATCGCAAGGGTTAAGCCGTTTCTCGAATAGACCGGCCGCAAAGGCCCAAACCAAGGAAGACACGATGACCTTCACCAGTTGGCGCGGGGTTCTCGGCTGCATCAAGCCGACCAAGCGTCCCGGTTCGCTGGAAGAGTTGATCCGCATGTTGCCGGAAGGCATCGGCGTCATCCCGCTGTTTCTCAGCATCAAGCAAGGCACCACCGATGAGTTCAAGCGCGCGGTGACGCCGTTCGAACCACTGGTGGCGGAGCTTGCCGAGCTTGGCTGCGACCTGATCCACCCGGAGGGCGCGCCGCCTTTCATGCTGCTCGGCTACAAAGGCGAGGCCGAACTGCTGAAGAAGTGGGAAAAGAAATATAAGGTGCCGCTATTTACTTCCGGCACCAATCACGTGCGCGCGCTCAAGGCGCTGAAGGCCAAGCGCTTCATCGGCGCCACCTATTTCACCGGCAAGATCAACGATCTTTTCGCGAAGTATTTTGTCGAAGCCGGATTCGACGTGCTCGGCATGGATGGCATCGATGTGCCGTTCGACAAGATCGGGCAGCTATCGTCGGAAGAAGTCTATGCCCATGTAAAGCGCACCTTCCTCAAACACAGGAAGGCCGAGGCGATCTATCTGCTCGGCTCGGGCTGGCGGGTGCTGCCGGTGATCGACATGCTGGAGCAGGATCTCGGCGTGCCGGTGATCCATCCGGTGCCGGCGCGCTGCTGGGAAATCCAGCATCGGCTCTCGGTCAATCAGCCGGTCCCGGGCTATGGCCGTTTGCTGGCGGAGATGATCCCGGGATAGCGGAATTACGCCAGCGGCTCCGGCGCCGGTTGCACCACCAGCGTCGGGCCGTTGACGCCGGTGACGACGACGCGGCGGCCGGCGGCGATATCCGGACCCTGCACCGGCCATGTGGTGTCGCCGACTTTGATGGTGCCGGCACCGTTGATGATGGGGTCGCGGGCCACGAAGACTTGTCCGATCATGCCGTGTAGACGCTGGTTGAGGAACGGCCGGTCGGACGGCTTTTCGATACGGCGCCCGAAGCGCCGCCACAGCAGCACGGCGACAAAGGCCAGCGGCGTGAAGACCAGGCACTGCGTTTGCCAAGATGGCGGCGGATAACCCAGAAAGCTATGCGCGCTGGTGTAGATGCCGGTGAGAAATGCCGCGATGGCGAGCCAGGCAAACGACGCTCCGGGAACGTGCAGTTCGAACAGCAGCAGCACCGCGCCGGCGATGTACCAGGCATAAGGCCCGAGCATCACCAGCAGCGCCAGTCCTTCGTTCACCCAGCCGGACGAGAAGAAATCCACGCTACGCCCCTTCGCCGCCAAAGCGCGGCATCGGCGCGGTGACCGGAACCGAACCGCGCGGCGGCGCGCCCCGTGGCGGCGCAGACGGGCCATCCTTGTCGTCGCCGAAAGCGGCTTTCGCCAGCTGCCCAATGCCGGCCAGCGAGGCCAGCACGCCGGTGGCTTCCATTGGCAAGATCAGGGTCTTTGTGTTGGGCGACTTGGCGAATTGCGCGAAAGCATCGAGATATTTGGTGGCGACGAAATAATTCAGCGCGTTGACGTCGCCGGACTTCACCGCCTCGCTCACCGCCGCCGTGGCTTTCGCCTCCGCATTCGCCAGCCGCTCGCGCGCCTCGGCGTCCTTTTGCGCCGCGCCGAGCCGGCCTTCCGCTTGCAAAATCTGCGCCTGCTTGGCTCCCTCGGCTTCGAGGATTTGCGACTGTTTGATGCCCTCGGATTTCAGGATGGCGGCGCGCTTCTCGCGCTCTGCCTGCATTTGCAGCGCCATCGCCGCCATCAGGTTCTGCGGCGGCACGATATCCTTGATCTCGATGCGGTTGACCTTGATGCCCCAGGGCTTGACCGCCTGATCCACCACCATCAGCAGCTTTTCGTTGATGTCGTCGCGGTGCGACAGCATCTGATCGAGGTCCATGGAGCCCATGACTGAACGGATGTTGGTCATGATCAGCTTGACGATGGCTGTGCCCAAATCCTGCACTTCGTAGGACGCCTTGGAAGCGTCGAAGATCTGATAGAAGGCAAGGGCGTCCACTTTTACGGTGGCGTTGTCCTTGGTGATGACTTCCTGCGCCGGAATGTCGACGGGCGTCTCCATCACGCTTTGCTTGCGCCCGATACGGTCGATGAAGGGGACGATGAGATTGAGCCCAGGGCCGAGCGTGGCGCGGTATTTGCCGAAACGCTCGACCGTCCAATTATAGCCCTGACGCACCTGCCGGACGGCGGAAAACAGCGTCATCACCGCCAGCAAGAGCAGAACAAGAATAAAGATATCGGAGCCGGTCATCGGAAATACCCCCGTCGATCCCAGCTGCGTCAACTGGGATGGCGGCACTATAGCTGCAATCGGAAGTGGGGCAATGGCGCCGGACGTTAGTTGATGGCTTCCACGCCGAAACTTCGCGGGCTTTCGCCGCGCTGCCAAATATCCCACATCTGGGTATAGGCCGCTTCAATATGGCGGCGAAACCGATCGGTATCGAACAGCGGATGCGTTTTCGTATTTTCTTCCAGCTTGCGACGGATGTCGGCCAGGAACGCGGGGTCGGTGGCAAGACGCATCGCCAGGGCTTCGTAGTCCGCGAGATTATCGGTGACCAATTCTTCAAGACCGAGCGCAAGCAACAAACTTGCGCCAACCCGGCCGGCGAAAGTGTCGCCGCGACACGTCAGCATCGGCAGTCCGCTCCAGAGCGCGCTACTCGCCGTGCCATGCGCGTTGTAAGGCAGAGTGTCGAGAAATAGATCTGCCAGGCGTTGGCGGGCGACGTGCTCCTCGATGCGCAACGGCGCGGCAAATACCAGGCGGTCCGGATCGACGCCGCGGGCTTTCGCTTCGTCGCGAAGGTTGGCTTTCGCCCGGTCATGCGGCGCATGAAGCCACAATACGCTACTCGGGACCTTGCGCAGCAACCGCATCCAGACGTCGAATACGGGAGGCGTAATCTTGTAGTTGTTATTGAAGCAGCAAAAGACGAAGCCATCGTCCGGCAATCCCATCTCTTGCCGGGTGAAAGTCCGCTCCGCGGCTTTTAGTTTACTGTCGCTGACCTGGTAGGTATCCGGAAGATGGACGATCTTCTCGGTAAAAAGCCGCTGCTGGTCAAACGGCAGCACGATTGGGTCGGCGATCACATAATCCATGAAATCCGCGCCCATGGTGGTGGGGTAACCCAGGTAAGCCACCTGAATCGGCGCCGGGCGATGCGCCAAAATTCCCGGCCGGCACATCTCGGAATAATTGTTCAAATCGACGACGATGTCGGTCTTGTTCTCATGCAGAAGCGCCGCCACGTCGCGGTCGCTCTTGCCTCTCACATCGCGGAACTTGTCGAAGGCCCTGACCAGCCGCGCGCGCAGCGGACTGCCATCGTCGGGGCCGAAGGAAACGGCAGTCACCTCGAATTTCGAGCGGTCGTGAAGCTCGAAAAGCTGCGCCATCTGAATCGCTATCGGATGAATCCGGAAATCGGAGGAGAGATAAGCGAGCCGGATCTTGTCGTTGCGCCAAGGCGGCGTGTTCTCGAAGCGGGGAACCTTCGGTATTTCCGACGCGACAAAATGCTGCGCGCTTTTTAGCTGGTCCGAAGGCTCGGTGCCGAAGGCAACCATAGTAAAAGGATTGATGACCGATCTTCCGTCCCTGACGCGCGCCGTCAGTTCGTCTCTAAGCTTCGCCGTGCGCGTCCAATCGCAGATCGATACCGCGCAATCCGCGATGGCGCCGAAGATGTAGGGATCGTTGGGATTGGCCGCCTGCGCCTTTTCATAACTGACGAGCGCCTCGTCGAGGCGCCCCAGCGCTCTCAGCGCATTGCCGCGATTATTGAGCGGCGACGGATTGCCAGGCTCGATCGCCAGCGCGCGATCGTAGCTTGCAACCGCCTCCTCATATTGTTTGAGTTCCGACAGCGCGTTGCCGCGGCCATTGTGCGCCTCGGCGTAGTTCGGCCTAACCGCCAGCGCGCGGTCATAGCTCGCGAACGCGTCCTGATGCCGCTTGAGCATCAGCAGGATGTTGCCGCGGTTGAGATGCGCTTCGGCGTAGTCAGGGTCGAGGGTGGCCGCCCGTTCGTAGTTTGCCAGCGCCTCCTCGTGCCGTTCCAGCTGCAAGAGGATATTGCCGCGATTGTACAAAGCTTCCGGATAGTCCGGCTTCGCCCGCAACGCCGCGCCGATCAGGTCGAGCGCTTCCTGATGCTGGCCCTGCTGGAACCGAAGTATGCCGAAGAAATGCTGCGTTTCGGGATGGTTCGGCAGCGCGCTTAATATTTGGCGGTAATAGCCCTCGGCGGCATCGAGCTGCCCGCGCTGATGGCTCGCCATTGCCTGGCCGAACCACTGCTCAAGGGTTTCGCGCCCCGGCTTTGGTGAATCGACCATCCGCCGGTCACGTATTCATCGATTCGAAGAATTCCGCATTGCTCTTGGTGTTGCGCAATTTGTCGAGCAGGAAGTCGATGGCATCCATCGTTCCCATCGGATTGAGGATGCGGCGCAGCACATACATTTTCTTCAACTGCTGCGCATCGGTGAGCAGCTCTTCCTTGCGGGTGCCGGAACGGGTGATGTCCATGGCCGGGAAGGTGCGCTTGTCCGCCACCTTGCGGTCGAGAATCAGCTCCGAGTTACCCGTGCCTTTGAACTCCTCGAAGATGACTTCGTCCATGCGCGAGCCGGTGTCGATCAGCGCGGTGGCGATGATCGTCAGCGAGCCGCCTTCCTCGATGTTGCGCGCGGCGCCGAAGAATCGTTTCGGCCGCTGCAAAGCGTTGGCGTCGACGCCGCCAGTCAGCACCTTACCGGATGACGGCACCACGGTGTTGTAGGCGCGGCCGAGGCGGGTGATCGAATCCAGCAGGATCACGACGTCGCGGCCGTGTTCGACCAGGCGCTTGGCTTTCTCGATGACCATTTCGGCGACTGCAACGTGACGCGACGCCGGCTCGTCGAAGGTCGAGGACACGACCTCGCCCTTCACCGAGCGCTGCATGTCGGTGACTTCTTCCGGCCGCTCGTCGATCAACAGCACGATCAAGAAGCATTCGGGATGATTGGCCGTGATCGCATGCGCGATATTCTGCAGCAGCACGGTCTTGCCGGTGCGCGGCGGGGAGACGATCAGCGCACGCTGGCCCTTGCCGATTGGCGCCACGATATCGATGACACGGGCCGACAAATCCTTCTTGGTCGGATCGTCGTGCTCCATCTTCAGCCGCTCGTCGGGATAAAGCGGCGTCAGGTTGTCGAAGTTGATCTTGTGCCGGGTTTTCTCGGGGTCTTCAAAATTTATGGTGTTGACCTTGAGCAGCGCGAAATAGCGCTCGCCTTCCTTGGGCGAGCGGATATGGCCGTCGATGGTGTCGCCGGTGCGAAGCCCGAAGCGGCGGATCTGCGACGGCGAGACATAGATGTCGTCCGGGCCCGGCAGATAGTTCGCTTCCGGCGAGCGCAGGAAGCCGAAGCCGTCGGAGAGTACCTCGACGACGCCTTCGCCGATGATATCGACCTCTTGCGCCGCCATTTGTTTCAGGATCGCAAACATCAACTCCTGCTTGCGCATGGTGCTGGCGTTCTCGACTTGGTACTCCTCGGCAAAAGCCAGAAGTTCGGGCGGTGATTTGGTTTTGAGGTCTTGAAGTTTCATTTCCCGCATACGGGGGTCCTGTGGAGTGAACGGTGTCTGGGGTTGAGAGTTGTTTCGTCGCTGACTGGGGAGAGAGATCGCAGGTCTTAGGAAAAGGGGGGCAGGTGAGCCCCGGACCCGATGCCCGGCCAGGTCCAATACACGACCGGGACTCGATGCATCCGCCTACGTTCGGAGGGAATGCCAACCATACGGAAAAATACGCTTTCGCGCAAGTGGTGTTCGCGGGCTACGCACGACCTGTGTCTTGTTCAGAACGGCTTCACCACCGCCAGAATGACGATCAAGATCATCAGCAGCGTGGGTATCTCATTGGCAAGACGATAGAATTTCGGCGTGTGACGGTTGTTATCCGCGGCAAAATCCTTCACGCAGCGGGCGAAAAGCCCGTGGACGCCGGAGAGCAGGAGCACGAGCACAAGCTTCGCGTGGACCCAGCCGGAGGCGAACCAGCCGCCCGCCCAAGCGAGCCACAGGCCGAGCACCCAGGTCGCGATCATCGCCGGATTGATGATGATACGCAGCAGCCGGCGCTCCATCACCTTGAAGGTTTCCGATTGCTGGGAGCCCGGCTCGGCGGCGCAGTGATAGACGAACAAGCGGGGCAGATAGAGCATCCCCGCCATCCAGGCGATAACGGCGATGATGTGGAAGGCGAGAAGGTAGCGGTACATTAGCTCTCGTCCGTCATTCCGGGGCCCGAGCGCAGCGAGGGAGCCCGGAATCCAGGGAAATAAAATCAGGTCGCGATTTCGTCATAGAGGTCTCGCCACTGCGGGTTTGTCTCTTCGATCAGGCGAATTTTCCATGCGCGCTTCCATTTTTTAATTTCCTTTTCACGCGTAATCGCCGTCGTGGGATCGTCGTAGCATTCAAACCAGGTTAACCGTCCCACATTGTAGCGCGACGTGAAACTTGGGGTCACCTTCGTCTTGTGTTGATAGACCCGGCGGCTAAGGTCCCGGGTCACGCCAAGATATAACGTTCCGTTTCGCTCGCTGGCCAGAAGATAGACATAGTATGGCACGTCCTCGTCCTCGGCTCTGGATTCCGGGCTCGCGCCTGCGGCGCGCCCCGGAATGACGCCTATCCCCGCACCCGTTTCAGCATCTGCTCGACATGAGCGATCGGCGTTTCCGGCAGAATGCCGTGACCGAGATTGAAGATGAACGGGCCGCCAGCAAAAGCTTCCAGAACGGCATCTACAGAACGATCAAGCGCCGGCCCACCGGCCAACAGCACCAGCGGATCGAGATTGCCCTGTACCGGCACGCGGCGCTGGATCTGCTCGCGCGCAAAGGACCGGTCAATCGACCAATCCAGCCCGACGGCATTGACCGGCACCTGCTCGATGTAGCGAAGAAGTCCGACGCCGGCGCCGCGGGGAAAGCCGATGATTTTCGCATTCGGTATTTGTTGCCGCACCTGGCTAACGATCCGCCGCGCCGGCTCGACGCACCAGTGGTCGAATTCCTCCGGTGGCAAGACCCCCGCCCAGGTATCGAAAATCTGCACCACATCGACGCCGGCCTTGAACTGCCGGATGAGATAGCTTGCCGATGCTTCGACGAGAATATCGATCAACTCCGCGAAGGCCTGAGATTGCTGATAGGCGAAAATCCGCGCCGGAGCTTGGTCGGGCGTGCCTCGACCGGCGATCATATAGGTCGCTACGGTCCAGGGCGCCCCACAGAAGCCGATCAGAGCTACCTCCGGTGGGATCACCCCTTTGACAAGGCCGATGGCCTCATAGACCGGCGTAAGAATATTCTGTTCGGCTTCCCGGCGCAGCGCGGCCATTCCGCCGATCTCTTGCAGCGGCGGAAGCCGCGGACCTTCGCCGGCTTCAAAACTTACCGCTTGGCCGAGCGCATGCGGGATCACCAAGATATCGGAGAATAAAATCGCCGCATCGAACTGGAACCGGCGTACCGGTTGCAGTGTTACCTCGGCGGCCAACTTGGGATTAAAACACAAATCGAGAAAGCTGCCGGCCTGCTGCCGTATTTTTCGATACTCCGGCAGATAGCGCCCCGCCTGACGCATCATCCAGACCGGAGGGACGCTGCGGCGACGGCCTTCGAGAACGTTGAGGAGAGGTTTCTGCACCGATGTTTCGCTCACGACCTGCTTCACTCTAATAACCTATTAGATTCTTAGTTAGTGGTAGTGAGTCGGTGAATTAGACTCATAACTCCGCATCCCCAAATCATACGCGGCATTCTTAGTTATCCTCGATCTCCGAACGATATGCGATGTAGAAGATATTCGTCGGATTCCGTCAGCATTTTCAGGCGCAGAGATCCACAGCGTTCCACCTTAACAACAGGGCTATCCACATTTCACCACTGTCGTCGAAATAGCCGCGGCGTTTTCCCCGGCCGGCAGCGGTGTGGAGATAAATGCACGTTTGGCGGTGTTTGGCTTGCACTTGGCTTCCAGGCATGGCCTCCTCCCCACCTGTCCACAGGGTTTGATGCCAGCTCTACATGCCTCAACAAACCGGCAACTATTTCCATCTGCATCTGATCTCGGACGCGACCGGCGAGACGCTCATTACGCTCGCCCGCGCCGCGGCGGCGCAATATTCCAAGGTGGCGCCGGTCGAACATATCTACCCGCTGGTTCGCACCCATCAGCAACTCGAACGCGCGCTCACGGAAATCGAAGAGACCCCGGGCATCGTGCTCTACACTCTTTTGGAGGACGATCTCGTCGAGCGGCTGGAGAAAAAGTGCCGCGAGCTCAGCTTGCCGTGCATGTCGATCCTTGGGCCGGTACTGCAATTATTCCAGTCGTATCTCGGTTCCACATCGGCGCATCGGGTCGGAGCGCAGCACACGCTGAATGCGGAATATTTCAAACGCATCGATGCGCTGAATTACACCATGCTGCATGACGACGGGCAGCATCCGGAGGATCTCGATGAAGCGGATGTCGTTCTCGTCGGCGTGTCGCGGACGTCGAAAACGCCGACCTCGATCTATTTGGCCAACCGCGGCGTGAAGACCGGCAATATCCCTTTGGTGCCGGGAGTGCCGTTTGCCTCGCAACTGGAGACGTTGACGCGTCCACTGGTGGTGGGGCTTTACGCCAGCCCGGAGCGGATCGTGCAGATCCGGCAGAACCGGCTTCTCGGCCTCAAGGTCGATGATGACAACAGTCAATATATTGACCGCCAGGCGGTCGCCGAGGAGGTCGCCTTCTCGCGACGGCTATGCGCCAAGCATAATTGGCCGCTGATCGACGTGACCCGGCGCTCCATCGAAGAAACTGCGGCGGCGGTGCTGGCGCTGCAGGTCGCGCGCCGGCGCATGGTGGCGATGTAGGATTTATTCCTCCGCTTGGAGGAAAGGAAAATTAATGCCGCTTTGGCTTGCCGCCGATCCTCTCGTGCTTGCCTCCAAGAGTGCCGCGCGGCGCGCTTTGCTTGAAGCCGCCGGCATTCCGCTCGAAGTCCGGCCTGCTGAAATCGATGAACGCGCCACCGAAGCTGGCGCGGCCGGGGATGCGGCTGCCGTGGCGGCGCTGCTGGCGCGGGCGAAGGCGCTTGATGTGGCCGCGCAAATGCCGGGACGCTTGGTACTCGGAGCCGACCAGACGCTGGCGCTTGGCGCGCGGCGCTTCTCCAAACCAGCCGACCGCACTGCAGCGTCGGAACAATTCCGCGTCTTGCGCGGCCAGACCCATGCGCTGCATTCCGCCGTAGCGCTCGCGCGCGACGGCAAGATTCTGTTCGAGCATGGCGAGACGGCCCGGCTGACGATGCGGGCCTTCTCCGATACATTTCTTGACGATTATCTCGCCACCGTAGGAAGCGCGGTGACGGCGAGCGTCGGCGGTTATCAACTCGAAGGGGCGGGCATTCAATTGTTCGAGCGGATCGAGGGGGATTATTTCACTGTCTTGGGTCTGCCGTTGCTGCCGCTGTTGGCGGTTTTGCGGCGGGAAGGGTGGCTTACCGCGTAAGGTGCTTCTGTGTCCCGGGCGCAGCGCGGCACCTTTTGGTGCTGCGTTGCAGACCCGGGACCGTTACAGGCTCCTAATGTGGAACGGTCCTGGATCAGCGGCGCACCGCTAAAGCGCTGCACCGCGTCCGGGACAAAGGGATCATATGTTCGTCATCGGCCTGACCGGCTCCATCGGAATGGGAAAGACGACGACGGCGCGGTTTTTCGCCGAGGCGGGCGTGCCGGTGCATGACGCCGACGCCACGGTGCATAGGCTGTACGAGGGCGGGGCGGCGGCGGCGATCGAGGCGGCGTTTCCCGGCACCACGGTGGGCGGCAAGGTCGACCGCAACAAGCTGGCAGCGCGTGTCGTTGGCGATCAAGCCGCTCTGCGGCAGCTCGAAGCCATTGTGCATCCCTTGGTGCGGCAGGAGGAGGCCCGCTTCCTCGCCGACGCTGAAAAGCGGGGGGTAGCCGTAGCCGTCCTCGATATTCCGCTGTTGCTGGAAACCCGAGGCGAGGAGCGCGTCGACGTCATTGTCACGGTTTCGGCGCCGCCCGAGGTGCAGCGCGAACGGGTGCTGCAGCGGCCGGGCATCACCGAGGAAAAGCTCGAAGCGATGATCGCCAATCAGCTGCCCGATGCTGAAAAGCGGCGGCGGGCGGATTTCATCGTGGATACCTCACAAGGTTTCGATGCGGCCCGCGCGCAGGTGGCGCAAATTCTCCGTGCGGTTGCTAAGATGCCGAAGCGGCGCTGATTCGCCGCAAAGTTTACCCTCTCCCACAAGGGGAGAGGGAAGGAAAATTAAGATGCGCGAGATTGTGCTGGACACCGAGACGACCGGGCTTGACCCTTACCAGGGTCATCGCCTGATCGAGATCGGCTGCGTCGAACTGCTCAACCGCATTCCGACCGGCCAAGTCTTCCATCACTATGTGCATCCCGAGCGCGACATCCCCGCCGAAGCCTTCGCTGTCCACGGCATTTCCGCCGACTTCCTCAAAGACAAGCCGCGGTTTCACGAGATTGCCGACGACCTGCTGACATTTCTCGGCGACGCGCCGCTGGTAATCCATAACGCCGCTTTCGACTACGGCTTCATCAATGCCGAGCTTGAGCGCGTCGCCAAGCCGCCGGTGGATCGCGGGCGTTTGGTGGATACGCTGCTGCTGGCGCGGCGCAAGCACCCCGCCGGGCCGAACCGGCTCGATGATCTTTGCATTCGCTATCGCATCGATAGTTCGCGGCGCACTAAGCACGGCGCGTTGCTCGACGCGGAGATCCTGGCCGAAGTCTATGTGGAACTGATAGGGGCGCGGCAGGCCCAGCTCATTCTGGTGGAAAACGGCGACACATTGGGCCGTACACCTGAGCAAGCCGCCGCGATGCGAATACGTCCGGTGCCGCTTGCGCCGCGCGTGAGCGACAGCGAGCGAGCAGCGCATCGCGATTTCATCGCGACGCTTGGAGACAGCGCGGTGTGGAAGAATTACCTGCCGCCGGCGTAACGGCAGCCGCGTCGTATCAGCTCGGTATCGAGGGAGGCGGCTGATCGAGCGCCGCCGCCTCGCCCGCCTTCTGACGGTACATATTGACGAAGTCGATGGGGTCGAGGAGCAAGGGCGGAAATCCGCCGCTATGCACCGCCGAGGCGACGATCTCGCGGGCGAAGGGGAACAGCAGCCGCGGGCATTCGATCATGATCACCGCCTGCAAGGCCTCCTTCGGCACGTTCTGAACACGAAAGACGCCGGCATAGGTGAGGTCGAAGCCGAATAGCACGCTTTTGTCGAGATCGGCCTTGCCTTCGAGATGGAGCACGACTTCGTAGTCGGTTT
>JAXDOR010000190.1:0-7295 GCA_034668825.1 Alphaproteobacteria bacterium | reverse complement strand
CAATCCGGTTTGGCATATCCACGCGGGCAATCCACCGAAGTCCGACATGCCGATCACGTTCCAAATGCTGCTGACGCTGGTGTCATCGTCGAATGCGGAAAACGCAGAAACGCTGTGGGGCTTCATCGGCCGCTACCGGCCAGGCGTGACGCCGAAGACGCATCCGAAGCTCGATGCCATGGTCGGCTATGCCATCCATTATTTCCGCGACTTCGTGCTGCCGGCGAAGAAATTCCGCGAGCCGAGCCCGGTCGAACGCGCCGCGCTCATCGACCTGCGCGATGCGCTGGCGCAACTGCCGGCGGACGCCACGGCGGAGCAGATCCAGAACGTCGTCTATGAGATCGGGCGCCGCGAACCGTTCCTCGATCACGCCAAGAAAGCCAAGGACGGGCGGCCGGGCGTGTCGCTCGACTGGTTCAACATGCTCTATCAGGTGCTGCTCGGCCAGGAGAAGGGTCCGCGCTTCGGCTCCTTCGTCGCGGTCTATGGATTGCAGAACACCGTCGAGGTGATCGACGGCGCGCTGGCGCGGTCGGGATAATTACTGGCTCGCCCAGACGATGCGCGCGATCCACACCACGTCGCGGACCGCGAGTGTCCGGTCGGGATGCTCGGAGTTGATCGATTTCAGTTCGATGCTCTTGCTGGTTTTGCGTTTCAGCTCCTTCACCATCACCTCGCCCTTTTTGGTCTTGGCGACGACGCGGTCGCCGCGGCGGATGGGAGCGGCCGGCGAGACGACAATGACGTCGCCGTCGCGATAAGCGGGCGTCATGGAGTCGCCGGAAATTTCCAGCGCATAAGCGTGCTCGTCATTGACGGCGGGGAACGCGATTTCATCCCAGCCTTTGCCGACCGGAAAGCCGCCGTCGTCGAAGTAGCCGCCGGCGCCGGCCTCCGCGAAGCCGATCAGCGGCACCGCTTGCGCCGCGGTGCCGGCGCTGTCGGTGATCAGCGTCACGAAGGCTTCGACATGGGTGCCGGTCGCAGCCAGCGCCTTGGCGACCGATTCGGTGGAGGGCCAGCGGGCGCGCCCGTCCGGAGTGATGCGTTTCGAGCGGTTGAAGGTAGTCGGATCGAGGCCGGACCGCTTCGCCAATCCCGAAGCCGAAAGGCCGGCGCGCGCTGCCAGCCGGTCGATGGCGGTCCAGATTTGAGCATGGGTCAACATGGGCAAGACAATCGGTTGTAGAGACTATTGTCCAATATATAGGAATTATAGCCTGAATTACGATCCGTCTACCAGTCTAAGCGAGCTATTTTCCAGGCTACAACCGCTACTTTCAGCAGTCCACCGGCGTCAAACGCGTTCCTTCGGCGCCTTTGCCAGGCGCGTAATCAGCCAGATCGGCACAACAATGACGGCGCCGAGCAGGAAATAGCGCCCGAGCCAGCGCACCACGTCGAAACCCATGTCCCAGACTTGGTGCAGCAGCACTTGCACGCTGGCCAGGATATTCCAGGGATCGAGACCCAAAGCATGAAGGATGACGCCGACCACGATGGACAAAAGGATGAGCCGGCCCAGGACCGCGAGGGGAGGCCCGCCCAGGAATCGGCTGACATATTCATTACGCATGGAGGTCTCCGCGCCGACGCGCCGTGTCTGCAACGTATCATGCCTGATTCGCGGCATTCCACTTAACCGCAGGCAGAGCGCGTTACGTTAGATATGTCATAAATCCGCATCCGCGAGTCCGGGTGAAATTTGTGCAACAGCTCTCAACGCTATTTCTCTCTTCCGGCGATCTCATTGCCGACCGGCGTTATGCCTGGGCGCAGGACTGCGAGGCCAAGGGCGATTTGCATGCCGCGGCCGAGTTGTTGTTGCAGGCGCTGGAGCTGACGCCGGGCTATGCCTCTGCGTGGTTTGCGCTTGGCGAGATTCGCGAAAAGCTGAGCGACCGAACCGGCGCTATCGACGCCTTCACCAAGGCGCGCGACGCCGACCCGGACGACCGGCATGGCGCCGTGCTCAACCTGATCCGGCTCGGTGCCAACGCTCCGGCCGACTTGCCGCCGGCTTACGTGCGCGCGTTGTTCGATCACTATGCCTCTGCTTTCGACAAGGCGCTGACCGAGGGGCTAGGCTATCAGGCGCCGGCGCTGCTGTTTGCAGCCGTCAAGAAGGCCTGTGAGACAACCGGACAGCCCGCGCGTTTTCGCGCCATGCTCGATCTCGGCTGCGGCACCGGCTTGGCCGGCGCGGTTTTCCGGCCCGTGGTCGATCGGCTGGTTGGCATGGATTTATCGCCGCGCATGATTGAACAGGCGCGCGCCAAGGCGCTCTACGACCGGCTTGAAGTGCTCGATATGCTGGGGTTCCTCACCGAAGAAGCGGCGCAAGCGGACTATGATCTAATCGTGGCGGCGGATGTCTTTGTTTATTTACCCGACCTCGCGCCGGTCGCAGCGGCTGCTGCGCGCGTGCTCGCGCCCGGCGGGGTTTTCGCATTCACCGTTGAGAGGCAGCCCGGCGACGGAGTCATTCTTGGTCCAGCGCTGCGCTACGCCCACGGCGCCGACCATGTACGCACGGCGATCGAGTGCTCCGGGCTGCACCTGCTCAGTCTCGATACGGTAGCCACGCGCACGGAAAAAGGTCTTCCAGTCCCTGGTCTCGTTGCGGTGGCGCAAGTGCCGTCATCCTGAGGTGCGAGCGAGCCTCGAAGGATGAGCCGGCCATCGCCCTTTGAGGCTCGCGCTACGCGCTCGCACCTCAGGGTGACGATAAAAGAAAGCTCAATCCCTTCTAAACACCACGCTGGCGAACCAGCCGGTGAGCAGCGCCAGCATCGCCGTGCAAAGCCCGTAGAGCAGACCGTGATCCCGCGCCGCGTCGGCGACGAATTGCTCGAAGCCAACCTTGACGATTTCCAGCGCCGAGGTGGAACGCGCGATCACGGCGCCATCGGCGAAAAGCTTGACGTCGATATCGTAAGTACCAAAGGGCACATTCTCGGGCAGCGGCAGGCCGGCGCGGAACAGCGTCGGGGTGAGAAAGGTCACGCCGTTCGGCTGATCGAGATAGAGTTCATGCTCCTTCTTCAGCCGCACGAAAGCCTTGCGGAATGGATCTTCATGAACCACGTCGGCGACATCCGGGCCAATGCGCTGCGGCAGCAGCACGTTGTCGAGACCGACTTGCAGACGGCGCAGCGTATCGGCGTCCGCGACCGCATCGACCGGCTTGCTTGAAAGCACGGCAAGATAGGAAGGCACCTCGATGAAGGCGCGCGATTCCATATTGACCCAGATTCCGAGCACCCGCTCCTTGCGCCGCGTCCTTACGTTCTCGCGGGGGCCGGTGACGGTGACCACCACATCGTAGCCGCTGCGGCGCGGAACCGTGGCGTTGTCGCGTTCGACGCTGCCGAATAGCACCAAGTCCTCGCCGGTGAAGTTTGAGGTCACCATCACCCGATGGTTTGAAAGCGAGGTCACAAGGCGTTCAGCCGCGGCCGGAACCGTCGCCAGCATCACCAGGCCAAGCATCACCACAAACGCAGTGCGGCGCGGCGCTGTCATGGAGCGCCCTCCAGCCGGATCGAATAGATGTCTTCCGGCTGCACCACCAGTTGATAGGCGAAGCGTAGCCCCACCATGAGCACCAGGAGCCCAAGCAGGAGCCGAAGCCTTTCGCCGGTCATCTTGTGCCCGGCCCGCGTGCCGAATTGCGCGCCGACGACGCCGCCGGCCATCAGGATCAGCGCCAGCACGGCGTCGACCAGATGATTGGTCACGGCATGCATCACCGTGGCCGACGCCATGGTGACCAACGTCAGCACCATTGAGGTGCCGATCACCGTCGCCGTCGGTACGCGCAGCAGGTAGATCAGCATCGGCACCAGCAAAAAGCCGCCGCCGATGCCCATGACGGCGCCGACGAAGCCGATCACGAATCCGATGACCCAGATCGGGATGGCCGAGACATAGATCTTCGAACGTTTGAACCGCAGCTTGAACGGTAAGCCATGGAACCAGACATGGCTGCCGGGCCGGCGCAGCACCACGGGTTTGCCGGCCCGCGTGCGCATGATCGCGCGCACGCTTTCCCACACCATCAAGCCGCCGACGATACCGAGCAAGGTAACGTAGGACAGGCCGATGATCAGATCGAGTTGATCGACCGCACGCAGCATGGTGAAAAGCCACACGCCGACAGCGGTGCCGAGAACGCCTCCCGCGAGCAGCATCAGCGCCAGCGCCGGATCGATGGCGTTGCGGCGCCAATAAGCGATGGCGCCGGAACACGAGGATGCGGCGATATGGCTCGCCACGCTGGCCACCGCGACGGCCGGCGGGATGCCGATAAAGATCAGCAGCGGTGTCATCAGGAAACCGCCGCCGATACCAAACATGCCGGAGATGAATCCGACCGCGAGCCCCATCGCCAGGATGAGGAACATGTTCACGGGCAGGTCGGCGATCGGAAGATAGATCTGCACGGACAAATCCGCGGTTCAAGGCTGAAACCAGAGCCTCTCGCGAACGCCGCGCGATTGTCTACGAGCGAGCGAGAAGGATGAATCGATCCCGTTCTCGCGTGCGCGTGAGGGGTCTAACCCTCATGGACCCGCGAAGCCGGTACGGTGGATTTGTACGCCGAGTCTCGCTGTACCGTAAGCCGTCAGCATGACGGCCCGGCTCACATCCCGCCGATTTTATCGGCGCTGGCGGCGCGGGTCTTTGGTTTAGGTGTCGGTGTGGAAGCTGCCGCCCCGTCCCAACCTCCGGGAGGTGACGCCACGGCGATCACTTCCTCGGGCTGCGGCTGTGCCGTGAAGGCTTGTACCGCCAGCCGCGCTGCCGCTAGCGACGCCGGATCGAGACGGCCGCCGACCTCGTCACGTTTCTTCGTCGCTTCTTGATCGCCCTGTGCGGCGGCCAGCGCGAACCACTTATAGGATTCCGTGAGATTCTGCTCGGTGCCGATCCCACGCGCGTAAAGGATGGCGAGATTATATTGGCTATCGGAAATGCCGTAATCGGAAGCCTTGCGGAACCATTGCGCCGCGCTGCGGTAATCCGGTTTGGTGGCAGCTCCTTCCGCATAGAGCACGGCGAGATTGTGCATGGCCTTGGCGTGACCTTTATCCGCGGCCGCCCGGTAGAGCTGGCGCGCCATATCGAGGTCCTTCTTCACGCCGGTCCCTTTTTCATAGAGACCGCCGAGCCGGAACTGCGCTGGAGGCAGACCTTGTTTGGCAGCGAACTCAAGCCAGCGTGCCGCCTCCTGGAAGCTCGCGGAAACGCCGCGCCCTTCGGCATAGCGCATACCGATTTCATATTGGGCGGCGGCGTTACCCCCGGCCGCTGCCGTTCGCAACGGCGCACCGATGGAGGCAGGCAGCTTATCGGCGCCGACTGGGCGGGTTGCGGCAATGGCAGGCATCGACGGCGCCTGCTGCTGCATCCATGAGGGCGAACCCGATTGCAGGGAGCCCGTGATCTCTGAAGCAGCACGCGCGGCAGCCGGCACTCTCGGAGCCACGGCGGGACCGATTTGCGGAGTAGCAAGAGCGGCGATATCCGCGGTTTTCGGATTGGCCGGGACAGGCTTGGTCTGTGTCCTCGCAACCAATTGCGGCTTCGGCGATTCCGCGGAGTCCATCAGGCTCGGCGCGAAGCGCCAGACTCCCGCGGCGATCAAGATCACGCTCGCTCCCACAAAGAGAGAGCGGACGCGATGCGCAATTGTTTTGCGGGCCGGCTCGGTATTCTCGTTCTGATCGTCGGCGACGGCCCGCAGGTCGCTGGCTGAAGGTTCGGCAGCAGCGGCTTGCGCCGCCCGGCGCGCCGCGGCGATGAAATTCGACTTGCCGCCGGGGTCGGCGATGACCGGAGGCTTGGCCCGACCGAGGTCAGCTTCGGAAGCGGCAATCCGATCCGCCGGTGACACCGCTTTGCGCACGCGATTGCCACCGGAATTAGGCTCAAGTGGCTGGTCGGGCGGCAGGTTGGGATCGATCGGCCGCCGCGCTGCTTGCGGATTGGCGCGCGCCATCGCGGCGGCAGCCGCGGCTGCGGCGGTGGCACGATCCGGTGCATTAGGGGGCGGCGACGCGGCGGGTGGCGTGGGAAAGCGCATGGCAGACAACGGCAACGCCGCTGTCTGGGGCGGCGTGGCTGTCTGCGGCAATCCTGTCTGCGGCAATACTGTCTGTGGGGAGGACGCCCCCTGGGGCAATTGCGGTGCCTGCGGCAAGGGTGCTGTCGGCGACGATGCGTTCTGCGGCGTCGACGCCTGCGGCATTGCCGAACGCGGCGTCGACGCGCTGCGTATGCCGGTTTCGATCATGGCAAGCCGGTCGACGACCTGTCCAAGTGTGCCATGAACGGACTCAAGTGAATTCTGCGTCCGCGCGATGTCGCGCTGCAGCGCATCGACATTCACTGCCGGTTGCGGATTGGCCGTGGCCGCACCGACGCCCGCCCGTTGAGTTTCCGTCTGCGCCAGCAGGTCGGCGAGACCTTTTTCAATCGCTTCAAGCTGGCTGAAGCGGGCGCCGGAAGCGTCGAGCTTCTCGACCAGCTTCACAATGCGGTCCTCGAGATTGCCGAGGGATACATCATCGCCGCGGGACGATTGAATGCGTTCGATCTTGTCGCTTAGTCCCTTGATCACGGCTTCGAGTTGCGGCGGCACCATTCCGCCGTTTTGCGAGCGCTTTTCCAGCGCGTCGGCAATGTGGACGATCCTTTTTTCCAGCGCGGTGAGCGCGTCACCGTTCGCGGAACTCGCTACCTGATCGATCTTCGCGGAAAGCTCCCGAACTTCGCCGGCAAGCTGCACCAGGGCTTCATTCGAGGCCACATGGGAAAGGATGCCGCGCAACGTGGAGATCGCGGCTTCCAGTTGCTGGAATGCCGCCGGATCCTGGCTAGTGGAGGCAAGAAGGTCGACCTTTTGCGACAGCCCTCTGACCGCCTCATGAAAACCGACCAGGTTTTCGGCAGGGGTCAAAACCCGCAGCGCATCGCGTACTTCCACAAGCCCGCGTTCGACCGCCGATAGTGCTGGCCCATCGACGCCCGCGCTTCTGGTGCTGTCCAGGCGACCGGCCAGCGTCCGGACCTCGGTTTCAATGGCCTCGATGGCGCGCCGCGGCATCGCCTCGGTCAGCGTGCGAGCGATCTCGTTCAACTGGCCACGCAACGCGGCGATGCCTTCCTCCAGGCCGCTGGGCTGGCGCAGGGCTTCGATCTGGGAGGTGATCTGCCGGAGTTGTTGCTCCAGGCCTGAAAGATTCTGGGCCGGAGGCGGTGGCGGTGGCGCAACAGCAATTGGC
>JAXDOR010000189.1:0-36281 GCA_034668825.1 Alphaproteobacteria bacterium | reverse complement strand
AGCATATCCCGCCGGTTGCGCGTCTGTCATCCGCCGCGGAACAGCCACGAGCCCTGTGTGTTTCATTCCTGCGGCACGGCGGGTCAGAACTTAGGTGCAAGGATCGCGACAATCCCATGTTCTTCTTTTTCTCCAACCGGCTCGGTTGCGCCGGCTCGCTGCTGATCTCACTGGCTCTGACGCTGATCCTGCTTTTCCTGTTTCGGGTGATCTGAACCTTCCGCGGCCATTTCCGTTGTCTCGGCGGCCGGATACCTGGCGTAAGGACATCACGTGCCACTTCGCCGATCTACACTCATGATATTACTGCTGCTGGCCGGCGTGGGGTGGTCACACGCCGCCGGCCTGACGCTCGACGCCGTCAACAAAGCGGAATTCTCGGCTGGCAAATCCAAAGGCCTCAACCCTGCGAGCCTGAAAGCGCAGGTGCTGCTGGATCGCGCGCGCTTCTCGCCCGGCGTGATCGACGGCGCGGGCGGGGAGAACTTCAAGAAAGCGCTGACGGCGTTTCAGCAGCGGCATCAAATGAAAACAACCGGTCGTCTCGATGCGCCGACCTGGGAGAAGCTCAATGCGGATGTCAGCGAACCCGCACTGATCGAATACGCGTTGAAACATGCCGACGTGAAGGGTCCTTTCGTCGAGAAGATACCCAAGAAGCTGGAGGAAATGGCAGAGCTCAAGAGCCTCGGCTACACGTCAGCTGTGGAGCTCCTGTCGGAGAAATTCCATATCGAGGAGAAGCTTCTGAAAGCGCTGAATCCGGGAAAGCAGTTCCGCGACGCCGGGGAGACGATCATCGTCCCCAATGTCGAGCAGCGCGGTGAGCGCGCGCGCGTGTCGAAGATCGAAGTGGACAAGAAGCGCAAGATCCTGCGAGCGCTGAACAAAGATGGCGAGCTGGTAGCGTTCTATCCAGCATCGATTGGCAGCGCCGACAAGCCAGCGCCAAACGGGACCCATGAGGTCCGCGCGGTCGCTGAGAATCCCACCTACACCTACAATCCGGAATTCAAATTCAAGAGCGTCAAGACCGACAAGCCGTTTACGATCGCGGCCGGTCCCAACAATCCGGTGGGGGCGGTCTGGATCGCTCTTTCGCTGGAAAGCTACGGCATCCACGGCACGCCGGACCCGACAAAGGTATCCAAGACCTATTCGCACGGCTGCATCCGCCTGACAAATTGGGACGTTAAGGATTTAGCGAAACTGGTGTCCAAAGGCACGCGGGTCGAGTTCATCGATTGACCCGCCGCGTGCTGACGCGCGAGCTTGGCCCCTGCAGCGTTCGATAATTGAATTCACACCGCAATGACCGACATCAGTTTGGCGCGATCGTCGGCCGAGCTCGCGTTGCCGGTCAGCACAATGCGGCCACGGTCGATAGCGACAAAGCGCTCACAAATCTCCAATGCCTTCGCGAGATTTTGCTCGACCAACAGGATGGTGTGGCCGGCGCGCTTCATCTCGGCGATGATGGCGTAGATGTCGGCGGCGATCATCGGCGCCAAGCCTTCGCTCGGCTCATCCACCAGCAGGAGTTTCGGATCACCCACCATGACGCGGGCGATTGCCAGCATCTGCTGCTCGCCGCCTGATAGCGTGGTGCCGAGCTGACGCCGTCGTTCGCGCAGGCGCGGAAAGCGTGCATAGACCGAATCCAGCGCCGCCTTGTTTGCAGCCGCGGCCCGGCGCGGCACCTGCAAAAATCCCAGCGTGAGATTTTCCTCCACCGAAAGGCCGGGGAAAATTCGGCGATCCTCCGGGATAAAGCCCACGCCGGCGCGACAGATGCGGTCGGGAGAAAGTCCGTCAATTCTGCGCGCCCCCAGCAAGATTTCGCCGCTGCTCGGCGAAACCCAGCCCGCGACGGTCTTGAGCAGCGTGGTCTTGCCCACGCCATTGCGGCCGAATATCCCGATCACCTCGCCGTCCGCGACCGTGAGGTCGACGCCCTGCACCACATGGCTGGAGCCGTAATGGACATGGAGGGCGCGCAGCTGCAGCGTCATTCGGCATGTCCAAAATAGGCGGTCTGCACCGCCGGGTTTGCGCGTATTGCCTCCGGTGTGCCTTCCGCGAGTTTTTGGCCTTGATGCAGCACCACCACGTGGTCCGACAGGCTCATCACCAGGCCGATATCGTGCTCAATCAACACGATTGTCGCCTCGTCGCTGAGAGAGCGGATCAGTTGTGCGGTTTTCTCGGTGTCGCCATGACTCATGCCCTGGGTCGGCTCGTCCAGTAGCAGCACTTTCGGACGGCTCGCCAGCGTGACGGCGACTTCCAGCCGGCGCTGCTCGCCATGCGAGAGTTTATCGACCGGATAGGCTGCTTTCGTAATGAGATCGAAGCGCTGCAGTAATTCATCCACGCGCGCACGGGCTTTTGTGCTGTGGCGGATCGGCAGCCATGATCTGTGCGGAGGCTCGAAAATTTGCGCCGCCAGGCGGAGATTTTCTGCAACAGAAAGTTCGAAGAACAGATTGGTGATCTGGAACGAGCGCGCCAGCCCCGCCGCCTGCATCCGGTGAGGCGGCGAGCCGGTGAGGTCGATGCCTTCCATCAGCACGACACCGCCGTGCGGCCGCAGCGCGCCGGAGATCAGATTGAACAGCGTCGATTTGCCGGCGCCGTTCGGCCCGATAATGGTGGTGATACGGTTGCGCTCGACCGCGAGGCTCACGTGGTCAACGGCACGCAAGCCACCGAAGCGGATAGAAAGATCGCGCACTTCCAAGATCGGCGCGCTCATGGCGTGTTCCGTCCGAACAGCCGCGCGATCGCCGGTCGGATCACCCCCATCAGGCCTTGCGGAAAGAAGATGACGCAGGCCATGAACAGCAAACCGATTATGATCAGGTGATGCTCGGTCCAGGTGCCGATGACGGAACGCAGCACCGCGAGCAGCACGCTGCCGTAGATGGCGCCGACCAGCGTGCCCATACCGCCGACCACGACAGTGATCACCGCATTGCCGGAGGTGGAAAAAAACAGCAGCTCGGGCGACACGAAGCCGCGCAGCATGGGATAGAGCGCACCGGACACGGACGCGATCACGGCCGCGAACACATAGGATGTGAGCCGCAGCGACGTGATGCGATACCCAAGAAAGGGCACGCGGCGATCGTTGGCACGCAGTGCGATCACAAGACGCCCGAACGGGGTGTCGAGCACATAAGCGGAAATCGCGTACAGGCAGGTGATGAAGCCGAGCACGAACAGGAAAAATCCCGCGGGTGACGCGCTGGAGATCGAGAGCAGCCCGAGATTGATGTCGATGATCGGCACCCCGATCAGGCCGTCGGAGGCGCCAAGCGCCCGGGTGTTGTAGACCGCCTTGGCGGCGACTTGCGCCATGCCGAAAGTGATGAGCGCGAAGTAGACGCCGCGCACCCGATTGGCGATCACGCCGCCGAAGAATCCGACAATGAGTCCGGCCAGCAATGCAGCGCCGAGCGCCGCCCACAATGACGGCACCCGCATCAGCACCAAGGCGGAGACATAGGCGCCGAGCCCGAAATACAACGCCTGCCCGAGCGAGAGCAATCCGGTATAGCCCAGCAGGATGTCGACCGAGATCGCGAGTCCGGCAAAGATCAGCGCCTCGGTGGCGAGCCGCATATAGAAGGTATCGCCGAGCGCAGCACCGACGGCGGCCAAAACGAGCGCCGCCGCGACGAGCAGCGCGAGCAGCACATGGCTTGCCCGCATCGCCGCCGTGAGCGCGTCAGGCATGCCCGAGGCGGCCAAACAAACCCTGCGGGCGTACCATCAGCATCAGAACCATGATCCCGAACACGATCGGATCGGCCCAGACCGGCGAGATATACAGCGAGGAGATCGCCTGCACCTGCGTCAAAAACAATCCAGCGACAACGACCCCAGCGATCGATCCCATACCGCCGACGATCACCACCGTGAACGCCATCAGAATGAAATCACGTCCCATGGTAGGAAACACCGAATAGATCGGCGCCAGCAGCACGCCGGCGAGGCCTGCGAGCGCCACGCCGAACGCGAACGCGCCGGCATAAACCCATTGCACCGGCACGCCGAGCGAAGCTGCCATATTGCGATCAAAGGCGGCGGCGCGCACCATCGCGCCGAGCCGGGTGCGGTACACGACCAGCGCCACCGCGGCGATGATCGCCGTTCCAGTGACGATCATGAACAAGCGGTAGGTCGGGAGATAGATGCCGGCGATCTCGACAGCGCCGCGGATCGGAGTCTCGGGCCGGTGTGGGTTGGGGCCGAAGACGAGCCGAAACGCATCTTCCAGCACCAATCCGAAGCCGAAGGTGAGCAGCAAAGTCGTTACGTGGCGGTCGCGCCGATTAAAAACCCGCTGTATCAGCCCGCGCTCCACCACATAGCCGGTGGGCAGCATCAGCAGCGGGACCAGCACCAGCAACATCCAGAACGGCAGTCCGACGGAACCGAGCGCCACCGCCATGAAGGCGCCGAGCGCATAGAACTCGCCATGCGCCATGTTGATGACGTCGAGCAGGCCGAAAATAATGGTCAGTCCGAGCGCGACCAGGATCACGGCAACCCCGAGCGCCAGCCCGGTGATCACCTGCGGCGCCAGCACGAACTGGATGTAGTCGAGCATTTGTTTGTTGCGCTTGGCCGTATCGCGTCAATCTTATTTTGTCATCCCCGGACGCCGAGCGAAGCGATGCGCTCCGGGACCCATGCACACCCCCAGCCTCGTTTGGGATCGTCGGGTCCCGGCTCTCGCGCTGCGCGCTCGGCCGGGATGAAATCGTTGACGATCGCGTTGAAGTCTTAGAACCGCGTGCACTCGTCCTTGCCGATCGCGTCCGAGCCCGGCACTTCGGATGCGATCTTGAATTGCCCGTCCCTCACCTGCACCACATACATTGTCTGCACCGCCTGGTGATCGCCGGCGCGCAGTTCCTTCTCGCCTTGCGGCGTCTGCCATTTCAGGCCGCGCAGTGCGTCGCGCACTTTGTCGGTCTCGGTCGACTTCGCCTTTTCGACTGCCGCCTTGTAGGCATAGATCAGACCATAGGAATCCGCGCCGTAGAGGTCGGGATCGGTCTTGTAGGCGGCGCGGAAGGTGTCGATGAACTTTTTGTTTGCCGGCGTCGCGATTTCCGGCGAATAGCCGACGCCGGTGATGAAGCCCTCAGCGGCTTTGCCAATCGCGGCGATATTCTGCGACGTCACCGTGCCGGAAGCTCCGAGTACCGTCAGGTTGTCGCGCAGCCCGAATTCCTGTAGCTGAGTGAACAGCCGCACCGTGTCATTGCCGGCAACCGAGGTGTAGAGCACCTGCGGACGCGCGGCGCGCAATTGTCCGAAATATTGCGTGTAGTCCTTGGCGTCGAGCGGCGCAAATACTTCGCCCAGGCTGGCGCCGCCGACCTGCTCGACGCTTGATTTGAACGCCGCAACGGTGGAGCGGCCCATCTCATAATCCGGACCGAGATAGAACACTTTCGCCTTCGGCCTCTCCTTGGAGAGCCAGGCGGCGAGCGCGGCGGATTGCTGGCCGGCGCGCGCATTCACCCGAAACACATTGGGCGAGCATTTGTCGCCGGTAATGGAGTCGGCAAACGACACCGTGGTGGCCATCAGCTTACCGGAACGTTCCGCCAACTGTCCGACCGCGAGCGTCGAGCCCGAATTCACCGTGCCGGTGAGGAAATCGACTTTGCCGACCTGGAACAGCTTCTCGGCCTTCTGCACAGCGACCGAGGGGTTGGCCTCCTCGTCCTCAAACGAGAGCTCGATCTGCCGGCCCATGATGCCGCCGGCCGCATTGACCTCCTTGGTGGCGAGCTCGAGTCCCCAGCGCACCTGCTGACCGATGCCGGCATAGGTACCGGTGAGCGGGGTCACTACGCCGATCTTGACCGGATCGGCCGCCCAGGCACTGCCAAGCGCGAGGATTCCCGCCACCCCGTTGAGCGCAATCGATTTCGTATTCAAAGTTTTCCTCCCTGGGCTGTTATTTCGATGCTTCCGTTATGTCGGAAACACAGGTGCGTAACGATATGGAAACAGCCGGGATGCGCAAAGGCAAGCCCGCCTAGAAAGGTGCGGCATTGCAGCGGGCATAGGTTGGCAGCTAATCTTCCAGGCCGAGATATTTTTCCAGCGTCATCGGTGAGCCTTTGCGCGGCGGCTCGCGCGGCTCTACGCCGGCGAAGCGGCTCGCCTCCGTGTACCATTGCCGCCGGGCGGGCAATTGCCAGCGCCGCTTGGCGGCATAAGACGCATCCCAGCGCACCGGCTCGTCCTCGATGTCCATCGTCTGGTAATGGGTATTGAATAGCTCGATGCGGTGTCCGTCCGGATCGCGCATATAGACGAACAGCGCATGCCCAGGACCATGCCGGCCCGGACCGAATTCCACGTTCTCGGCAAAGCCCATATCGGTGGCGAGGTCGCAGACGTAGAAGAAGTGATAGGATTCCGGCAGGCTGAACGCCGCGTGATGCAGGCGCGGGCCGGCTCCCGGCGCAAACACGATGTCGTGCGGATTGCCTTTGCGCTGCAGGAACACGAACAACAGTTCATCGGTGCCGTCGGGCGAGATGTATTCCGACAGCCGGAAGCCCATGCTGAGATAAAACTCGCAGGCGCGGCGCACATCCGGCACCAGCACCTGAAAATGGTCGAGGCGCTGCGGACAGGCGCCGCGATGATGCTCGAACGAGACGATCAGCCGCGGTTTGCGCTCCATCGTGGCGCAGAATTCCAGCGGCGTGCCGAGCACGTCAGTGGTGTGCAGCGTGCGCCCTTGATACGGCGCCTCGACCCATTGCGTCGGCAGACCCTGCTGCTTGAACCAGGCCTGCGCCTTGTCCAGGTCCGCTTCGGTGAATACCCGCAGGCCCACCCGTTGCGCCTGCGATTCGTTGCCCCGTTTGAGCACCAGACTGTGGTGGCAGGATTCCGCTAAGCCGCGCAGGTAAAGCGTGTCGGCGTTCTCATCGCTGATGGTGAAACCCAGACAATCGACATAGAAGGCGCGACTCTTCGCCAGATCCTTTACGCTGAGCACGGAATGGCTTGCACGCGTGGTGTTGAACGGCGGCGGATAGGCGAACGGCGGTATGTTCACGGCAGCTCCGATGACGATGGTAAGTGAGTAGAGGCACAAGCCTCTTGATGCAGCACCTTATTCCATCGCAGGTTAGCACAGGCGCGCCCAATCCACGCCAAGCCCTTCCCTTAGGTCAAATCTGGTCCGCCATGCCCGCTTTCATCTGCAATACCTGCGGCACGCAATTTGCGCCCTCGGAAAAGCCGCCAGCCGAATGCGCCATCTGCAGCGAGGAACGGCAATATGTGCTGCCGGAAGGACAGACCTGGACCACGCTCGACGCGTTGGCACGCAAGCATTTCAACGCCTATCGGCAGTACGAGCCCGGCCTGATCGGCATCGGGAGCCAGCCGCATTTCGGCATCGGCCAGCGCGCGCTCTTATTGCGCACGCCGCAGGGCAACGTGCTGTGGGACTGCATTTCGCTGCTCGATGCGGCGACGATCGAGATCATCAAAGGCTTGGGCGGCATAAGTGCGATGGCGATCTCGCATCCACATTATTACACCACGATGGTGGATTGGAGCCGCGCCTTCGACATGCCGGTGCATCTGCATGCCGCCGATCGGCAATGGATCATGCGGCCGGACCCCTGCGTGAAATCGTGGGACGGCGATACCATGCAACTCGCACCGGGAATGACACTGATCCGCTGCGGCGGCCATTTCGCCGGCGGCACCGTGCTGCATTGGGCGCAAGGCGCCGGCGGTAAAGGAGCCCTGCTGGCGGGCGACATCGTTCAGGCCATTCCCGACCGCAACTATGTCACCTTCATGCGCAGCTATCCCAATATGGTTCCGCTGTCCGGGCCGGCGGTGGAACGCATTGGCGCGCTGCTCGAACCATTTCGTTACGACATAATTTACGGCGCCTGGTTCGACCGTCCCTTCACCAACGGCGGGAACGAGGTGCTGAAGCGCTCGATCGATCGTTATCTTTATTGGATCAGAGGCGACGGCAGCGCCGAGCTGCAATGAACGGTGGCCGCGGATTGAAGGTTGATTAGCGTCGGCCGCTGGCCGGATTACTGCAGAAGTTCATTGGTGAAATAGAAGCTCAATTCCTTGATATCCTTGATGCGGCCGACCGTTTTCAGCAGGTCGATATTGCCGCGCCATTGCGCCTCCTCCTGCCAGCCGATCGGCTTCTCCGTCGAGACCGCAATCGCTTCCAGGAGCGCCCGCGTTTGCATTTCCAGAATATCGCGATCGATGTCGGGCAGATGTTTCGCGGCCGCCTCGATCGCAGCGGGCGGGTCTTTCAGAGCATCGGCAAAACCTTTGCCGGCCGCGCGCAAAAGCTTTCTGATGGTCTCCGGCTGCTGCTTGGCAAATTCCTGATTGACGAAAAATCCGTGATCGAGCAGCACGAGTTCGTAATCGGCGACTTTCAGCACATTGAGCTTCATTCCAAGCCGCTTCTCCAATACCGGTAGCTCCTCATAGGTCAGCACCGGCAGCAAGTCGATCTCGCGCGCCGCGAACTGGTCCGCTCGTGTTGCGGGCTGCACCTGGACGGTCATGACTTTCGATAGTGCAACCTCGTTGATCTTCGCGAACGGGATGAGCGTGTTGGCAAAAAGCTCGTTTGCTTCCAAACCGAGTTTTTTGCCTTCCAGATCTTTCGGCTTCGTCAGGGTCAAATCGGGATGCGCGACCAGCGCCAACGGCATTTTCGGAATGTAAATGGAAACCATGGTCACCGGCAGTCCGGCGCTCACCGCCTCGGCGATATTCATCGCCGAGCCATAGCCGATCTTCTCGGCCCCGCCCGCGATTACCTGCATGGCCGTCGCGATATTGGCATCACGCAATTCCACCTGAAGGCCCTCGGCCGCGTAGTGGCCGCGCTCTTGCGCCAAGAGCAGGGGCCCGTGTACCGGCGAAAGTTTTGACGTCAGCCGAACAACCAAGTTCTGGACGTCTGCTGCGGGCACGGCCGCGGTCTGAGAAGGAGCGGGACCGGTGAATGTCATGTGCAGTGCAGTAACAAGCACTGCACATGAGCCCGATACTCCCCAGCAGCGTCGGTGAATCAGCATCCCCTGGCTCCTTGGCGACACCGCGCCGCCCTTTTAACGGCGACGCAGCATCGCAGTTCCGCGGCGTTAGCGTCGATTAGGGCTGCCTAGCCGCCGGGACGACAGAACTTGATTCTCAGGTAATGGTCGGCTAAGCCGTCTCCGCCAGCTGCACTTCGCGCAGACGGCCGTTGTCGCGCATGTAGGCGGCGAGTTTCGGATATCCCGACGATTGCCGCTGATAGAGCCGTGCGAGCGCCGCGTTCAGTCGCCCGCCGCGGCTCAGAAGCTCGTCGGCGAACCCGATCATGCGCGAATTCGGCCAAGCTTTTGGGCGCAGTTCCAGCAGACGGGCAAAAATCCGGTCTTCGTTTTCGTGCGGATGCGCCTGCGTCAAGAGACAGGCCATGGCTGCGGTCGAGCGCGATACTCCGACATGGCAATGCACCAGCAGGTGACTTTCCGGCTGCGGGGCCGGATCCGGCAGCTTGCGCCCGAAATCCAGAATCGTCTGGACATCGTGTTTGCTTGGCATCACAAGGCCGGGCGCGGGCTCGATCGCGTCATGAAAGCGCAGCATCACCCTGTGGGACCGATCGAAGGTCCGCAGCGCCTCCGGCTCGGGGTAATCCGGGTCTAGGATCGATAGGACATGCGTAACCCCGCGCGAGCCGTGCTCTGACAGTTCTTCCAGACCGCATATGGTGAGGAGGGAGATGGTGACGAGGTTCATGGCCCTCAGATAAGACATGGACGCCGCATTGGTCCACCGCCGGGCAATCATGGCGATCCCGCTAGACTGCATTGGCGGGAAGACTTCCGGACGAGAGGTTAACGCCGCAGCCCCTTGCAGAGGCTTGCACGCCGCACAATTGACATGGGCCGGGCGCACGTCAAAGAATCGCTACATAAACTTCGCCCTATCAGGAGTGTAGATGGCTGTGGATAGAACACGAAGAACAGCACACGACCCGCGACAAGCGGCGGAAGCGGCATTCAAAAAGGCAACGACGCCGGCCCCGGTCCCCCTACCGAAAACTCCCGCGCTGCCCGGCGCGAAGGAGTTGGTCTCCTTGCGCATCGACCGGGACATTCTCGATCATTTCCAAGAAGGCGGGCCGGGCTGGCAGGACCGGATGATCGACGCGCTGAGAAAAGCAGCCGGAAAGTAGATGGCCACCCGCGAGTATCGGTTAAGCGAGTTTAGCAGCGAGGGTCAGCCGCCACCGGAACAGCCGCTGCAGGTGCTGTGCGAAGATCACTGCGGCACCTACGTGCTGCCTTATCCTTGCCGCTGGTCCGACGGCAGCTGGTGGAATATCCAATCGGGCCAGCAAATCGAGGGCACCGTCATCGGTTGGCGCGTTCGTAATCAGTGAGCCGCAAACCAAATATCTGGACCGACCACCCGCCGATCGGGATTGCCTGAAACGTAGTCTGCGCTCCCGTCGGCACAGCCGAGCGATATGCCTGAATTTCAGAGAAACCGTAGAGATTTTCCGCGTTTCCGTAACGCACCGTCGTCGCGCTATCGAAGAAGGAGCCGTTGAGAGCTGCCAAGTCGTTCTTCATCAGTGCCGCATCATAACCGGCAAACTGTTCCTCGATTTCTCGGACCACCGTTGGATCGTTTATAACGATGTTTGACTGTGCGGAGACGCTTCCCGCAATCGCTGCGCTCGCGACCCCGACTGCGCTGCCGGTGCAATCAGCGCTCATCTGCACGTCCTCCGATATCCGCCGATATCTCTTGGATCTGGTCTCAGGCTACCGCGGCAAACAAGGATTTCCGCTTCCGCAGCGATCACCGACGACTGCAATCCCCTGGATTTCGATCAGCATGCCCGGCTGCGCAAAGCCCGACACTGTAATAAGCGCGCTTGCCGGAAAGCTGCCGTCGCGGAACGTCTCTTTTCGGATTTCAACAAAACGGTCCCCATATCGCACGTCGGTGATGAACACCGTCATGGTGACGAGGTTGGCGAGGCTGCCGCCAGACTTCTGCAGGGTCTGGTCCATTGACCGGAATATCTGCCGCGCTTGCGCTTCGAAATTCCCGGAGAGATCCTTACCTTGCTCGTCTCGGATACTGGTTTGGCCGGCGAGCCATACGGTGCGACCCCCTTCGGTGACCACGGCTGCCGAATATGCGCGTGCCTTCTGCCGCTCAGTTGTCGATAGGTATTCAGCGGCGAGGCCGGGAATCGTAAAGCTGAGTAAAAGCGACGCGGTGAGGGAAAGGCGCGCAAATGTGCTCATCTGTTTCTCCAAAACCAGGAAGGGGACGAGCCTAGCACACCTTTGCTTTCCTTGAAGGTCGAAATCATGTTAGGCTCGCCGGAGGAAAATAACAGGTGGGCTAAACGCCTTGTCATCACAGCGCCGAAGCCAACTTCAGCAAGGCAGATTGTTTCCAGTGAGGAGGAAGGAATACGTGAAACTTCGGATCGCTCTCACCGGCTTTTTGCTGTTAAGCGGGCTCGCCCTCGTGCAGGCGCAGACACCGAGTGCGCAGCCGCAGGCGCCCGCACCTTCGCCGGCCGCGCAGCCGAGTTCCGGCAAAGTTGAAATCCTGTGGCTCGGCCAATCGGTGTTCAAGATCACCACGCCGACCGGCAAAGTGATCGTCACCGATCCCTGGCTCACGCCCAATCCGAAGACGCCGCCGGAATACAAGGACCTCGCAAAACTCGGGCGCGTTGACGTTATCTTGGTCAGCCACGCGCATTACGATCATTTCTTCGACGCGCCGGCGCTTTCCAAGATGCACAATGTGCCGATCATCGGGCCGGCCGGCATGAACCAGACGCTGCTCACGCTCGGTGTGCTGCCGGCACAGATGCTGCCGCGTTTCAACAAGGGCGGCACCACCAGCCCGGCGCCCGGCATCAAGATCACGGCCACGCATGCGGAGCATTCCTCCGAGCTCACCTGGCGGAATTCGGCCAAGAACGGCGGCAAGCCGCCGTTGATCGGCCATCTGCCGACGGCTGAGGATGAGACCGTGCCCGGCGGCGAACCGATTGGGTTCATCATCGAGCTGGAAAACGGCTTCAAGATCTACCACGCCGGCGACACCGGCCTGTTCGGCGACATGAAGATGATCGGCGAATATTACAAGCCCGATCTGGTGATGCTGCCGATCGGCGGCAATTTCACTATGGACCCGAAGGACGCCGCCTATGCCACGCGGGAAATGCTGAAGCCGAAATATGCCATCCCTATGCACTATGGGGCGCATCCTTTGGGAGTCGGAACGCCGGAGCAATACATGGACGCGCTCGGCAGTGTCGGAATTAAAGTATTTCCGATGAATCCCGGCGATAAGATCGAGTTCTGATACTGCGCGGCAGGCGCCTGCCGCGCCATCCCAATGCCGATCTTCTAGTTGTGTGCAGCGCAGGAGGTGCCGCCACTTGCATTGCTCTTTTTATTAAGATGCGGGCGACACTTCTATTTAACAGTCAGCATCGCCTTGTATGTTGTCGGCTTTTAGCGCAACGCGCGTTGCTTTTTGAGGATGGGAAACGAGGGTCACGGCAAAGGCTGGTGCTACGTTAAGCCGACCAGTCCGCAGGCGCCCGCTGTCGTTTCATGGTTCGGAGATTTCATCGCAATCCGGCCGATACACCGTTTCGAGCGGTTCTCCCGATGCATCAGCTGCAGCAACCGACAGCTTCATTATGATTTTGTTGCAGAAGTCGGCGATTTGAGGCACAGGGCCGGTATCTTGAAGTTTTTCTGCCCTGTTGGGCGGGCTTTGACGCTCCAGCACCAAGACTTGCAGCAATTACGCAGCACAGATGGCGCGGGCTGGTGGCGGTCGCACGACCAGCTTGGCGAGCCGCCGTAGGTTCTGTGCGATAGCCGCCCACTCGTCCTGTGCGCCGCGTGGACCACGAATGCGGAGGCGGACCAGCTTCAGGATCCGCTTGAGGTGGGCGAATAGCATCTCGACGCGTTTGCGATCTCGGCGTGATTGCTCGAACGAGTCGGTACCGACCAGCGTACGGGCAACGTCGCGAGCTGCGTCAACCTCTGCTTGGCGAATGGCGCGCGAAGCCTCGACATCGACGATCACTCCGAACTTCACATCGATGAGGTAATTGTCGGCGTAGGCAAAGAACGCCGGTCCACGCATCGCTCCAGTCCATTGCGCAGCAGGATCGGAAGCGAGATGAACTTCGGCGTGACCTCGCTCGCCGCACCGAAGGCTGTGTCGTCGAGGGTTGCCAAATACTCCTTTACGGCACGGCTTGCGGTCGCAGGATCACGTCGCTTTTGCCACTCCGGCCCTGGTATCGAACGCTGCTTGTTGGCATCCGCGGCAATTAGGCTGGCATCGACGGCAAACCCTTCACCGCCGACCAGCCCCGCCGCAATGCAGGTCTCAACCACCTGCTCAAACACTTGGCGGAAGATGTTGCTATCCCGCAACCGTTCATTCCGAGCACGAGAGAACGCCGAATGATCCGGGAGCTTGTCTTCAATGCTTAAGCCGCAGAACCACCGATAAGCTAGGTTGACCACGACGTCGCGACACAGCGACCGCTCCGAGCGGATCGCAAACACGTGGCCGATAATAAGCATCCGAATCATCAATGCCGGATCGATCGAGGGACGGCCGATCTTGGAATAGTACGGCGCAAGCGCCGAATGCACCCACGTAAGATCGAGCACCGCAGCGATCCCACGGACCGGATGATCGTCCGCAACGGCATCAGCAAGGCAGAACGAGTAGAAAAGCCGCCCCTGATCGTGCTTGAGCCGCCCCATCATTGCGCGCCTCCCTAGCACATCGTGCTGGAGCGACGGAATCACTGTTCGCCGAAATACTCAACACACTTCTGCAACAAAATCTTATAAGCCGACGTTGCGAGGGTGATTGCGACAACTAAGATGCGGGAAGCGATGTATCTGCTCATTGTTGCCTCCCGTCCTGCCGTGTGAAGGAAGAGCATCGCTCTTAAAAACGCTTTGTAACGGGTTGACGCTCGGGGACCTTATGAACTGGATCACCCCTTGAAAGATTGCTTGGCAGCCGATCAGGACGGAAGCAGTTCATTTATGTGTTTTTCCATCCAGCTTGAGTTCTGGCTAGTTTTTCCGACCGGGCGTGAGTTGCTTCACACGCCGGGGGAGTCATTTATGGTTATAGGCGCGATGATCGCTATTTGGAGTCATCGATGCCCAAACTTCATGCGCGGACTCATGCAAACTCCCTTCGCGCTCTGCGGACCAAGGGAGTTCGGACGAAATTCTCATCCAACGCATCGCGGCGGGGAAGAGGCTCGCCATGCAGGTGCTGTATATACGTCACCGTGTGCGGATCTACCGGCACATTGTTGCGATCGTCGGCAATGAGGAGGTGGCGGAAGACCTGCTGAGCGACACCTTTCTCGAAGTGTGGCGAAATGCGCCGCGATTCCGGGGTCAGGCTGCAGTCGCGGCCTGGCTGCTAGCCATTGCACGAAACAAAGCCATCTCCGCGATACGACGAAGTTCGCCGGAACCGTTGGATGATCAAAGTAGCCGGGGAATTACTGAGGTGGATGACGGCCCCGAGATGTGCCTGGAAAAAAAGCAGGCGTCCGGAATCCTTTGCCGCTCGCTAACTCACTTATCACCCAAATATCGCGAAGTTATCAGCCTGGTTTATTATTACGACAAGTCGGCTGAGGAAGTGGCAGCAATCCTCGGCACGCCTCGAAATGCCGTGAAAACCCGAGTGTTCTATGCACGCAGACCGTTAGGAGAACTGCTCAAAGCCGCCGGAGTCGATCATGCAGTGCCCTGATTTCATTCGAATTAAAGTAGCCCCAGCTCTGCCAGCTCCTCCAGGGCCTCGCGATCCACGATCGTGATCGTCGCATCTTCCATGCTCACGATTCCCCGCTGCTGCCAATCGCTCAGGCATTTATTGACACTTTCGCGGGTCGCTCCCACCATGCTTCCGAGTTCCCGCTGCGACAAATTGATCTTCGGCCGCCCCTTCAGACCCGCTGCCGGGGGGGTCAGCCGCAAGATCGCTTTTGCGAGCCGGACCGGCACCTGCATCAGCGCCACTTCGGCAAATTGTTGATCGGTCCGGCGTAAACGCTCGCATAACACTTTGACCAGTGCGGCCCATGCGCTGGGGTGTCGGTCGAAAAAAAACATCACGTCGCGCCGGTTGAGGACAGCGAGGCAGCTGTCGCCTGTAATGGCCTTGGCATCGGCGGATCTCTCCTTCCCATCGAGCACCGCGATTTCGCCGAATACTTCGCCCGGTTGCAGAATCGCCAGCACGATCTCCTTCCCCTCCGGTGATGGAACGCTGATGCGGATATTTCCGCTCAGCACAGCCATCATGCTGTCGCCTGGCGACCCCATCAGGAAGATGGTGTCACCCGGTACGAACTTGCGCAGATGCGCGCGCGCGATCAGCGCATTGCGCTCGTCCGCCGGCAAACCGCTGAAAAGCGCGCATTCACCGAGCACCCTGCGAGCATCTTCCAAAGAACTAGGTGCTGCCGTCACGACGCTTTGACCCTGGTTGAGAATGGCTTTGACACTGGCGAGATGAACATGCTTGCCCTCGGGTCACAATGACAGGCTAGAGTACCCAAGGCCGACATTGTAGTGCGTGAGGGACATACTTGTTAACGGCCCCGCATCGAGTCATTCGCACAATCAAGTACAGTTTACCATAGTTCTTGTTCCGGAAATGCCGTGGTCTCGTGTGTCGCGCCTATGATTGAGCGCAAGGTGCTGCTGTCTGCCGAGAGCCTTCCGGACGATGTTTTTCCAGGTGTGACGCAGTTCATCGCTTATCCGCATGCTGCTCGCTAAATGGCATTGTCACCCCGCTATCGGGCTTCCGATCCCGGGTAACCGGCGAAGGCCAGAGGGATAATGCCCAAGACACTGATGGCTGTCGGCTCGCGATTGCTTTGGCCGCCGGCCTTCAGCACCGTCACCGCCGCAGGGCGGATCATAAGCCATCCCCCCATCCTCGCTCTTTGAGGATTGTCCAATAGGCCGCTTCGAAGGAGAGCATCATGACAACCCACAAGCCGAAGCGCTTGAGTCAGGTAAGGCAAACAACGACGTGAACGGGGAATATTTATTTGCGCTTGGAATCTCGGCGTCGAGCGCGCCCTCCGGAACCGCTGATCGTGGCGGCAGTTCAACGGGCCGCCCGGGATTGGATGACAAACACTAGCCTCCTCCCCGCAATGGAGTGCGGGCTCAAGCGTCTAATGACGATCCGGGAGGCAGGGTACGCGGTCGCAGAGGCAAGTATGGTGGAGATACGCGCGGCGGCGGATCGATTGAACGTTGAAATCCATGACCAGACTGTTGCAAGCCGGGCGGAATTGCAGGCGGTGCTTGCACGCGTACGGCGGGACGAGGTGGATGGCATAATGATCCTGCCTGACTCGCTGATCATCAGCAATGTGGATCTGGTGCTTGAGACTAGCCTGCCGCAACGCGTTCCGGCCTTCGGCCTGCAGGATTTCATGGCGGAGTGGGGTGCCCTTGCCGCCTATGGCCCGAGTGCTTTCCAGGCGGGCAGCCGAGTGGCCGGGTATGTCGACAAGATCAGCAGAGGGGCGAAGCCGGGAGATCTCGCGGTCGAACCCATCGATCCCACTTTCGTCATCAACATGAAAACTGCGGAGTGCCTCGGAGCATCCCTACCGCTCGAGGTACTGCGGCAAGCAGATCGCGTATTGCGGTAGAATTTCGAAAAAGGAACACATGATGAAAAGCTTTCCGGCGGTGGCCGCAGCTTCCCGTGGATATGTGCCCGGGCGCAGCTCCGTTGATCATCGACTTGGCCCAGGACAAAAGGAATCCAGTCTTCTTTCGAAAGCAAAGCAGCTCACCTTGAAAACCGAATTGGCGCGAGATATGCCCATCGGCTCCGGGGACGAACGCCGTATCGCGCAAGTGTTACTGAATCTGATCGGCAATGCGATAAAATTTACCGATTTCGGCGAAGTGGCGGTCAGTGCGTCCGCTGCAAATGGGTCGTTCATCGTCGCCATTCGCGACACCGGACCCGCGTCAGTATCACAGACCAGGCAAAGATATTCGACGAATTTCAACAGGCGGATAGCTCATCGAAGCGAAAGAAAGGCGGGACCGGCCTTGATTTGCCGATCAGCAAGCGAATCGTCGAAATGCACGGTGGAGGAATATGGATCGAGTTGAGTCCGGGTAACGGGTCTACTTTTTCTTCACCCTTCCCGTCGATCCCGAGGATCAGGCACGCAAGAACGAAGTTCATGCGCCGCTGCGCATGAGAGGCAGTTCACACTTGGCGGAATACTTTTCGCGCTTCCTAGGCCCGAGTATGCGCTGAATCAAAAGAGCCGGAGATCAACCCCGGCCCAAGTTGTGTAGAGTGGAATCCATGCGGGAAAGCACAAACAGGGGACGATAGCGCGACGCAGACACAGCACGTGTGACCTATGTCACACTATCCGTCGTGCAAATTTGGGAGCCATTAAGTTTACTTAGATTCAGCGGTCCGGCCGTGGCCTCTGGCCAGAACCAGCATTACGGCCGCCGCCGCTACCGGCGCGTAGCCTGGGTCGGGACAACAATGTTGTCCTTTATCTCTTCCGGCGGCCTCCCCTCCTGAGTACTTCGTGAGCAGCTTGACGGAGCGAACTATTCGGATTGTTCTCGGGTTATTGCTTCATTGCCGCCTCCCGAGAAGCCAGTCTAATGCGCTCCCGCCGATCGGTGCTAGCCATCGCGAAAAGGCAACGGAGGGATCCCATGCGCCGCTATCCTTGCATCATCGCAGCCGCAATGGCGGCCAGCTGTCTCGTGAGCTCCGCGACCATTGCGCAGCAGCGGCCGTCGCCGCAGCAACCAGTAGCCGCCGATTCTGCCAACAATCCCGATCAAGAGCTAGGCAAGCGCTTTGTCGTCAAGGCTGACAACCTGCCGCCGCCGAAGAGCGGACCGATTGCCGCGAGCCGATCTTTGGTGATCCCATATGCCGGACAAGCGCCACGCGTAATGGAGGGCTTTACGGCCGCGCCCTTCATCACCGGGCTCGAGCATCCCCGCCGCTTGCTCGTTCTTCCCAACAATGACGTCATCGTGGCGGAGCAAAAGACCGGATACCTGACGCTGCTGCGTGACCAGGATGGCGATGGCAAGGCGGACTTCATCCAGCGCTATGCGGATGACTTCAACGCGCCTTATGGCCTGGCTTACCGCGAGGGCTTTGTGCTCGTTGCCGATCAGGAGGGCATCTGGCAGGTGCCGCATGTAAGCGGCGCAGTGCGGGCCGGCCGGGCGGATCAGCCGAAGATCGCGGACGTGCCCCCCGAGCAGCGCAAGCCGGTCCCCGCCGCCTATGGCCAGGAGATGATCACACAGAAAGGGGTATTTGGCGTCGTTGCCGGTCACCAGAACCGTCACCTCGCCATAGATCCGAAAACCGGCGCTATGTTCGTCGGCGTGGGTTCCGCCGGAAACATCGGCGTAGAGCCGGAGGTCAAGGCCTCAATTCAGCGATTTGACCCAGACGGCTCCAACCAGACTACGTTTGCATCCGGAATGCGCAATCCGACCACCCTCGCGTTCCACCCGACTACCGGAGAGCTTTACGCCGGCGTGCAGGAACGCGACGGACTAGGCGACAACCTTCCGCCGGATTACGTAACCCGTGTGGAAAAGGGAGCTTTCTACGGCTGGCCCTACGCCTATATCGGTCCTAACCCGCAGCCGGGCTTTGCCCATCGGGCGCCGGAAAAGGTGAAAGCAACCGTTGTTCCGGACGTCCTGTTCCAACCGCACTCGTCGGTTTTGGATTTGGTATTCTACGACGGTGAGCAGTTCCCGGCGGAATATCGCGGAGATGCGTTCGTGGCGCTCAAGGGCTCGTGGAACCGGTCCGAACCTACGGGCTACAAAGTTGTCCGGGTGCGATTCAAGGACGGCAAGCCGGACGGCAGCTACGAAAATTTCGTCACCGGCTTCTGGGTCTCGGGTCAGCATCGGGCCGAGGTGTGGGGACGCCCAGCTGCTTTGGCCGTGATGAAGGATGGCTCGCTTCTCATTGCCGATGACACTGGTGGGACGATTTGGCGCGTGTCCTACACAGGAGGAAAGAACCCCGTATGGAATGAGCCAACGCCGCGATAGCAAAGACAACGGCTCGCGCCGATCTGAACCAGCGCGAACCATTGAGATTGCAAGGTCCTTGCTCCATATCGATCTGCCATTTACCAGACGGTCAGGGCGAACGGTGGGCAACGTCGTAGCCGTTCGAAAGGACGATCGAGAAGTAACCAACAGCACGATGTCGAATTTCGTAACGGAGAATACCATGGCAGCAGAACTAAAGGCTGTTTCGGTCGCGCCAAAGGGCATGGGGCTCAATGACTTCGTTGCCCAAGAAGAAGGCTTCTTCGCCGCCGAAGGGCTCGACGTTCAGTTTGACTGGAAAACCTTTCGCGGTACCCAATCCAGCTGGAAGGAACTGTCCTATTTCGAACGGCCGCAGGACAAGCCTTACGTGGAAGGCCGCGACGTCATTCAGGGCGCTTGCGCCTGGGGCAGCATTTGCAACGCCAGCGCCGGCATGGGCAGATTCGTTCCTGATGCCTACGGAGATTCGCCTTGGGCCATTTTCGTGCGGCCGGACTCGAAGATTCGCCGGCCTGAGGATCTCAAAGACGTGGAGATTTCGGTGGGCATGCGGGCCGGCAGCCATTTCAATGTCCCGTATCGGCTCGAAAAGTATCTGCCGCTCGAGAACATCAAAATCGTGAACACCGGTGGCTTCGGCGCGCGACTCAAGGCTCTACTTGACGGCGAAGTGGAAGCCGCCAGCCTACTGCCTCCGCAGATCGCGATGGCCGAGCAGCTCGGTTTGCGCAAAATCATCGAGGATCGGTTCCACACATTGTGGTGGGTGCCCGAATCCGCCGACGCCGCCATCGTCGGAGCCTATCTGCGGGCGCTCGACCGTGCCGAAAAGGCCATGGATGCCGACTTGGACAAATATCTGCCGTTGTGGGACTTGGCGGTCCCGGCGGAATTCAAAGATCGCAAATGGGATTACAGCAAATTCGGCCGCGGCGAGCGCTTCGTCTACAAATCCATTCCGCGTGCTGAGTTCGAGGAAGTCATGGGGCAGGTGAAGCGCTGGGGCCTCGACCAGCACCTGAAAGAACGCAATTTCGAGCGCCTCATCACCACCGCGGCTGCGTAGTCCGTCCATAATCGGGTGTCCACACGCTCCGCCTGTGTGGACACATGCGCCAAAGCGCTGTGAGGACGCTACCTCCGACCAGCGGTCTGACGTGAAGGCCGGGATTCTATTCGCGCCCAGAGATTCAGGCAATGCAATCACGATTCGAAGTATTGCAGCGCGGACGCAACCGCCAGCCCGGCGGCTTTTCCGGCGCTCCGGATACGCGAGGGTGAGTGACAGTCCGCCTGTCCGGGACGTGCCCGGCCGTTCGTTCATCCTTGCTCTTGCATCGATCGCGCTCGTTGGCCCCTTGGCGATACACCTGTTCCTGCCTGCGATACCGGCCATCAAAAGCGGCCTAAGAGTCTCGGACGCGCTCGCGCAACTGACCTTCAGCATCTCCTTATTCGCGATGGCGTTCGCGACTCTGGTCTATGGCTCTTTGGCCGATAGTTACGGACGACGTCCGGTGTTGCTGTCCGGACTAGGTGTGTTTCTCGTCGGCAGCGTAATTTCTGTCGCGGCGAATACGATCGAGATCTTGTTAATCGGCCGGCTGGTGCAGGCCGCGGGTGCTGGCTGTGGACTGACCCTCGTGCGCACGATAGCGCGCGATGCATTTGGCGCCGAACGGCTCGTGCAAGCCATTGCCTATTTCACAATGTTCTACACTCTTGGGCCGATGATCGCGCCGCTTATTGGCGGCGTTCTGGTAGACACATTCGGTTGGCGCAGTATTTTCGTTTTCGCGCTGGTGTCAGGCGGAGCTATCACGGCAGGCGCTTTCCTGTCCATCTATGAGACCCATCCAAAATCGAGAATCGACGGGCCACAACTGAAATTGCTCCTCAGCTACGGGATGCTGTTCCGAGATCTTCGTTTCACGGCATTTGTCCTGCAAACAGGCTTCAGCACCGCCGCATTCATGACGCTGGCGTCCGCTTCCTCTCCCCTGATGCAGGAACTCCTCCATCGGCCGGCCGCGGAGTACGGTTTATACTTTCTTCTTGCCCCGGCCGGCTTCTTTTTGGGAAATTTCGTTTCAGGTCGTGTGGGCAGGCGGATATCGAACGAGACTATGGTGTTGGCCGGTTCCGTGCTGTCTTTCTGCACCGTCGCGGTGCAGTCCACGTTGCTGATATATGGCCTGACGTATCCGCTGACGCTTTTTATTCCCGGATTTTTCATAACCTTCGCACAAGGAATTGCACTGCCCTATGCGCAGTCCGGCGCGATGGCTACTATTCCCCAGCTGGCTGGAACTGCCGCGGGAATAGGCGTGTTCCTGCAGCATTTTTTCGGCGCCGCGGCCGCGCAACTCTACGGAGTTCTGGCGGATGGCAGCCCTCATCCCATGCTTTACATTATGCTGGTAAGTTCCGTGCTGTCTCTTGTTGTGGGTAGCCTACCGACGCTTTTTACGGCAAGAAAGGTTCGCCGATCGGGCAACCGCTAACCAGCCGCGCCCGTTCAACGCAGCCGTGGGCTACTAATTTCGTTCGTGCCGAGAGAGGGAATGATGGCGCAGCCCAAAGCAAAGCACTCAGCCCCGGGTAAAGGGAATGTCTATGCACGTTCAAATGAGGTGATCGTAAAGATAACTGCCGAGGACACGAATGGAACCTTCGAAGTCGTGGAAGAGAACTGCTCGCCGGGCTTCCAATCGCGGACGCATATTCATACCAAGGCATTCGAAACATTTTACGTCTTCGACGGGAGTGCGGAATTCCGAGTGGGAGACGAGGTGTTTGTCGGAGAAAAAGGGTCGTGCATCCATATTCCCTCAGGGGTGCCGCATCAGGTCACGTCGAAGACAGGGGTGCGGATGCTGATGGTCTACAGTCCGGCCGGAACTGAAGGTCTATTTGCCGCGATGCATGCTCTTACGCCCGAACAGCTTATGGATGCCGAGCTGACCAAGAGAATTGCGCTTGAATACGACACCGTGATGATTGAGCAAAGTGCCGACGGTAAAGGTAAGGGAACGATACTTGGTTGATGGGCCTGTTGAGAGGTACCCTATGGCCTCGCTGGGTCTGTTCCTCGTTTCATCGAGCGCGAATGAATTCGCAGAAGACCATCATCGCACGACTCCAGGCTAATTTCGCCTTCGAATCATTATCCGACGCTCATTCGCTTATTCGCGCCATACCAGGAAGCACGAACCGTTCCGGTTCGGTCGAACCCTGAAGGTCGCCCAGTCCTTTCAGCGCGGTGAGCAGCGCGCTCATCTTGGTCCTGGAGACTGCGCCGGTGCCCTCGATGAAATCGCGCTGGTGCAGGAAATCATAAGTCTGCGCGATGACATCGGACTTAAGCTTGCTGGCGTCGGCCATGATGTCGATGGCTTCCTGTCTGTTCGTTTTGTCGAGAAACCATGCGACGCTCTTGTTGTGCACGGCCAGTAGCTTGCGCATCAGCGCCGGATTCTTCTCTGCCCAATTCTTGTTGACCACCGCACCGGTGAACGGCAGATCCTTGGAATAGTCTGCCGTCAGCCCAAGATTGCTGAAGCCTGCCGCTTCGGCGGCAAAACTAAACGGCGGCAGCAGGATCGTCGCATCGATCGCGCCCGCCTGCAGAGCAGAAAACCGCGCCGCGGTCGCTCCCACGAATACGAAATCCACCTCATGTGGCGTGATCCCATGCGCCGCCAACATCCGCTCCACATAGATCTTGGTGATGCCCTTGGGGCCGTCGACCATCAGGGTCTTGCCCTTGAGCTCCTCGATCTTCGGATAGCTCTTCTTGCCGATCAGCGCATAAGGAGACAGCTGCAATTCCAGCCGGACGATTGAGATCGGCGCCCCTTTGTCGATTGCGTAGATTGGATCGACCAGGGCGGCGGATAGCGCCGCGTCGAGTGAGCCCGCGGCGAGCTGCTGCAGCACCGCGCCGCTTGACTGGATGAAGATCAAATCGAGTTTGATGCCTTCCGCATCGTAATAACCCTTCTTCAGTCCGATATGGATCGGCCAGTGGGTCGGGCCAGTGCTGCCGACGAGTCCGATGGTGACCATGTCGGCGGCTTGCGCAATCGGTGTAGACAGGGTCCCAAAGGCGACCAGAAAACCAATCGCCGCGCGCGCAAGCCTGGTCATTATCTACCTCCCGGCTGGTTTTTTGTTTTCGATCCTTATTTCATACACCCGGCATCCTCAAGCAAGCAAAGGAAACGACAACATTTCGGTATACGCAAACCGAATTCTCAATCCAGTGCTTGCAGCCTAGTTTTTAAAGCCGACTGACGCTCTTGCGGTCCTGCGGGACTTTCGCGCTATTATGCCAGTCGAATACCCCATTGCATGGTGCGTTGGGTTTTCCCGGAGTTGTCATGAAACCTGTTCCACTCCTTTTGTTTGCAGCCGCTGTATTGTCGGTTGCAGGGCAAGGACCCGCGACGGCCCAGGATACGTTGAAGGTGGCGGTGCCGCAGCGCGGCGCGTGGGATACGTCGATTACCGAAATCGGCCAGCGCGCCGGTATCTTCAAGAAGCACAACGTGAATGTGGAATTGCTGTTCACCGGCGGCGGCGCGGAAGCGCTGGGCGCCATCATCGGCGGATCGATTGATGTTGCGGTGTCGGTCGGATTTTCAACCGTACTCGGCAGCTTCTCGAAGGGCGCTCCGCTGCGGGTGTTCAGCGCAGAGACGACAGGGTTACCGGACATCTACTGGTTCGTACCCGCGCAGTCGCCGATCAAAAGCGTAGCCGACTTTAAGGACAAGACGATCGGTTATTCGGTGAGCGGCTCGTCAAGCCACGCCGCACTGCTAGCTTTGCTCGCCCAGGAGAAGATAAGCGCCAAGCCCACCAGCACCGGTGGCGTCACCCCGAGCTTCACATCGGGAATGACAGGCCAAGTTGATGTGGCTTGGACCACGATTCCGATCGGCCTCAAAGAGATCGATGAAAGAAAAATCCGCGCCGTTGCTCGGGCTTCCGATGTCATAAGCATGCGGGACCGAACGGTTCGGGTAAACATTGCAAATGCAGCGACAATGGACGCGCGCAAGCCGGTACTTGACCGCTTCATGACGGCTTATCGCGAAGCAATCGATTATATGTACTCGTCTCCCGACGCGCTGGTGGTTTTCGCGGAGATTGCCAACGTGCCGCTCAGCGTCGCGCAAAAGATCCCCGAGCGCGTACCGAAGAGCGCGCTATCGCCCGATCAGGTCGTCGGCATGGATGCGATCATGGCAGAGGCAGTTGCGACCAAATTCATGTCCGCGCCGCTCACCAAGGAACAGATCGCGCAACTTGTGCAGATGCCGATGCCTCCGAAATAGCCCGACAGCAAACCAGATTTTCGCAATGGGGCGTTACCGGGTCGCAGTCGACACTGGGGGTACGTTTTCCGATTTCGTCTATCTCGATGAGGACACCGGCGAGCTATCAATAACAAAGGTCCCCTCGACGCCTGATGACCCATCGCAAGCCATCATGGCGGGTGTTCAGGCGCTGCTGGCGAAAGGGGTGTCGGCGCAGGACATCAGCTTTTTCTGTCATGGCACCACCGTCGGCACCAACGCGCTGCTGGAGGGCAAAGGAGCAACGGCCGGGCTGCTGGTGACGGAGGGATTCCGCGGCATCTATCCGGTGGGCGAGCAGTCGCGGCCCTATGGACCCGCGATTTTCGACGTTCTGTTCGACAAGCCCGCAATGCTGGTGCCGCAGAGCCGCACCGGCGAGGTGAAAGAGCGGGTGGATTTTCGGGGAGACGTGCTGCGCCCACTCGATGAGCCGGCACTGCGTGCGACCATCAGGGAGTTGATGACGCAGGAAATCGAGTCGATCGCCGTTTGTCTGTTGTTTTCCTTTCTTCATCCCGATCACGAAATACGGGTGCGCGAGATCATTGCCGAGGAGATGCCGAATTGCAGCACTTCGCTCTCCTGCGAGGTGCTGCCGCAAATCCGCGAATATCATCGGCTGAGCACCACCGTCATCAATGCCTATCTGCAGCCGATACTCGCCCGCTATATCGCGCAACTTGACCGCCGGCTGGCCGATGCGCGTATCGCGATCAAACAAAAATATATCATGCAGTCGAACGGCGGGATGGCAACATTCGCTGCGGCGGCTTCCCGCGCGGTAACGACCGTGTTGTCCGGTCCGGCCGGCGGCGTGACCGCCGGCAGCTACGCGTGCCGCATGACCGGATTGCGCAACATCATCACGTTCGACATGGGGGGAACCTCATGCGACGTCGCACTCATCAGAAACGGCGAGCCGTTCGTGTCCAGCCGCGGCAAGATCGAAGGGCGCGATGTCGCGGTCCCGATGATGGACATCAACACCGTGAGCGCCGGCGGCGGCACCATCGCGAAGGTCGATAGATTCGGCACGCTCCAGGTCGGACCGGAAAGCGCTGGCGCTGTGCCGGGACCGGCGTGTTACGGCCGCGGCGGCATCATGCCGACTATCACGGATTGCAACCTGCTGCTGGGATATCTCAGCGCCGGTAATTTTCTTGGTGGGCGGATGCGGCTCGATGTATCGGCTGCGCAGGCAGCGGTCGAGAATCGCGTGGCGCGGCCTCTGTCCATGGACGCCATCGCGAGCGCCGAAGGTATTGTCCGCGTCATTACCGTCAAGATGGCCGAGGCGATCAAGGCGATTTCCACGATGCGCGGCCATGATCTCCGCGACTTTATGTTGCTCGCGTTCGGGGGTGCCGGGCCGGTGCACGCCGCCCAGATCGCGCGCGACCTCGGCATGGCGGGGGTGATCGTGCCGCGCTACCCCGGCGTCTATTCGGCAATCGGGCTGCTGATGTCGGATGTGAAGCACGACTATATCCGGTCGAAAATGATGCCTATCAGCAAGCTTGTGCCGCGGAATGTCGAAGAGATGTTCGAGCAACTTACCAATCGGGCATCCGCGGACCTGCGGTCCGATGGATTTACCGACATGCAGATCGGCCTTCAGCGCGCAGTCGATATGCGCTATGCCGGTCAGGGCTATGAGATCGCGGTGAGCTGCGACGACGATCTGACCGAAGCCGATAGTTTGGCGAAGCTTCGCGAGGCGTTCGACGCGCAGCACAAGGCGATGTTTGGACACAGTGCCCCCGAAGAACCGGTGGAAATCGTGTCCTATCGCGTGCGCGCCGTTGGAAAAGTGCCGCCGGTGGAGATGCCACGGTTTAAACCCAAAGGGGCGAGCCTCGCCGAAGCGATGCGCGAAACACGGCGGGTGCGGCTCGACGGCAATACCGTGGAGTGCCCAGTCTATCGACGCGACAAGCTCGATGTGGGTCTGAGCCTCAAGGGTCCGGCCGTGCTCGATCAGTTCGACTGCACGACGGTGATCTGCTCCGGTCAGATCGCCTATGTCGATGAATGGAAAAATTTGATCGTGACGCCGGAGACATGACATTCCTGCACTGACGCTTGGAGAAAAAGTGCACATCGACGCCATCGATCTGGAGGTGATAAAAGCGAGCCTCTCCGGCATCGTACAGGAGATGCAGAACTCGCTGTTTCGCACCGGGTTCTCCACCATCGTGCGGGAGTCGCAGGACGCCTCCTGCGCGTTGATGAACGCGCGCGGCGAAGTGGTGGCGCAGCATGTGGTGCTGCCGTTGCATATCGGCGCTTTTCCCGCCTGTTGCGCTGGAATCCTGCGCGCCTTCGGGAACGATATCGCTGAAGGCGACGCCTTCCTGATCAATCATCCCTATGAAGGCGGCAGCCCGCACGCGCCGGACATGGCGGTGATCACGCCGGTCTTCGTCGAGGGCGCGCTGTTCGGATTTTGCGGCAGCATTGCGCATAAAAGCGACATCGGCGGCCCGGTGCCGGGAAGCTGCTCCGGTCAGGCGCGGGAGATTTTCAACGAAGGCCTGCAGCTTCCCGCCGTGCGCTACCAAAGCCGCGGCGTCACCAACGGCGACATCGAGCGCATCATCGGCGCCAACAGCCGCACGCCGGAACTGGTGCTCGGCGATATTCGCGGGCAAGTGGGCGCGGACCGCCTCGGCGAGAAACGTCTGCTCGAACTCGTCGGCAAATTCGGCAAAGAGAAAATCATCGCCTGCTGGGCGCGGCTGTTCGAATTATCCGCGGCCACGCTGAAAGCCGCGGTGGCGGAATGGAAGGACGGACGCTTCGAGGCGGAACGCTTTGTCGATGACGACGGCATCGAATTGAACACGCCAGTGCGCGTGCATGTGGCGGTGGAGAAAAAAGGCGACAGCATCCATTTCGATTTCAGTGGGTCCGCGGACCAGACCAAGGGCCCGGCCAATATCCGCCCGCCGCTGGCGCAGGCCGCCACGGCTTATGCCCTGATCTCGCTGATCGATCCGCACATGTATGTATGCAGCGGTTTGCTCGACGCCTTCACCGTCACCGCGCGCGAGGGCAGCGTGATCAATCCGAAATTTCCCGCGCCGGTGAATACCTATAATCCGACCGTGCATGCGGTGGTGGACGCGATCTTCGCCGCGCTCAGTCATGTGGTGCCGTCCCGCGTCCGTGCCGACGGCAGCGGCAGCCGCTCCATCATTATCGGTGGCCGCAGCACCTATACCGGCAAGGGTTACGTGCAATACGAAATCCTGGCGGGCGGTGCCGGCGCGCGCGGTACCAAGGATGGCGCGTCGGGCATCACCGTCAACCAGAGCAACGCCAAGATCGCGTCGGTCGAGATCATCGAAAGCGAGTTCCCGACGCGGCTGACGCGCTTCGAGTTGATCGAAGATTCCGGCGGCGCGGGACAATTCCGCGGCGGGCTTGGCATTCGCCGCGAATATCTCAACCTCGCCGACGCGCGCTTTTCCATCCGCTCGATGAAGCACACGATTCCGCCGAACGGCAGCAATGGCGGCAACACCGGCCGCACCGGCGACATCTGGATCAATCCGGATACCGATCAGGCCAAGCGCCTGCCGACGCGCTATGCGGACTATCCGCTGAAAGAAGGCGACATCTTCCGGCTCGATACTCCGGGCGGCGGCGGCTACGGCGATCCGCTGACGCGCGAGCCTGAGCGCGTGCTGGCCGACATTCGCGAGGGTTATGTGTCGCCGGAAGCGGCGGAACGCGACTACGGCGTCGTGATCGATGCCTCCGGACGCGGCATCGATCAGGCGGCGACCGCGAAGCGGCGGGCGCACATGAAGACGGAAAAGGCTAAGCTGTAATCTCAAACGAGGAAACGATTAAATGACGACTCCGGTGAAACGCACAGGCATGATTGGGCTCGGCGCCATGGGGCTGCAAATGGCCAAATACATGGGCAAAAATGGCTACGAAGTTTCGGGCTACGACATCAGTGCCGAAGTCATGGCGCGCGCCAAGAGCGAGGGCGTGAAGGGCTGCGGCTCGCCGGCGGAAGTCGGCCAGAGCGCCGAGGTGGTCGTCATCATGGTGGCGACCGGCGAGCAGGTGGAAGAGGTGATCCAAGGCGGGCTGCTCGACAAGCTGGCGCGAGACTCCGTCATCTGCATCGCCAGTTCAGTGGCGCCGGAACTGTGCCAGCGCATGGCCAAGCTCGCGGAGGCGAAGGGCATCGGCGTGCTCGATACGCCGGTCGTGCTCGGGCAGGAGGCGGCCGACAACGGCACGCTCGTGATCTACACCGGCGGCGACGACAAATGGGTTGAGCGGGCGAGGCCGGCGCTGGAATCCTTTGGCCGCGTGCTGCATCTCGGCGGCGTCGGCACCGGGCAAATCGCCAAGACCATGAACAACCTGCTGCTGTGGGCTTGCATGTCGGCGAACTTCGAGGCGCTGACTTTCGCTAAGAAACTCGGCGCCGACATTCCGCGGCTTATTGACGCCCTTGGGCACGGCAGCGGCGCTAATTGGTCGCTGTCCCGCTGGGGCAAAAGCACCGGCAAATGGGCTGAAAAGGACATGGATGTGGCGCTGGACCTGGCACAGGACGCCAAAGTTCCGCTGCCGCTCAGCGGCCTCGTCGATCAACTGATGAAGACGATCAATCAGGAAAGAATGAAAGCGCTGCTCTCGTGAGCGGACGGGAAAACAGATAAGCTAACGATAACGCCGATCCAGGGAGAACAAGATGAAACGCCTGATCCTATCCGCTCTTGCCGCTGTCTTTGCTACCGCCGCTTCGGCACAGCAAGGCGACCAGCCTCTGATCAAGGTGCGGGTCGCCTATGACGGATATTCGATGACCTCGGGTCCGTTGATCTATGGTGAGAAGACTGGCCTCTTCAAAAAATTCGGTCTCGATGTGACCCCCACCTTTATCGACGGCGGCTCGACGCTGACGCAAGCGGTGGTCGGCGGCTCGGTCGACATCGCGCAGAACGGCTATACGCCGTCCATGGCGGCGGCCGTGCAGGGCGCCGATATCGTGCTGATCGGCGGCATCTCGAACAAGCTTCCATTCCAGTTGGTGGTGAAGAATGAGATCACCAATGCCGAGCAGCTCAAGGGCAAGAATATCGCCATCAGCAAATACGGCTCGTCCACGGATACGGCGGCGGACTTCGCGATCAAGAGTCTTGGCTTGAAAAGAACCGATGTCACCATTCTTCAGCTTGGCGGCGCCTCGACACGGATCGCGGCGGCGATAAGCGGCCAGATCGCCGGCACCATGGAGCAATATCCCGACACCGCTGAACTGGCGCATCACGGATTTCATGTGCTGGTGGATGTCACCGACATCGCCGGCGAATATCCGAACACGGCTTACGTCACCAGCCGGACTTTCCTGAAGAAAAATCCGGATGTGGTCAAAAGATACATGATGGCCATATCGACGGCGATCCGCGAATACAAAACTCACCCGGAGGTCGCGATCCCGCTGACGCAGGAATTTCTCAAGATCAAGGACGCCGATGCTATGAAGGCGGCCTACGAGTCCTACAGCCAGCACGTCTATCCCGACATTCCGCGGCCTTCGCTCAAGGGCATGGAACTGGTGCTGCAGGAAATGAGCAAGGACGTTCCCAAAGCCGTCAGCGTGAAACCGGCTGATCTAGTGGACACTTCCACGCTCGACGAACTGGAACGCGAAGGCTTCTTCAAGAAGCTACTGATGTAATGTCCATGGACGCGACGCGCCCGCCCAAGCTGGATGTGAGGCAGGTTTCCCTCGAACACTACAACGAGCGCATGAAGCACTCGCTTGAAGTGCTGCACGACATCGATCTCAAGGTGTTCGAGGGCGAGCTTGTCGTCATCGTGGGGCCGAGCGGCTGCGGCAAGTCCACCTTCCTCAACGCCGTCGACGGCCTGATCAAGGTGACGGCGGGAAAAATCCTGGTCGACAATTGCGAAGTCAACGGGCCCGGCGCCGACCGCGCCTTCGTATTCCAGAACGATTGTTTGTTTCCCTGGCGGACGGTGCTGCGCAATGTCACCTACGGTCTGGAGCTTCGCGGCGCGCTTAGCAAAAAGGACATGCGCGATAAGGCGCGCGCCATCATCGACCTGGTCGGGCTGAAAGGTTTCGAGGAGCATTATCCCAGCGAGCTGTCGGGCGGGATGCGCCAGCGGGTGAATATCGCGCGCGCGCTGGTCACCGACCCGCAATTGTTGTTGCTCGACGAGCCCTTCGCTGCGCTGGACGCGCAGACGCGCGAATTCATGCAGGTCGAGTTGCTGAAAATCTTGGCACGCACGCGCACCACGGGACTCTTCATCACCCACCAGATCAACGAAGCGGTGTTCCTCGCCAATCGCGTGGTCGTTTTTTCCGCGCGTCCCGCGCGGATCAAAGAGATCATCGACGTCGATCTGCCGCCGCCGCGCACGCTCGCCATGAAGCATCAGGTCGGTTTCGTCGAGCTTGAGCAGCGGGTGTGGCGGCTGATCGAAGAGGAAGCAGCCAAGACCGGCATGCTGACGGCGGCGTGAGCGACAGCGTGGACACTTTGCCGCCATCGCTGACCGCCACTGCAACCGACGCGCCGAAGTCCGGGCCTAACGCTTCATTCTGGAAACGGAATGAAAGCTGGCTGCTCGGCACCATTTCCATGACCATCTTTCTGATCTTTTGGGAACTCGCGGTGGCGCTGGGCTGGATCAATCCGCTGTTCTCCAGCTCGCCCAGCCGCATTCTCGTCACCGGCTACGCGATGTTCGCCGACGGCGCCATTTTCTACGACATGCAGGTGAGCGGGCTCGAATTCCTCGCCGGCTATGGCATGGCGGTGGTCATCGGCGTGCCGCTCGGCATTCTGATGGGGTGGTATGGGCGGCTGAGCGCCATCCTCGAGCCCTTCGTCTCCGCGCTTTACGCCACGCCGCGCATCGCGCTGCTGCCGCTGATGATGATCTGGTTCGGCATCGGCTTCGGCTCCAAGATCGCCATCGTTTTTCTCGGCGCGATTTTTCCGATCCTGGTGAATACCATCACCGGCGTGCGCACCATCGACGCGGATTTTATCAAGGTCGCGCGCTCCTTCGGCTCCAATGACCGGCAGTTGTTCCTGACCGTGGCGCTGCCGTCATCGGTTCCGTTCCTATTGACCGGCCTGCGCCTGGGCCTGGGTCACGCCCTAGTCGGCATCGTCGTCGGCGAGATGTATGGCGCGACGCGTGGGCTTGGCTTTATCATCGCCGTCGCGGGCGCGCGTTTCCAGACCGACCGGCTGATGGTTGGCATCATCCTGATCGCGACGGCGGGCGTGGTGTTGACGGAAATACTGCGGCTGATCGAACGCCGGTTCGAGCGCTGGAGGCCGAATTTCCGCGGCTGAAATCTATCCACAGATGACATCCCATCGCGCCTAAGGACTTCAGGGGAGACATGACCGCGCAAGCACCCATCGAAGCCCGCAGCGGTTCGCTCGCCGCCGGAGACTTGCTCGGCCATCCGCGGGGACTGACTTTCCTATTCGCCACGGAGATGTGGGAGCGATTTTCCTATTACGGAATGCGCGCGCTCCTGGTTCTCTACATGGTGAAATACCTTTTGCTCCCCGGGCATGTGGAAGGCATCGTGGGATTTGGCGCGCTGCGCGCCATGCTCGAATTTCTGTCCGGCCCGCTCGACATACAGCCGCTCTCCTCGCAGATCTACGGCCTCTATACCGGCTTCGTCTATCTGACGCCGATCTTCGGCGGCCTGCTGGCGGACCGCGTATGGGGACAACGGCGCACCGTCATTCTCGGCGCCAGCCTGATGGCGCTCGGCCATTTCATGATGGCGTTTGAGCAGCTTTTTCTGTTGGCGCTGCTGACGCTGATCTTGGGCAACGGCGCGTTCAAGCCCAACATCTCGACCCAGGTCGGTGGGCTTTATGCACCGGGAGACAGGCGCCGCGACCGCGCCTATTCGATCTTCTATGTCGGTATCAATCTCGGGGCTTTCCTGGCGCCGCTGGTATGCGGAACGCTTGGCGAGACCATCGGCTGGCACTACGGTTTTGCCGCCGCCGGAGTCGGGATGTTGATCGGACTTGGCATCTACCTCTATGCCTCGCCTGCGCTGCCGCCTGACGAGCTGACGAAAGCCAAGGCTGCGCATCGCGAAAAGCGGCCGCTGACGGTTGATGAACGGCGCGGCGTCATGGCGCTCCTCATCCTGTTCCTGCCCACGACATTCTTCTGGGCAACCTACGAACAGCAGGGCAACACCATCGCGCTATGGGCCGACGACTTCACCGATCGATCGATTAATCTGCTGCTGTGGCAGGGCGAGATCCCGACCACGTGGTTTCAGGCCTTCAATCCCTTCATGATCTTCGCCTTCACGCCGCTGGTCGTCGCGCTATGGGCGCGGCAGGCGAGGCGGGGCACGGAACCCTCGACCGTCACCAAGATGGCGCTCGGCTGCTTCGGCGTCACGCTCGCCAACATCATCATGGCTATCGCTGCTTGGAAGGCGGGAAGCGGCCAAGCGAGTTGGCTCTGGCTCTTGGCCTATTTCGTCGTCATCACGCTCGGCGAGCTCTATCTGTCGCCGATCGGACTGTCGTTGGTGTCGAAGCTGGCTCCCGCGGGAATACTTTCCATGATGATGGGGTTATGGTTGGCGTCGAGCTTCACCGGCAATTTCATCGCGGGCTGGCTCGGCAGTTTCTGGAGCGGGATGGACAAGGCGAATTTCTTTCTGATGATCGCCGCCGTTGCCGCGGTGGCTGGCGCCGCGATCTGGGGGTTGAATCGTCCGCTGAAGCCGATCCTGCGGGAATAGCGAGAAGGACATCGATCATGCGGAAGATGTGCGCCGCCGGCTTTTTGACGCCATTCGTAGTGGTTGGTGCCGTGATCGGCATGCAGGCCGGCAGCGCTGATGCCGCCGAGCCATTCACACTCACCTCCTCGGCCTTTGCCGACGGCGCGATGGTGCCGGCGAAATATGCCGGCGCTCAGCCGGGAACAAGCTGCGGCGGCGAGAACGTGTCGCCTCCGCTGAAATGGTCCAACGCGCCCGCGGGCACCAAGAGCTTCGCCATCGTCATGTTCGATGCCGACGGCGGCCGGGGCACCGGCTCCAACCACTGGGTCGCTTACGATATCCCGCCGGCGGTGACGTCGCTGGCGGAGGGCGAGGCAAGCGCGCCGCCGACCAAATGGACCGGCGGCAAGAATACCCGTGGCATCAATTATTATTTCGGTCCCTGTGGCCCGGCAGTGGATTCGCCTCACCATTATGTCATCACCGTCATCGCGACCGGCATCGAACCGGGAAAGCTGGCGCCGGGCCTCACGCGCGAAGAGCTATTGCAACAGCTGCGCGGCCACGCGCTGGCGCCGGCCACCATCGTCGGCAAATACGCGCGGCCGGGGCCTTAGGTCTGCACCAATAAGAGCAAGGTAACCCCGAGATAGGAGATGACCGTGGAACCCAGCGAAATTGGCCAAAAGGAAAAAATCCAAATTCTTCTCGCCGAATATGCGAGCCTTCGATCTGAAATCAACGCGAGGATATCGAGTAGCTATACGGTTACTGGTATCGGAACGGCGTTGGTAATTTTTGTTATCCAACAACCGCTCGGTCCAGCATTTTGGATTGGTCTTTTCATGATTGTGGTTGGCGTGATGTATTGCGGCCGCTTGCTCGGGTACGATGCCACGAATGCCGCTCGGCGCGTGAGGCAGATCGAGCTAGATATTAACAACAGAGTCGGAGAGAGGCTTCTGGTTTGGGAGACAGAACGAGGCGGTCTAAACGCGAGCTACTGGAGAGCCGCGTTATTGTTCAAACGAACTTGAAACCTCAAACCGAGGCGCCACCTTGCTATTGGTAGATTGTTGAGAGGTATATCGCGATGGGATTGTTTGATTGGATAACCGGCACCAAGCGTCCGGCGGCGGGCGTCATGCCGAAATCGCCGGATGAGGTTCGCGCCGCGCTGCTGGCGGTCAACCGGCCGACCGCGCCTTTCATCATCCGCGACGGCGCGCCGGAGAAGGTCGACCTCGTCGCCGAGTGGCGCATCGTCGACGCGAAGTGGCACGAGATTTTCGCTAATGCCGGGTTGAAGAAGTCGTTCAAGGTCTTGATGCGGCTCGACAGGCAAAAACAGGAAGTGCGCGCGGTCGATCAGGAATGGTCGGTCGAATGGCGCGCCGGTGTTCCCCATCTATCGCTCGCGGCGGCAGCGTTTCGCGGCCAGACCAAGGAAATCTCGTTTGGCGAGGCTTACGCTTTCACCGAGACCGGCGGACACGGGCAGGTCTACCGCTACAAATTCTCGACCGGTGAGATCAAGCCGCCGCTGCAGGATGCGGTGACTGGGGCCGGCTGGACCTGGCGCGGCGTCGCGTTCGGGAAGTTGTAGGAGGTTTATTCATCGTCATGGCCGGACTTGTTCCGGCCATCCACGCCTTCCTCGGCCAAGCAAGACGTGGATGCCCGCGACAAGCGCGGGCATGACGGTGGACCTAAAAATTCCAGCGCTGCGCCTTGCTTACCAAAAAGTCGCGGAACACCTGCACCCGCGCCACCGACTTCAACTCCTCCGGATAAACGAAATAAGCGTCGAGCGCGATGGTGTCGGAGTCGGAAAACAGCTGCACCAAACCGCCATCTTGTTCGACGAGATAATCCGGCAGCACGGCGATGCCGAGGCCCTTCTGGCAGGCGCGCAGCAGGCCGAGCACGTTGTTGATGGTCAACAGCGGCGTGCGCGACTCCTTGCCCTCGCGGCCGACATCCAGCAGCCAATTCCGGTTCTGCAGGTAGATCGGCACGCTGCCGCCAAGCAGCAGGATGCGGTGCTTGTCGAGTTCGTCGACTGATCGCGGAGAGGTCATGCGCTTGAGATAATCCGGCGAGGCATAGGCGTGGTATTTGACCGAGAACAGCTTGCGCTGGATCAGGTCCGGCTGCGTCGGCTGGCGCAGGCGGATCGCCACGTCGGCTTCGCGCATGGCGAGGTCGAGTTCCTCGTCGGTCACGATCAGGCAGACGCGGATGTCGGGATAAAGATCGATGAACTCGCCGAGCTTGGGCGTCAGCCAGTTGACGCCGATGCCCACGGTCGTCGTCACCTTCAGGTCGCCGTTGGGGCGCTCGCGGCTGTCGGTGAGCTTGGCGTGCACCGATTCCAGCTTCATGAAGACGTCGTGGGCGGTGCGGTAGAGCAGGTCGCCTTGCTCGGTCAGGATCAGGCCGCGCGCATGGCGGTGAAACAGCGATACCTTCAATTCCTGCTCAAGCGCGCTCACCTGCCGCGACACCGCCGACTGCGACAGGCCGAGATGCTCACCCGCATGGGTGAAGCTGCCGGCCTCGGCTGCGGCGTGAAAAACTTTGAGCTTGTCCCAATCCATGTACGGCTTTCTCTCTCCCACGACCGGGAAGAGGTAATTACTCCGCCGCGACGGCGGGTTCGGCCTCGCCATGCGCGGCAAGAAACTTCTCGGCCTCGAGCGCGGCCATGCAGCCCATCCCCGCGGCGGTGACCGCCGCCGGGCAAGGCTGCATGGCGGCTTTGGAGGCGGAGAAATTCCTCGCCGCCCATGAACATGATCGGGCGGCCGCCGAATGAGCGTCTCAACCTCATCCAAATCCAATTCCGGCATGGACTGGGAC
>JAXDOR010000188.1:0-31509 GCA_034668825.1 Alphaproteobacteria bacterium | reverse complement strand
AGGCCGGCATAAATGCCCTGGGAGACGCCGCCGTCGCGGGTGAAGAAGGCGTGGCGGATGCCCGGCAGCGCCGACAAGTTCGAGGCCTGAAGCATACTCAACTCTCGAATCCCGGAAGCGTCCCGAGCTTGGGATCGGCGGCCGCCATCACCTTGAACAGAACACCCATCTTGCGAGCGCCGCTGCCGGTCAGGCGGTCGACCGCGGCGTCAATCTCGCCGGCCTTCTCCGCGGGCGCATTGGTCTTCAGCGTCGCGGCCCGGGTCTCGATGCCGAGCCGGCGCAGGAACGCGCCCTGTTCCACCGGCCCGAAGACGCGCGCGCCCATGCTCTCGACCGCCTGCGCCACCGATTGGAAATCCACATGCGCCGTGAGATCGACCAGGCCCGGGGCGAGCAGCGGATCGGCGAAGGAATGTCCGCCCACGGCCTGCACCGTATCGCCGACGTCGCTGTGGACATGGCCATAGTCGATCACGAGGGCCGCGCTGCCGGCCCGCGCCCGCCGCCCGATTTCCAGCGCCACCGCGTCGGCGCGCCACTCGTAAATGCTGTCCACGGGAGCCTTGCGCAGCTTTTCCGGCACGACCCGCTCGAAATGTGGCAGCGGATCGGATCTCAGCCCGAGGGATAAATTACCGTTGCCGTCGATCACGACCACGCGTTCGTGCCAGCCGTCGTTCTGCTTGATCGCCTGATGCACCGGCAAGGCGTCGAAGAACTCGTTGGCGAGGATGATTGCCGGTCCGTCCGGCACCTCATGCAGCGCGGAATGCCAATGTGCAGGCACATCGATTTGCCCGAGCGTCTGCCGTTGCATCTGTTGCAGCGCCGGGCTGATTTCCACCAGATGCGCGGTAATGGCGCGGCGGAACGCCGGCACCACCTGGGCGGCGCGCAAGGCGTCCATCATCATGGTGCCGCGGCCGGGGCCGAGCTCGATCAGATGGAAGTTTTCCGGCGCGCCCATCTGCCGCCACACCGCCGCCGCCCACAGCCCGATCAGTTCGCCGAACATCTGGCTGATCTCCGGCGCCGTGATGAAATCCCCCGCAGCGCCGAACGGATCGCGGGTCATGTAGTAGCCGTGCTGCGGATGGGTGAGGCAGGTCGCCATATACTGAGAAATTGGCATCGGCCCGGCAACGGCGATCAGCCGGCGGATTTCCGCTTCCAGCGGGGGCAGGTCGTCGGCCATCAGGCCATTCTCGGTTGCCGCCGCAGCGCTACGGCAATCAGCGCGATGCCGGTAGCGATCAGGGGAATGCAGAGCAGCATGCCCATGGTCAGCCCGCCCCAGAGGAAGCCGAGCTGCGCGTCCGGCTCGCGAAACAATTCGCTAAATATGCGGGCAATGCCGTAGCACAGCATGAAGGCGCCGATGATGAGGCCGGGCCGTTGCAAGGCCCCGCGCCGGATCAGCAGGGCGAGGATGGCGAATAGCACGAGCCCCTCGAACGCCGCTTCATAAAGTTGGCTCGGATGCCGCGGAAGCGGCCCGCCGCCAGGAAATACCATGGCCCAGGGCACGTCGGTAGCGCGGCCCCACAATTCGCCATTGATGAAATTGGCGAGCCGGACAAGGAAGATGCCGATCGGTCCCACCCCGCAGGTGACGTCGCCCAGCGACAGGATCGACAGCCCGCGCTGCCAAGCGAACAGCATCACCGCGACCACGCAACCGAGGAAACCGCCATGGAACGACATGCCGCCATTCCACACCTGCAAAATCTCGGCGAGATGGGCGGCGAAATACGCCGGATTGTAGAACAGCACATAGCCGAGCCGCCCGCCGAGGATGATGCCGAGCGTCACCCAGACGATGAAATCGTCAAAATCGGCGAGCGTCAGCGGCGCCGGCCCGCCCCACAGCTTTTCATTGCGGATCAGCGCGTGCGCGTAGAGCCAACCGAGCAGGATGCCGGCGATATAAGCCATCGCATACCAGCGGATGGCGAACGGCCCGATCGAGACCAGCACCGGATCGATGGCAGGGAAGGGCAGGACGAAAAGCGACATGATGAATTTCCCCCGACGCAGGGTGATGCGGCCACGAAACTGGCGAAGTCAAGGCACGAAGCTTTAAGCTTGAAGGGGCGCGGGCCTTGCGGCTCAAGTCCCGCATCGCCATTGTCACTGAAGTATTCGCGCCGAGCGGAGATGACGACGATGACGCAGACCAGCAACCGGATTTTCGACGAAATGGCGCGGCTGATGAACGACGCTGCCGGCGTCGCCCAAGGCGTGCGGCGCGAATTCGACACGCTGTTCAAGACCCAGGCCGAGCGCATCCTACGCGACCTCGACGTCGTCACCCGCGAAGACTTCGAGGCGGTAAAGGACATGGCGCGGATCGCGCGCGAGGAGAACGAGGCGCTGAAAGCGCGCGTCGCCGCACTGGAATCCTCGGCCGGAAAGAGCGGCGCGGCCAAGCCGGCGGCGCAGCCGTCAACGCCGCCCGCCGGTGTCCCGCCTTCGATGCCGCCGGAAAAAGCCCCGCCCAACGTCGCGCCGGGAACGCCGTTCGAGGAGTGACTTCGGCTTCGATTATTAAAACAGCGCGTTCTCCCTCGGCCTCATGGTGAGGAGAGTCGCGAAGCGACTCGTCTCGAACCATTGTGGCCGCCCATCCTTCGAGACGCCCGCTGCGCGGGCTCCTCAGGATGAGGGCGGAAGAAAGCATGGCAAAGTGCGGCTAATCGTTAAGCAACGAGATCAGCGCCACCCTCAGTTCAAGTCCGGTAAACGGCTTTCGCAACACCGGCACGTCCCGATATCGCAGGCCTTCAAGGCTATAGCCGGTGACAAAAATAAACGGAATGCCGCGCGCACGCAGCTTGTCCGCCACCTCCGTCGCATAATCGCCATTGATGTTGAGGTCGAGCAGCGCTGCGTCGAGGCCGGGGTCCTCGGCAAGTTGAATGGCCGACTGCAGATTGCAGATGGGGCCGATGACGTGGATGCCGAGGGATTCAAGCTCATCCTGCAGCATGATCGCGATCAGCGCCTCGTCCTCTAGAACGAGGACATTGCGTCTTTTCCTTTTCTCCGGGCCGGGCATTGCTGCGTCAACCGTTGGCCTCGGCGTGCATCAGGCAGCCGGATCGCGAAGCATAGCAAAGCGCGCCGCCGCTGTAAGGTTGCTGGACGACTCTCGGCCTCATGGTGAGGAGCAGCGCGAAGCGACTCGTCTCGAACCATCGCAAGCGGCTATAGCCGACTTGCGCCCTTATGTTGCCAATCTCAGGTAAACCCGAGATTGGTGGCCGCCCTCGTCCTTCGAGATGCCCGCTGCGCGGGCTCCTCAGGATGAGGTCGGAGAAAAAGCCTGCCTTCTATCGCGCTGGAAGACTAGCAGAGCGGGCACGAGCGGGTGCAGGCCGGGTCGGAGATGACGGTTGTGGCGCCGGGCGTAGCCATTTGAGCGGGAATCAAGGGGCACGCGTTGATGCAGGCATCGCTGGCGGGGCAGTGACGGTGAGGCGGCGGCGCGGGCGGGCAGGTGTCGTTGCATGCCTGGACGCAAACCGGATCGGTAATGGGACTTACCACTCCCGGGGTATAGGGGGCTGCTGGGTCGAAGGGGGGCAGGACGACGCCGCACTGCGATTCGCAATGCAGCATCGACCGGCCGCTGCATTGCCCGTGAGCGGCGGAAAGCGGGACGGCCAGTAGAACAATCAACATGGCACTCAGGGCAAGACATCTCGACATCGCGCGCTTCCTCTTTGATTCCCCAGACAAGAACGTCGAGAATAACATCCCGGCGACAGCCACGCATCTTCGCCGCATGCCGGCGGAAGATGATGGACGCCGGGTCAAGTTCAGCGATGACGAATAATCGAGACAAGCCCCCGCTGACGAGCATGGAGTATGAGCAAAGCGACGCGGGCCTACGACACGGCGCGTCGCACGGCGCATTGCGCCTTCGCCCCAGTCCTCCGCTCGCTTTCTTGTCATCCCGCCCCGCAGCCGCTATACAGCCGCCATGCCCGCGGCCCCGACACCCCCTGGAGGCTGGCCGCGCCGGAGCAGCCGCTTAAGCGGCTGTTTCTATTGGAAAACTAGACACAAGGAAGATCATCATGGCCACCGTCAGAGAGCTTAAGGCGACGGCGCGTCCGAGCAGCGGCAAGGGGGCCGCCCGGGCCGAACGTCGCGCCGGCCGCGTGCCGGGCGTTATTTACGGCGACAACAAGCCGCCGCTGGCGGTGTCGCTCGACCATAAGGAACTGCACCAGCGCATCTATGCCGGGCGCTTCCTCACCACGATTTACGATCTCGAGATCGAGGGCGTGAAGCATCGCGTCATTCCGCGCGACTTCCAGCTCGATGCCGTGAAGGATCTCCCGATCCACGTCGATTTCCTCCGGCTCGGCGAAGGCGCCACCATCCGGGTCAACATTCCGGTGCGCGTGAAGGGCGCCGAGGCTTCGCCCGGCGTCAAGCGCGGCGGCGCGGTCAACATCGTCGAGCACACCATCGCTGTGCGCGTGCGCGCGGACGCCATTCCGGAATCGATCGAAGTCGACATCAGCGATCTCGACATCAACCATTCGCGCCATCTCAGCGACATCACGCTGCCCGAAGGCTTGGTGGTGCTGGCAGCGCCGGATGCGACGCTGGTCACCATCGTGCCGCCGTCTGGCTACGCGGAAGAACTGAAAGCCGCCGCCGATGCTGCCGCTGCTGCTGCCGCCGCTGCGGAAGCCACGGCCGCTGCTGCCGCTGCGGCTCCCACCGGCGCGCCGGGCGCTACGCCCGCTGCTCCCGCGGCTGGTGCTGCTCCCGCCAAGGGCGCCGCGCCGGACACGAAAGCGCCCGCGAAGAAGTAACGCGTGGAACCGCCCGTCGCGCTTTCGCGGCGGGCGGCAGGACACGGTGCCATGCTGCTCTTCGTCGGTCTCGGCAATCCGGGCAGCCAATACGTCCGCAATCGCCACAATATCGGCTTTCGCGCCGTCGAGGTGATCGCGCGCCAGCACCGCTTGGCGCCTTGGCGGCGGCGTTTCCAGGGCGTGGCGGCGGAAGGGCCGATCGGCAGCGAGCGCGTGTTGTTGCTGCTCCCCGGCACTTTCATGAACGAGTCCGGACGCGCGGTGGCCGAGGCCATGCATTTCTACAAGCTCGCGCTCAGCGACATTGTGGTGTTTCACGACGAGATCGACCTGCCGCCGGCGAAGCTGCGGGTGAAGACCGGCGGCGGCAATGCCGGGCATAACGGCTTGCGCTCGATCAGCGCCCATATCGGCAACGACTATCGCCGCGTGCGCATCGGCGTCGGCCATCCCGGAACGAAGGACATGGTGCAGCCTTATGTGCTGCAGGATTTTCCCAAGAGCGAAAGCGAATGGGTGGAGGCGCTGTGCGATCTGATCGCGGACAACGCGGAGATGCTGGCACGCGGCGAGGATGCCAGCTTTCAGAACAAGGTACATCTGGCGCTGGCGGCGAAGGGATTTGGCGACGGGAAAGCGCCAAACGACAACGATGAGAAGTAAAAGCGAGGGCTGCGTACATCCGCTTGTCCCCACGAAAGCGGGGACCCAGATATGGCAGGGTCCTGCATTCCCCGCTTACGCCGGGATGAGCGGAAGCCCGCTACCCTTGACACGGAAACACTGGAACACGATATTCGTGTGATGAAAAACGTTACTATCACCTTGCCGGAAGATTTGGCGCGCCGGGCGCGGGTGGAGGCGGCCAAGCAGGACAAGAGCCTGTCCCGCTTCGTCGCCGATTTGCTCGCGGAACGCTGCAAGGGCAAGACCGACAAGCTTGCCGTTCTCGAGAGCTTCCTAAACGGACCGGGGTTCCCTGGTGCGAGCAAGGCTTGGCCCGGACGCGAGGCGCTCTATGCCGAACGAGAAGATGAATTGCTTCGTCGATACGAATCTTCTCGTTTACGCGACGGACCCGACGGAGCCGGGAAAACAAACAAGCGCTTCGGATTTGCTCAGGCGGATCGTCAGAGACCATACGCTGGTGCTCAGCCCGCAAAGTCTAAACGAGTGCTACCACGTTCTCGCGGTAAGACGCCGAGTCGTAACGACCGATGACGTGCGGCGCTTTATTTTATTCTTAAACGAGTTTTGCACGGCGCCATATGACTTCGAAACCACTCGGCTTGCGTGGGTCATCCGCGATCGGTACGGGTTTGGCTGGTGGGACTGCACGTTGCTTGCAGCGGCGTCGCTTGCCGGCTGCGTCCTGTTCTTCAGCGAGGATATGCAACACGAGCAAGCGGTGGGCGACATGACGATTGTCAGCCCCTTCCGCCTCGGCTCGAACTTCAGCTTCACCAGGTGATGTAATCCATGGGCTTTAAATGCGGCATTGTCGGCCTGCCGAATGTGGGCAAGTCGACGCTGTTCAATGCACTGACGGAAACCGCGGCGGCGCAGGCGGCCAATTATCCGTTCTGCACCATCGAGCCGAATGTCGGCGAGGTGGCGGTGCCGGATGCGCGTCTCGATACGCTGGCGCGCATCGGCAAGTCGGCGCTGATCATTCCGACGCGGCTGTCCTTTGTCGACATCGCCGGGCTGGTGCGCGGCGCGTCGAAAGGCGAGGGGCTTGGCAACAAATTCCTTGGCACCATCCGCGAGGTCGACGCGGTGGCGCATGTGGTGCGCTGCTTTGTCGACACCGACATTACCCACGTGGAAGGCAAGATCGATCCGGTCGCCGATATCGAAACCATCGAAACCGAATTGATGCTGGCCGATCTCGACAGCCTGGAGAAGCGCGTCGACGCGCTGGAGAAGAAGGCCAAGCAGAACGACAAGGAAGCCAAAGAGTCGCTCGGCATCGTTCAGCGCGCGTTGGTGCTATTGCGCGAAGGTAATCCCGCCCGCCTGCTGGAGCGCAAGCCGGAGGAGGAGCGCGCCTTCGGCATGCTCGGGCTACTGACCTCAAAGCCGGTGCTTTACGTCTGTAATGTCGAAGAGGGCGCGGCTGGCGCCGGCAACGATTTTTCCCAGCAGGTGGAAGCGCGCGCGAAGCAGGAAGGCGCCGGCAGCGTCGTCATCTCCGCCAAGATCGAATCCGAGATCGCGGTGCTGTCGCGCGAGGAACGCGCCGAATATCTTTCCGCCATCGAGTTGAAGGAGCCCGGCCTCGACCGGCTGATACGCGCCGGTTACGAGCTGTTGCACCTCGTCACCTTCTTCACGGTGGGGCCGAAGGAGGCGCGCGCCTGGACGATCACCCACGGCACCAAGGCGCCGCAGGCCGCGGGCGTCATTCATACCGATTTCGAGCGGGGATTTATTCGCGCCGAGACCATCGCCTATGACGACTACGTTGCGCTCGGCGGCGAAGCCGGCACGCGCGATGCCGGCAAGTTGCGGCTGGAAGGTAAGGATTATGTCGTCGCCGACGGCGACGTGATGCATTTCCGGTTTGCGACGTGATGGGGCAGTTCCCGAGTATGTAGCCCATCCTTCGAGACGCGCCTTTCAGGCGCTCCTCAGGATGAGGTTGGGAGTGTGCAGCAAAGTAAAATCTCATCCTGAGGAGGCCGCGTTAGCGGCCGTCTCGAAGGATGGGCAGCAAAATCACATCTCCCCGCGCTGGCGGATGGCGCCGAGATGTTCGCTGATGCGGAAGACAATGAGGATGAACTCGGCGGCGACGCGGGCGAAAATGACGCCCATCACCATGCTGAGGAAGCTGGCGAGCACCATCATCAACCCGCCAATCGGGCTGTTGATCATCGTGCCCAGCCCGGTGGCGATGCCGGACAGGCCGAACAGCACCGAGGCCGCCACCGCGAGCCAATAGAAGATTTTGATGATGGAAGGCGTGATGAAGCGCTCCCATTGAAACAGATCATTGTAATCGAACATCGGGTTCTCCTATCGACGATGCGCGCGCGGGAGACTGCACCTCTCGCCGGAGTCGGTCAATCAACCCTTGCCGCGCGGTTGACGCCTTCTCCCCTTGCGTTTAGGGCAAGGAAATGGCTGAGGAAGCCGCGATCACGGAGCCTACCCTCGCCGCAATGACCGGCGACGAGCGCCGCGCGGCGGGCGTCGCCTGCGGCGCGCATGCGCTGCACGACGGCTTCACCGATCTGATCTATGTCATGCTGCCGATCTGGCAGGCCGAATTCGGCCTCGGCTATGCGGAGCTTGGATTGCTGCGCGGGATTTTCGCCGGTGCCATGGCGACGCTGCAGATCCCGAGTGGCTGGCTCGGCGAACGGCTGGGAACCGCGGCGGTGCTGGCCGGCGGCACGGCACTTGTCGGCTTAGCTTATTGCTTGGCCGGACTGAGTTTCGGAATCGCGACGCTCGTCCTCGCTTTGCTGCTTGGCGGCATCGGCGCCAGCACGCAACATCCGTTAGCTGCCGCGCTTGTGGCACGGGCCTTTTCCGGTGTGCGATCGCTCAAGGCGCTGGGTACCTATAATTTCGCCGGTGACATCGGCAAGATGACGCTGCCGGCAACGGCGGCTTTGCTGCTGGTCTGGATGCCCTGGCGGCCTACAATCGCGCTACTCGGCGCTCTGGGTATCGGCGCTGCCGCGCTTATTTTTGTTTTGACACCGCGCTATGCGACGCAGGTCGGCAGCGCATCTACGGTTGAAGCGACGATGGCGCCGACCGATGGCTCACGGCGTGGGCGTTTCGCTTTTCCGACTCTATTGTTGATCGGGATTTTCGACAGCGCCACCCGCATGGCTTTTCTGACTTTTCTGCCCTTCCTGCTGACATCAAAAGGGGCGAGCATTCCCACCATTGGCATCGCGCTCACCCTGGTTTTCGCCGGCGGCGCTGTCGGCAAACTCGTCTGCGCCTTCATCGGCGCGCGATTGGGCGTGATCGCCACGGTGTGGCTGACGGAGGGGTTGACCACCGCGACCATCGTGGCGCTGCTGCCGTTGCCGCTCGAAGCCGCTCTGCTGTTGCTGCCGGTTGTCGGCATTGCGCTCAATGGCACTTCGTCAGTGCTGTATGGGTCGGTGCCCGAACTGGTTGAACAGTCGCGGCGCACCCGCGCCTTCGGCATCTTTTATACGGGTACCATTGGCGCCGGGGCGGTCGCCCCCGCCCTCTACGGCTTAATAGGCGATGTATTCGGCGTGTCCGCCGCGCTGGTCATCGTCGCCTCCACGGCGCTGGTAACCCTGCCGCTCGCGGCAGCGCTCCGGCCCGCATTCGCGTCGGCGCGGAGGTAGCCGAGGGAACAAAGTTCCCACTTCGGTATTGATCCATGACGCATCGACCCGACCGCATAACCGGCCGGGTCGAAGTGTTTGTGAGCGGGGACGGCGCCGCCTCCGCTTCAATGCCGCTTAACGTCTGGAGGAGGACATCCATGAGGAACTTTGCTTACGCACTTGCTGCTACCGCCTGTCTGATCGTGGGCCCTGCCGTCGCCGGCTCAGCGACCGGCGCCAATGCCGCGCCGGTTATAATGGCCCAAGCACCTGGATTTAGTATCGATGTCGGCGGCGATCGTGGCCGCGGTGGCGTGGTCGTTCAGGAGCGCGATCGTTATGATCAGCGGGATCGTTTTGATCGCGGCCGGGGCGTGGTCGTCGAAGAGCGTAATCGCGGTTTTGACCGTGGCCGCGACAGGGTCGTCGTGCGGCGCGCGCCTGCCTGCCGCATGATTACAACGCGCACGCGTATGCCAAGCGGCCGAATCGTCATCCGCGAGACGCGCCGCTGCGTTTGATTGCAGCGACCAGAATCATCGCAAAGTCGATAAGGAAAGTGGCCCCGCGTTGGGGCCACTTTCTATTGCAAGCCGCCGCTGACCTGTTTGGTCACCGCCATAGGCAATACGTCGAGATAAGGACCCATGAAAAACACGGCCCCGGTGCCTTCGCCGAACAGCCGGTCGTGACCATGGATCATTGCTCGTACCGGTTCGATGCAGACGGTCATGGAAGTGACGATCAACTCGTTGATGTCGCCCGGCTTGATCGGGACATGATAGCGAGGGTCGGCGGCGACCGCGTGGATAATGCAGTCGGTGGCAGACCGTAGCAGCGGCTGTATCTCGGCATCTTTTTGTTGGGATGACATCCGTATCCCGGCGGTATTGTTTCCCGACGTCGGTGGGAGGTTAGGCTCGAATGCTACGCTTACGACAAGCGAAAGTCCTACAACTGCTCCGACAATCATCCCCGCCCCCTATCCCCGGCGAATCAGAACTGTCTTAAAAATATCCCAGCCGAGTCGCACTGGCAGCTTTAAAGATGGTCCTGGACGGTAAACGAGTGCCTAACTTTGCGTCTTTTCGTGCTCAGAGGCGCGCCTTCAATAACAAGGCATCTGTGGCGGAGGGAACTCGGCTGCAACAAAAGGCGGCGCGCGCGGTTATTCCAGGTCGCGACATGCGTCGCGGAGGAACCACCCATGACAAAAACTCTTCGCCAGGCGGCGATTGCGCTTTCGCTTTTCGCCGGCATCGGAACGGCCTCGGCCCAAAACGTTAGCCCCGCCATTCAAGACGCGAACCCCGCAACCGCTACCAATCTCCAACTCAGTTCGGATCAGAAACATACGATCTATCTGAGCATCAGCAATCAGCCGCAAAAGGAAACGGCGCCGCCGGCCTTTCGCGCGGCGGTGGGCGCCGTCCTGCCGCCTTCGGTGAATTCACAGCCGTTGCCGAAGACCATTGTCGATCTGATGCCGCAAACGAAAGAATATGAATACGCCATGGTGGCCAATCAGGTGTTGCTCATCGATCCGAAGAGCAAACAAGTGGTCGAGGTGATCAACGAGTGACGGCCCGCTTAGGTGATGAAATCGCGCCTGGGAGGAACCTGTAGGTGGGCGCTGACGTTCTACCTGATTGCGCGAGGAACAGGGGCCGTAGTTCAGGCGTTCTCCTCCCGCAATCTCACAAGCCAGGAGAACCACAATGAAAACGCATTTCGGATATGCGGTTATCGCGCTGGGCCTGTTCAGCGGAACAGCTTTGGCGCAGACCACCATCATCACCCGCGAACCGGTTGAAGAAACCGTCATCATGCGTGAAGCCGCGCCGATCGTACGTGAGCGCGTCGAGCTTACCCCCGCCCAACGCACGACCGTTTACCGCACCATCACCAAGGAACGGACGGTAGCGCCCGCGCCCGCCGGAGTAGCGGTCCGGATCGGTGAGCGGATTCCGGCCAGCGCGCAACTCTACGCCATCCCGGAATCGGTGGCTGTCGAGGTGCCGACCGTTAAGTCCTATAAATACATGGTCGTGAACAACCGCGTCGTGCTGGTCGATCCGGCGACGAGCACGGTGGTCGGCGAGATCGTGGAATAACGGCAGAAATCCTGATTGGTACAAAAGCCCGGCACAAAGGTGCCGGGCTTTTTCTCATTATGAGATTGGAATGCAAGACAACTTGCTCTTGGTCAGAAAGTTCCGGCCGTACACTGGATGTTAGTTAAAACAGGGTAGAGATGTCCGAATTCTGGGGCGGGGGAACGGAATGCGCAGCGCGGCGTTTCTCCGGCATCAACGATCCACAACAACGTGGTTCGAGAAACTAACGGGATGACCATGGCAGACAAAAGCAGCCTCGGACGTGTCGGTTTATTCTTTGGCGGCATAACTTTCGCGGTGATGCTGGTGGCTGTTGTGGTCGTGCAAAGCCACCTTGAAGGCCGTTTAGCCCTCGACGATGCCGCGTCCGGCCCGCAAGTTGTTTCTTTTTCCACGCGTTAGTCTTCCGGCGCTACACTGCAAATGGTACCCGCAGCGGTAAGTGCTGCAAGCCGAGCAATGGAGGCAGGCGACCACGATGGTGGACCACCGTCTTGCATTCACCGGCTTTATTCTCGGCGGCACCGCGGTGGTGGTGGCAATTCTGATTTTCGTCATTCATGGGGCGAAGCCCGGTCCCAGTAAAGCGCTGAAGCTTGAACTACCTCCCGCTGCGCCGAAATAACGTTGCATGACGCCGTTGTGCGCTCTGAAGGCGAGCGGCGGCCTCCTAACCATCCCGTCGCGGCCCTCGCGTTTCCCCCATTCGTACCTATATAATGAGCTGCGTTTGGGTGATGACCATTCAAATGACGTTTAATCGATATATCGCTACCTCGCTTGAGGTGGTGTCGATTGAAACGCCGCCTGCCTGCGGCTGATAATTTCGAGTAAAGGAGATAATCCATGTCGCAGCTCGCCCCCAATCAGATGCGAGGGCCCATGCGGGATCTAGGCACGATCGATTACAGCGCGCCGGCGGAGTTGTTTCCCAGCCGCAGCCGTAAGACTCGAAGCCCCATGAGCTACCGCCGGTTTGATACCGCGGCGGAAGCGGTGCGCTTCGCTATCGAGGAACTGCCGCCGACGCTTCTGCTCGGCGCCTTCCTGGAAGTAAACGAAGTGCGTTTTAGCGGCGACGACATCCGGCGGCTCTACGACAGCCCGGATTATCCGCTGCCGCGAGCCGTCCCCGCGAATTGATCTGCTGTCGCGTGAGGGTTGGAACAGGGGGCCCTTTAGGGCCCCTTTTTGCCGTAAGGATTGCTGCCCGGCTGGCCCTGGTTTTGCGCCATCCCGAACGACGAAGAGGAACCTTCCTTCTTCTTGTTCTTGTCGGCCTTTGGTTTCTTTTTCTCTTTGTTACTTCGCATCTGACCCTTGGCCATGACGGTTCTCCTGCGCGCTGTTGCGATGCCGGATTGATCCGGTGAGAGGGCGGCATTTTGCGCTTTTGCGCGGCGGGAACAAGGGGCGGTGCTGTTGTACAGAGCGGAGCCGACACCGAAGATTTGCAGGCTTGGCTCTGCTTCAAACATGAACATGTATTCAGACAGATTAATGCGCGCGCGCCCAAGTATAAGGAGACATACGCAGGAACAACTCCAACACCTGCGGGTTGTCTCGGACAGAGAACAAATACCCGTTGTTCTCTATTCTATTTATACAAGGAGGATCTCATGAAAAAGCTTGCTCTTGCGTTCGCCGCTGCTGCGGTGACGATTGCCTTTGCTGCCCCGGCTTCCGCTGAGGAAGTCAAACTCCGCGTCGGAGAAGCTCATCACGCTCGCGCGCAGGCCCGTCATGTCACTATCGTGCATCGTGACCGCGGCATGCATCGTGGCTGGGAACATCAGCGCGAGCATCATGCCGCTAAGAAGGTCATTATCAAGCATCGCTACTAAGATCCGCATACGGATCGTGCGAATGGCCCCGGCTTGCCGGGGCCATTCGTTTATGTCGACGCGCGCTGATACTATGAGCCTTGCACTACGCGGTGATCGCTGAGCTTCTTCACTGCGCCGGATTTCAGCGCGGTTTGTACGGCAAGTTCGACACTGCAGACCTGTCGGCAATGGTGGCAGGTGATACTGCTGTCCGGCGTCAGCATGGCCGGACCGGAAAAGCGGTGATCGGCACAAGCCGGGCACTGCCCCACCGCGCCGAAGATGAAATAGGTGGCCATACAGCGTCCTCCGCAAAGCTGTGCCTCGTTCATGCGGGCCCAGCAGGCAAGTAGCGCCTCTATAGGGTTTATAGGGTTTTTTCGTCGCCGCCTGCAACGAGTTGGCTGCTGGAACGTTGTACTCAGAAGTTCTCCGCAACGGGAGTATTCACCATGCAACGCTCTTTGCGCTATGGCGTGATCGCGCTGACGCTGCTCACCGGCGGCGGGCTCGCCCAGAGCCAGGAAAAAAGCCAGCAAAATACGGCTGACGAGGCGCTGACAAACCGCACTCCATCGCAAGGCGAGCGTCAGGGCAATGAGGCCAAGCAAGACGCTGCGCCGCAGACCGGTCCGCAGATGGCCATACCGGGCAACCAGGCGGTTGGGCAGGACAAGGTTTTCCAGGACGGCAAGCTTGCAGCCCCCGGCGCCCCGCAGGGCACCCAGGATGAGCCGGCTAAATTCTCCGCCAAGAACAACGCCGACGACAAAACCCCGACCATGGCATGGCCGCCGGCGCTCACCGCCGAGCAGAAACAGGCCATCTACAGCAGCATCAGCAGCGGGCAAGCGCCGATCGTGACCAGCGACGCGAAACCCGCCGACAAGTTCAACGCCTGGGCCCAGTACCAGGACTTGCCGTCGGACGTGACGGATAAGATTCCGTTCGTGCGCGACTACAAATACGTCCGGCTGCAGGACAAGATCCTGCTGATCAATCCGCGCGAGCGCATCGTGGTCGGCGAGATCACCAAGTAACAAAGTTCGAAAGTGGTGCTCGCGGCTAGGCCGTGAGCACCACGAACAATACACCGCCACAGCAGCCTAGCCGACCGCGAAAGTGGCCGTGCGCGCGCCAGATATTCGCATCTCGCATGGCAAGATGGCGGCTGAAGTTTACGGCTTCAGCCAGCGGAAGGCGGCACGCAGCTTCGCCGTGCCATCGCTTTCGAAGCAGCGTCCGTGAGCGAAGATCACGCGCTCGGGATTCCAACTCAGCATCAACCGCACCGCCTCGCGCAGCCGCCTGCGCCGCTCGCCGAGAAATGTCAGGCGCAGCTCGCGCGGCGTCGAGCCGTGCGGCGCCAGCCTGCCGGTGGCGCGGAGCGCCAGGCGCATGACGACGGAATGCACCTTGGCTGGCTCGAAATTTTCGATCAGGTCGGTGAGGACGAGCGTGCGCGACGGCGTGTGGAAGAACACCGCCTCGGTCATATAGCTGCCGCGCGCCAGCACGATCTCGAAAGCGCCGCTCCAGCGCGCGTCCGGCGCCGCGCCGAGAACCGCATCGACGCGCAACGGGCGCTTCTGCTTCGCCGCGTGCTCCGCCACGCCTTTAGCCGCATGCAACACCGCATCGGGAAAGGCGCGTTGCCAATCACCGATGAAGGAATTGTGCGTGAGGTTCGGCGCGACGAGGTGACCGACGGCGCCCAGCGCCTGCACCGCGGCGGCTAAGGCCGGATCGAACTGCACCGGCGAATGCAGCCAGAGCTTTCCGTTCGGCAGCCGCGCGATGGTCATACGGACGGGAACGGCGATGATCCCGCGCGGGCCGGTGTGCATCAGCGGACCGTCGACGATCCAGAGATCCGGTGCGACGGGCTTGGGGATGTTGAGGGGCGGGTACGGGGAGAGGGCAGGCATGAAAGAGGAAGGAGAGAGCGCGCGCTTAGTTCCGGTATGCAGCCGCCGGCCTTGTCGTTCCTTCCCTTCCGAATGCGAATTTCTCGACGGCTTGAGAACATACCGAGAACATGCTAAGGGAGCATTTCCAGCGGTGAGTGCATGATCACAATGCCCTATGGCGATTCGCTCTATAGTCCCGCCCGATATCGCAGCGCGTTACGAGGTGCACGAGTGGCGCAACGGCTTGGCCATTCTCTCCGCAGCGCACCCGGACGAATGGAAGGAGATCGTCGAGGTTCTGCGCGGTTTTACCTTGTTGAAAAGCGACATTTTGAAACCGGGTGGCTCCAAAGGGTTGATCGCGAGCAAAATCGACTCTCACTTCACAAAGCTTGGCTGGCAAGAAAAGAAGTTCGAGACGAAAATCGTAGTGGACAACGACGAGCACGTAACACCTACCCACAAGGTGGACTGCTACAAAGCTCGTATCGCGCTGGAAGTGGAGTGGAACAACAAGGATCCATTCTACGATCGCGATCTGAACAATTTCCGGCTGCTGTTCGAGCTTCGAGCTATCGACGCAGGTTTGATCATTACGCGCTGTACCAAACTACAAAAAATCTTCAACAAGCTTGGCCGGGGGCCCAGCTTTGGTAACTCGACCACTCACATGGGCAAGTTGCTGCCCCGAATCGATGGAGGCAGTGGTGGAGGTTGTCCCATCGTTGTTTTTGGAATCCGAGAAAGCGCTTATGTCGAAGACTAATGGACATGCGCCTTCCGCTGCTGACGATCTCCTGCATTTCGTAGGAAGTCGTCGGTTCGCAACTGTCCTTGCCGATCCACCCTGGCAATTTATGAATAAAACGGGGAAAGTTGCGCCTGAGCATAAGCGTTTAGCGCGCTACGGCACGATGAAGCTTGACGAGATCGCCGCCTTGCCGATTGGTCAACTCGTCAAGCCGACAGCGCATCTCTATCTGTGGTGCCCCAACGCGCTCTTGCCCGAAGGGCTTGCCGTGATGAAGGCGTGGGGCTTCAATTACAAATCCAACATCGTCTGGCACAAGATACGAAAAGACGGCGGCTCGGATGGCCGCGGCGTCGGATTTTATTTCCGCAATGTCACCGAATTGGTGCTGTTCGGCGTACGCGGCAAGAACGCGCGCACACTTGCTCCGGGACGACGGCAGGTAAATTTGCTTGGGACGCGCAAGCGCGAACACTCGCGCAAGCCAGATGAACAGTACGAGATTATTGAGGCGTGCAGCCCGGGGCCATTTCTCGAATTATTTGGACGCGGCACAAGAAAAGGCTGGGCGACCTGGGGACATCAGGCGGACGACAGCTATAAGCCGACGTGGAAGACGTATGCAAATCATTCGAGGACCGAAAAGCTAGTCGCGGCAGAATGAGTTCAACGCTTCCTCCCCTTCCTCCCGCCATGCATGCCGCCGCGGCCCAGCGTGGAGCGCGGGCTGGTAGCGGACTTCGCGCCAGGGATCGATTCTACGCCTGGGCCCATCTCATCGAGCGATGGCTTGCGCGGTCGCTTCTCGCCTGGGCGATGCGGGGCGACTTCGTGATAGAGCGCGATGCCCATCTCATCGAGATCGGGTTTATGCGGTCGCGACCTGGCGCTGCCTTTCGCGGGTAGCTGCACGAATTTCGCCGTCGGATCGTCCATCACCGCCAGTTCCGTTTGGCGCAAGCGCTTGAGCTCGTCGCGCAGCCGCGCGGCTTCCTCAAAATCGAGATCGGCGGCGGCGGCGCGCATGCGCGCTTCCAGGTCGGCAAGCACGGCTTCGAAATTGTGCCCGATAGTGGCGGCGTCGGCGAAATCGCCGGCCTTGCCGTCGCCGGTCGAGATCAGCACGTGGTCGCGCTCGTAGACGCTGCCCATGATGTCGCCGATGGTTTTCTTGATGCTCTCCGGCGTGATACCGTTCTCTTTGTTGTATTCCACCTGCTTCTCGCGGCGGCGGTCGGTCTCGGCGATGGCGCGCTGCATCGAGCCGGTGACCTTGTCGGCATAAAGCACCACCTTGCCCTCGATGTTGCGCGCGGCGCGGCCGATGGTCTGGATCAGCGACGTCTCGCTGCGCAGAAAGCCTTCCTTGTCGGCGTCGAGAATGGCGACCAGCGCGCATTCCGGAATGTCGAGGCCTTCGCGCAGCAGGTTGATGCCGACCAGCACGTCGAAGGCGCCGAGCCGCAAGTCGCGGATGATCTCGATGCGCTCCAGCGTGTCGATGTCGGAATGCATGTAGCGCACGCGGATGCCCTGCTCGTGCAGATATTCGGTCAAATCCTCGGCCATGCGCTTGGTCAGCACGGTGCAGAGCGTGCGGAAGCCCGCTTGCGCCGTCTGCCGCACCTCGCCGACCAGATCGTCCACCTGCGTGCGCGCCGGACGTATCTCCACCGGCGGGTCGATCAGCCCGGTGGGGCGGATCACCTGTTCGGCGAAGACGCCGCCGGCCTCGTTGATCTCCCAGGGACCCGGCGTCGCGGACACGCCGATGGTCTGCGGGCGCATGGCGTCCCATTCCTCGAAGCGCAGCGGCCTGTTGTCCATGCAAGACGGCAGGCGGAAGCCGTATTCCGCTAGCGTCGCCTTGCGGCGGAAGTCGCCACGATACATGCCGCCAAGCTGCGGGATGGTGACGTGGCTCTCGTCGACAAAGACGATGGCGTTGTCGGGGACATATTCGAACAGCGTCGGCGGCGGCTCGCCCGGCTTGCGGCCGGTGAGATAGCGGGAATAATTCTCGATGCCGGCGCAGGAGCCGGTGGCTTCCATCATCTCCAGATCGAACAGCGTGCGCTGCTCCAGCCGCTGCGCTTCCAATAGGCGGCCGGCCGCGTTCAACTCGCCCAAACGCCATTTCAGTTCCGCCTTGATCGACTGCATCGCCTGGATCAGCGTCGGCCGCGGCGTCACATAGTGCGAGTTGGCGTAGATTTTGACGAATTCCAGCGCATCGGTGTTGGCGCCAGTGAGCGGATCGAATTCGTGGATCGCCTCGATCTCATCCCCGAACAGCGACACACGCCAGGCGCGGTCCTCATAATGGGCGGGGAAAATTTCGACGGAGTCGCCGCGCACGCGAAAGGTGCCGCGGGAGAAATCGCCGGCGGTACGCTTGTATTGCAGCGCCACCAGATCGGCGATCAAGCGGCGCTGATCGATCTTCTCGCCGACTTTCAGCGCGAAGGTCATCGCCGAATAAGTCTCGACCGAGCCGATACCGTAGATGCAGGACACCGAGGCGACGATCACCACGTCATCGCGTTCCAGCAGCGCGCGCGTCGCCGAGTGGCGCATGCGGTCGATCTGCTCGTTGATCGACGAATCCTTCTCGATGTAGGTGTCGGTGCGCGGGATATAGGCTTCCGGCTGGTAGTAATCGTAATAGCTGACGAAATACTCCACCGCGTTGCCGGGAAAGAAATTCCGGAATTCGCCATAGAGCTGCGCCGCCAGCGTTTTGTTGGGCGCGAGGATCAGTGCCGGGCGCTGCGTCGCCTCGATCACCTTGGCCATGGTGAAGGTCTTGCCGGAACCGGTGACGCCGAGCAGCACCTGGGTGCGGTCGTGGCGCTTGGCGCCTTCGACGAGGTCTTTGATGGCCTGCGGCTGATCGCCCTTAGGCTCGAACTCAGACTTGATGACCAGCGGCTGGCCGCCCTCGGATTTCTCCGGCCGCGGTGGACGGTGCGGCGTCCAGGGCTTTTCCTCGAATTCCTTGCGGCCCGAGCGCAGCAGAGTTTCCAGCGCCTGCACGGTCGCGGTGACGCCGGAGGAGCGCAGGCCGGAAATCTCGTCTTCCTTATAGCCGAGCGCTTGGGCCATCTCCTTGTTGATCTCGACCTCGCCCTTGCCGACATAGCCGGACTGCGGCGATTCATCGAAGCCTTTCGGCGTCGACTTGCGCGCGGTATGCGCCTTGGCGAAATCGGCCCGGCGTTCGAAGGAATTATCGGCGGGCGGCTTGATCCCCGTCTGCGCGCCAACCCCCGCCGTGCCCTTCGCGATAGCCGGATTGAGCAACTGCTCCAAAGCCGGAGCCAGTGGCTTCATATGCTCCGCCGCGGCCTTACTGCGCGTCGGCGCCGCCGGGTCCTTTTTCGAATGCTTGGCCGGATCGCGGGACGGCTTGCTGGGGGATTTAGCCATGCACGGAATATGGGTCGCCGCGGCCCAGGGCGGAAGGGCTTCGCCAGCGGGATCTAGTTCGCCACCATGGTGTGGCTCGCGAGATCTATCGTGACCATGTCGAAGCGCGATTGCGCGAGCGTGCTGGCTCCCACCTGGTGGAAGCCGATCTTGAGCTGCTCCTTGTCGACATGAATCCGCAGATATCCGTAGTTGGTGTCATCATATTTTTCGAGAAGCAGTTCCTTTACCTCGAGCGCGGGATGAGATTCCATATAGTCGACGCGGGAGCCGGCGTGAGGCTCCGCGGCGACCTCGCCCTTGCCAGCGCGGACCAGAGGATTCACGTTGTGACCTCCGTCGCCGCAGACGATAAACGGAACATCGCGCTCCTGGCCGGCGAAATTCACGATCCGCGTATAGCGCTGATAATTGTGCGCGTGGGCGGAGAGGAAAGCGTGCGGATAAACGCCCTCCTGCTTGCAGATGGTGTCGATCTGCCGAAGCATCGCGGAACTGCTTCCGTGATTTCCTCCCTTTCCTCCATCTTTCGGGCCTGGCGAATAGCTGAAGGGCGGGTGGTGGACCGCGAGCAACAGCGCGCCCTTGAACTGCTCTTGCTTGATCCGTTTGAGCTGCGCTGCCAGGAATTTTAGCTGCAGGTCGGAAACGGCCGGCCATTTGGCGTCTTGATTGGAGATCACGCCGGGGCCTTCAAGGGAGTTGCTGAACAGGCCGATGATGCGCACGAAGGGCGCGTGTAGCGTGAAATATACGCCCGGCTGGGTCATCGCCGTGCGATGCAGCGAGCCGGCTTCTGGGGTAATCGTGGGGGCCGCGGCGCAAAAATTGCGGAGAAAGGTTTTCAGCGGCTCCTTAGCCGGCGGCGTGCCGGGTAAGACAAAGGAGTCATGGTTGCCCGGTATCGCGAAGATTGGGGCCGGATAATTTCGGAATGGTTCGTAGAACTGATCGTAATAATATCGGGCCTCGCCGAAATTGTAGATGACGTCGCCAAGATGAAAAAGAAATGCCGGACGGTTGGCGTCGTTGGACTGCGCGGCGTCCATGGTGACTTGGTCGGTGACACGCAGCTCTTTTGAATACTTGCGCACGTTCGACGCACCCGAGTCGCCGAGCGCGTGAAAGATGATCTTTCCCGCTTGCGTGATCTTCTTGACGATCTGATCGCCGTGGTTGCCGTAAGCTTGCGCCAGCTCGAACATTTCATTCGCGGCGGCGCGCGATTTTGGAATTGCTACGACCTCTTTCTTCAATAGGTTCGAAACTTCGGTGTAGGTTTCGGTGTCGCTCGGGTGCGTGGTATGAAAGCCCGTTGGGTCCGGTTGCGCCGCATCTTCACCAAAATAGGGCTCGTGAAAGATCGGTTGCGTAAGATGTGAGACGGATTCCCTCGGCATGGCTGACCTTCCCCACGAGGCTGCAACTTATGAGAGTAAGTGGCGCAACTTAGGGAAGTTGTGTGAAGTCTGCAAGACAGCCGCGGGCGGTCTTCGGCTAAGCCAACCGGCTTTAATCGGCTAATCGTGTTTGACCTGCAGGGACGGAGAGTTTCACCGTTCCGCGCGGGCTCCGGAGCAGGCCGGAGCGAAGTTGCCCTCGCCACGCGTCAGCATGCTGACGTTTTCCCGTAACGGTGGGGGAAAATCGTAGACAGAGATGCCGCCCTTGTTGAAGGCCGTCCGCACCGAGTCGTGGACGCGTTGGTCGAAAGGAGTGGAGAATGCTACGGTGGCGACTTGCAGTTTTTTTTCATTGCAGCCGCTGAAGCCGCAGCCCATCTTGTCGCGCCAAGCCTTGGCGTAGGCGCTCACGGCGGCGACGAAGTTAGCCTTCGTGGTACTGTCGCAAGGGGAAAGCGCATAAGCTTCGCCCGCCGTCATCGCCGCCGACCTCAGCTTGTCGCGGATAACGTCGCCGTCGCTCTGCGGCGTTTGTGAGTTGGGTCCCTCATGCTGGATTCCGGCTTGCGCCGAGGTCTTGATGGCCGGAAGGGTCGCGTCCGGTGTTAGCGCCTCGACGGTAGCTGCAGCGGGCACCGGCGCATCCATCTTCATCCAGATACCGCCGGAAATAGCGGTGACGAGTATTCCGGCGATGAGAACTGGGAAGCGAAGATCCTGCACCATGACTTTTCCCCGGCATAGCCTGAGAACGTCTTTATAGGTGTGGGCGCGTTATTTTCATCTTAAGACTGCGGGCGCGTAGCCGGTGACCGTGATTCTGGTAAGCGGATGGTTAAGTGATCAGCTCAAGTTGAATCGGCAAGCCGCCGCAGCGGCTCAATGAAGCATTATTGCGGTGGCGCGGATTAGAGCCGGTTGGATAAACGGCAGCCTGCCCGTTACTCCGCGGCGGCGTTCACGGCCTCTTCCGGCCCGGCGTCGATGAAGCCGCCCGACTGCCGTTTCCACAGCGCAGCATAATGGCCGTCGGCGCGCAGAAGCTCGGCGTGACTTCCCTGCTCGACGATTTGTCCGCGATCCAGCACCACCAGCCGGTCCATACGCGCAATAGTCGATAGCCGGTGCGCGATGGCGATCACGGTCTTGCCTGCCATCAGCGTGTCGAGGCTAGCCTGGATCGCCGCCTCGACTTCGCTGTCCAGCGCCGAGGTGGCTTCATCGAGCACCAGGATCGGCGCGTTCTTCAGGATCACGCGCGCAATAGCGATGCGCTGGCGCTGGCCGCCGGAAAGTTTCACGCCACGCTCGCCGACCTGGGCCTCATAGCCGCGGTTGCCGCGCCAATCTTCCAACTGGTGGATGAATTCGTCAGCTTGGGCGAGCTTCGCCGCCTCGACCACCTCCGCCTCGCTGGCGCTGCGCCGGCCATAGCGGATGTTGTCGCGGATGGAGCGGTGCAGCAGCGAGGTATCCTGCGTCACTACCGAAATCTGCGCGCGCAACGACTCCTGCGTCATCCGCGCAATATCCTGGCCGTCGATCAAAATGCGTCCGCCTTCGAGATCGAAGAAGCGCAGCAGCAAATTGACCACGGTGGACTTGCCGGCGCCAGAGCGTCCGACGAGGCCAATGCGCTCGCCGGGCTGTACCGTCAGTGAAAATCCATCGAGTACGCTGGTGCCGCTCTTGCGGCCATAGCCGAAGCGCAAATCCTCGAACGCGATCTTGCCCTCGTTCACGGCCAAAGATTCCGCGCTGGCATGATCGACGAGCTGTAACGGCCGGGCGATGCTCATCATGCCCTCCTGCACGACGCCGATATCTTCGAAGATGTCAGCGATCTGCACCGCGATCTGACGCGACATGTTGGCGAGCTGGTTAGTCAACGGCAGCACCATGGCAATGACGCCGACCTCGACCGATCCGCGTTGCCACAGCCATAACGCCAGCCCACCCGCGCCGGCGATAAGGGCGGCATTTAACAGCGCGAGGAGCGAACCGAAGGTCGTCATCAGCCGCTGCGACGCCAGCGAGAGACCCGTGTGACGGTCGACCGCGTCGCGCACGTAATTGTCCTCGTCGCGGGCGCGCGCGAACAGTTTTACGGTGAGAATGTTGGTGTAGCTGTCGACAATCCGGCCCATTAGGGCGGAGCGCGCTTCCGAGGAAAGCTTCGAACGGTCGCGCATGCGCGGCACGAAATAGACCAGCAGCGCTAGATAGCCGGCAAACCACCCCAGGACGGGAACCGTCAGCCAGGCGTCAGCCGTGGCCGTCAATACGATGGCGCTGGTTCCGTAAACCAGCACGTACCAGACCGCGGTGACCGAGGAGACGAGCATCGTACGTATCGAGCCGCCGGTCTGCATGACCCGGCTGGAAATGCGGCCGGCGAAGTCGTTCTGGAAGAAAGTCCAGCTCTGGCGCACGACATGCCAATGCGCCTGCCAGCGAACGAGATTGGTAAAGGGCACGGCGATGGCTTGGTTCGTGACTAGATAGCGTATGAAGACAATGCCGGGCCGGGCCACCAGGACGACCACACCCATCCCCACGAGCACCGGCCAGGTCTCGGCAAGAAAACTCTGGCGCGGCGTCGTCGTCACCAAGGTCACAAGACGTCCGATGAACCAGGGAATGGCTGCTTCAAACAGAGCGACGAAAGATTCGATGACGAAGAGGGCGACGAAGAGCCATTTGGCTTGGCGGGCGAAGTGCCAAAAAAAGGCAAGCAGGCCCGCCGGCGGCTCAGGCTGCGTCGGCGGTTCGGTCGGATTCAGCAGGGTTTCGAATCGGCGAAACATGATGAGCTTTATATAGAGCAAAGCGCGCTAGCGGCTTTGCAGATGCAATGGCCGTCCGTTTATAAGCCCTTCGTGACCACACCATGGCTATCGGGGCATGGATAGGATGGGGCTCCTTGCGAATCGTCCGCCGCGCGCGCAATCACCGGCCATGGATCAAACTTTTATCAATTTGGTGGGGACGCTGGCGGCGACGCTGACCACCCTATGTTGGTTGCCGCAGGCGCTGCATATTATCCGCACACGCGACACCAGCGCGATCTCGCTGCTCACCTATTCGACTTTCGCGGTCGGCCTGGTGCTGTGGCTTAGTTATGGGCTTTTGCTTGGAAGCTGGCCGATCATCGGCTCCAACGTCGTGACGCTGGTGCCGGTGATCGCCATTATCGTGCTGAAGCTGCGGCACGGCTGACCAGCGCAGCCGGCGCCCGGAGTTGCGATAACAAAAAAGAAACGACGTCTGGGTAGGCTGGCCGCCGCTGCCGTTGCAAATATCGGCCCGGATTTAATGACCTCTGCCACGCTGCCAAATCTCTCCAAGGAGAACCGCGAGCTTGTTCGCGACTTTCTCATCTTCGCGACGCTGTTCTTTGTCATGATAACGATTTCCTATTTCGCGACGATCTCCTGGGTGGACCCAATCCCGCGCGACCGCACGACTTTGGTGGTGGGCCGCGACTTCCTGAATTTCTGGATGTATGGGCGCGCGGCGGCGAGCGCGGAGCCGAGCCTGTTCTACGATCCACAAGCCTACAACACTGTTCTGTTTGCTATGCTCGGGAACGACTATCCCGGCCAGAACTGGTCCTATCCACCGAGCCTGATGTTGCTCGCCGCTCCCTTCGGCCAGCTCAGTTATCTGACGGCACTGTCTGTTTGGACGGTCATGGGCCTTCTCATTCTGATTCCCGTCGCCCGGCGCCAACTCAACGATCCGCGCCTGCTGCTCGCGCTCTTCTTCTCGCCCGCCGCCATGTTCTGCCTCATGTCGGGGCAAAGCTCATTCATCACCGCGGCAATGCTGATAACGATTTTCATCTGGTTCGACCGGCGCCCGCTTCTGGCCGGAGTCCTGATCGGATGCTTGACGCTGAAGCCGCAGCTTGGGCTGCTTTTTCCAATCATGCTGGCGGCTTCGGGGCGGTGGCGGGTGTTTGCCAGCGCCAGCGTGACCACGATCGTCATCGTAGCGATCACGACGATGCTGTTCGGGCCGCAGATGTGGATTGATTTCGTGCTGAAGGGACTGCCGGTGCAAAATAATATGGTGCTGGCCGATCCCGAATTTGTGGCGACGCCTTTCTATCCAACCATTTTCATGAATGTGCGCGGGACGGGCGCAAGCTACGCGGTTGCCATGGCCGTGCAGCTTTGCTTCTCGGCTTTCGCGGTGGCAGCGGTGGCCTGGGCGTTTCGCTGCCGTAAGCACGCCGATCCGCACCTGCTGCTTGCGCTATTCCTTGCCTGTTCGATTTGTGCGTCGCCTTATTTGCTGGCCTACGACGTGCTGCCACTGACCTTTGCCGCGCTGCTGTTGCTTGACCGCGACAAGCTGGATGGTCCCGGGCGTCGACTGGCGCAGCTTGTCTATTGGCTGCCGCTGCTGCAAATCGGGCTCGGCACCGTGCATATTCCCGGCCCTGCATTGGTCCCTGCCGGCTTTGCCGTCTACCTGCTGTTCCGTTTGGATGCCATGCCTGCCGCGGCGAAATCGATCAGCTCCTGGCTTCGCTTGAAGCGTCCGCGCCCTCTCATCTAGCAACGATGGGCGCTGGGCCTGAACAGCGCGCTGACTGCTCCAACCTTTCCAATTATTCATGCTGCATTCACCGGCCGTTCAGCCGGACCGCCTCAGTGTTGACACGCGGAATGCGAAGACTCTGCTACGTTGATACGGGGCGCACCTACAGGACAGGCCGGCATGGCTCTCGATCCGAAAGCAAAGGCTGCTTTGGCGTTGCACCGCTTCGGCTTTGGTCCGAAGGCCGGCTCCATCGCGGCGACCGCTTCGGATCCGCAAGGCGCGCTGTTGGCCGATCTCGACCGGCCTAATGCCGGCCAAATCGCCGATCCAAGTTTGTTGACGACCGGGGAGGCGGCGCGGACTGCCTTTGATTTCCGCAGGGAGCGCAGGGCGGCGCGCCTTGTACAGAACGCCGAACGCGATGCAGCGAGCGCAGCGGGTGCCGCCGCGAAAAATTCCGGCGGCAAAGAGATGCAGGCGGATACTGCCAGCGAGCAGATGCAGCCAGCGCCGCAGCAGCCCAACATCGGCGCGAATATACCGCAGCAAATCCTGCTGGAAGAGGCGAAGGTGCGAACCAACGCTGCGCTCGGCTGCGATATCGGCTTTGCCGAAAGGTGGGTGTGGTTCTGGTCGAACCACTTCTGCGTCTCCGCCGATAAAGGGCCGGTGCGCGCGCTCGCCGGCGCCTATGAGCGTGAAGCCATTCGTGCCCATGCGTTCGGCCGCTTCGCCGACATGCTGCTCGCGGTCGAAACGCATCCGGCGATGCTGATCTATCTCGATAACGCACGCTCAATCGGCCCCAACTCTCCGGCCGGGATCAAGCAGGGCAAGGGCCTCAACGAAAATCTCGCCCGCGAGATTCTCGAACTGCATACCGTCGGCGTGCGCACCGTCTATAATCAGGATGATGTCACAAGCTTCGCCAAGGTCATCACCGGCTGGACCATTGTGCCGCTGAAGGAAGATCGCGGCGGGGAATTCATCTTCAATCCGCGCATGCATGAGCCGGGCGCGCAGCAAGTGATCGGGCAGACCTATACGGCGGCTGGCTTCGAGCAAGGCGGCGCCGTGCTCAATGCTCTTGCCCGGCATCCGGCGACAGCCAAGCATATCGCGACCAAGCTCGTCCGCCATTTCATCGCCGATGAGCCGCCTGCGGCGCTGGTGGAGCGCCTGGCAAAAGTTTTCCTCGATACCGACGGCAATCTCAAGGAAGTGGCAAAGGCGCTGGTAACGGCTCCGGAAGCCTGGACGCAAACGCGCGCCAAGCTCAAACGACCCGGTGAATGGATGGCGGCGGCTTTGCGCGCGACCGGCGTGACGCCACCCGATGTGCGCCCGCTGATCCAGGCACAGAACACGTTGGGCGAGCCGCTGTGGCGGCCTCCGGCGCCGAAGGGATTCGACGACGCCAACGCCGCCTGGATGGACGGCCTCGCCCAGCGCCTCGATATCGCTACGCAGATGGCACGCCGCATCGCCAACGTGTCCGATCCGGAATCCATCGTGGATACGGCGCTTGGGCCGCTCGCCTCGACGGAGACACGGCAGGCGGTGGCGCGGGCGGAAAGCCGCCCGCAGGCGCTCGCCTTGCTGCTGATGTCGCCTGAATTCCAACGGAGATGACTCCGATGCCGATAAACCTTCACGCTCCGAGCCGCCGCGAATTGCTGCTGGCTTCCGGCGTGCTGTTTGCCTGGGCCTATGTGCCAAAGGTGGCGCTGGCCGAGGGACGCGACCCGCGGCTCCTGGTCATCGTGCTGCGTGGCGCACTCGATGGTTTGGCTGCGGTGCCGCCGGTCGGCGATCCGGACTGGGCCAAGCTGCGCGGCGACAAGGCGCTATCTTTGGATGGCGCGACGCCGGCGTTGCCGCTGGATTCCCTGTTTGCGCTGAATCCGGCCATGCCGAATTTGCATCGCCTTTATAAGAAAGGCCAAGCCGCCGTCGTCCATGCAGTGGCGACCTCCTATCGCGAGCGCTCGCATTTCGACGGGCAAGACGTGCTCGAAAGCGGATTGGTACGGCCCGGCACCACTGACAGCGGCTGGCTCAACCGCGCTTTGGTGACGCTCGAGCCGGCCGGCCGCGCCAATGCGAAAAGCCGCGAGGCCTTTGCCATGGGGCCGGTGACGCCGCTAGTCGCGCGTGGCGCCGCGCCCGTATTGTCGTGGACGCCGCCGCGACTGCCGCCGGCCTCCGATGACACCCTGATGCGGCTGCTTGATCTCTATCGCCACAGCGATCCGGCACTGGCGCGGGTGCTCGAAGAGCGCGTCGGCCTCGCCGCCATCGCGCGCGCTGGCGGCATGGATCAACCGGGCAAGAAACCGGCGGCGGGTGCCGCGCAGGTGCGCGCCTATTTCGCCGAGAGCGCGGGCGCGGCGGCGAAATTCTTGGCCCGCGCGGATGGTCCGCGCATCGGCGCGCTGGCCTTTGATGGTTGGGATACCCATGCCGCCGAAGGTGAGGTCAACGGCAGGCTCGCGGCGTTGCTCGGCGCACTCGACGGCGCCATCGCCGCCATCGAAACCGGGATGGGCGAGGCTTGGCGGGAGACGGCGGTCGCGGTCGTCACCGAGTTCGGACGCACCGCGCGCGTCAACGGTACCGACGGTACCGATCACGGCACCGCGACGGTCGCGCTTTTGGCTGGCGGCGCGGTCAAGGGCGGTCGCGTCGTCACCGATTGGCCGGGATTAAAGGAAGCCAACCTCTACGAAGGCCGCGATCTGAAGCCGACCACCGATCTGCGCGCCGTCCTCAAGGGTCTGCTCCGGGATCACGTCCGCGCCGGCGACAAGGCGCTGGCCGAGGCGATTTTCCCCGGCAGCGGGGCGGTGAAGGCCATGGATGGATTGGTGGCTTAGACGCCTCACTCACTTGCGGTGACATAACCGGCGATCTGCCAACGTCCCATTAGGTCCTTGCGATAGCAAAGCTGATCGGTCTGCAGTGGCATCAGCGCGCCGGGTGCAACAAAGCCGGTCTTGCCGCTGGGAGCGGCCACGCGCGCCCAGGCGGCTCGCGCCGTATCGAAGTTAGTCTCGCTCGCTTCATACCCAAGCAGCCGCACCAGATGCAGTCCGAGCGTTTCCACCACCGCGCTGCCTGGCGTCGGCGCCGCGCGCATCGCCACATTCGCTGTGCGTGGATAAAGCCAACCGGCAGGGCTGATTGCCGCGGTGTTGATCCGGTCGAACTCGACTTCGTCGAATAGCGGTCGGGAGGGCGCGCAGATCACGCCCGGCCGTGAAGCCATCGCCGTGGCGTCGGGAAAAGCGGCGAAAGCGGCCAAGTTGTTCCAGCCAATGGCCTCGTCGCGCTCGAGCCGGATCGCGGCAGCGAAGTTCTCGGGGGAAGTTTTTTTAGGATCGAAGCCGTGGCCGAAATCACCCGCCCAGAAGAAACCTTGCGCAACCACCAGCCGCTCAAGCTCCGCGTAGACGCGATCCTTAGCCACGCGCCCGACTTCCTGGCGGAAGCTGGTGAAGCTCGCATCAGCCGGAGTGGGCGCGATAGTCAGGGGGATAATCTTGTACGGCTTTTCCAGCGCGCGCTTCGCCGGCGACGTCTGCGCTTGCAGTGGCGCGAGTGCTGCCGAAAGCATCAGCGTGGCGGCGGCGAACACGGCAAGAATGAACCCATAGCGTTGCATCAATCTCGTTCCGAATCGAAAGAGCTGCATCGCGGAGCTTAGCTTGTGCGAATGCACGACGCGTAATTATTCCGCTACGCTGGGAGTTTGCCCCACGGACAAGATCCAATAGCATCGCAACGATGCCCGCGAGAATAGACTATGAGAATCTCAGGCTCTATGTATGTTATGAACAAGCAACAGGAATGCGCTCGGCCATTGTACCTTACGTATCTTTGCTCCGGCTTTTGACACTTGCGCGATCGCCGCTCGACTTTTGCCGAACCTGCCCGGAACCATTCTATGCGAAGCATTTGCTCCAAGCCGTTGCTGATCGCCGGAGTGCTGCTGGCGGCACTTCACAGTGATCCGGCTCGGGCGCAGATACGCCTGCAAGGACCGGCGGAGAATATTCGGCTGGAGGCAGGCGACGTCACCGTCGAGGAGATACTCGCGGCGCTACGCACGCGCTTCGACGTGCACTATCGTGGCACCGCGTTGAACCGCCGTGTCACGGTGACATATGAGGGACCGCTGCGCCTCGTCCTGGGCCGCGTACTTGAAGGATACGATTACGTGATTAAGCCCAACGGGACTAATATCGAGGTGATCGTGCTCAGCACCGGCTCGCCGCGTGAGGCCGCTCCGGTGCCGATCCTGCGCCGCCGCGCCGATTAGATTTCATTTCTCGGATTACGGGCAAAAAATACTCCGGCGAAGACGAAGTCTCCGCCGGAGAACGTTCTTGGCTCTCAATACAGATTAGCGACGGCCGCTGCGGTCCCGCTCCGGGCGGTCATCGTTCGGCGTCGTGAACACGGCGATGCAGCCGTTCGCGTCGACTCCACCCAAAGAGCCGCAGATTGTGCTGACCCCGGCGGGAATCGGTACAAACACCTTGTTCAGGATAGGATCGGCGGCGACGGAATGGACATTCCGGCCAGCGATGTTCTTGCCCGCCGTAATGGCATCCGGATCCGCCTTGATATCCCCACCGGACTGCTCTCCGCCGCCACCACCGGGCAATTCGGCGTCGACGACGCCGAGCAACTGGTTCGCACCGACGGCTGCCGAGCGCGCCAGGAAGTAGTGGCCGTCGCCGGGGTTGAACCACACCATGTCGGAGCCCGACTCGTTGGCAAGCGTCTTGATGACCGCACCGTTGCGATCATCGATGACCGCGGTCGGATGATTGGCGCCACCGGGGCCGTTGCAACCGAGAAGGATTTGATGATCCGGCCCGATTGCCATGCCTTGCGGCGAGTCGCAGCTGACCAACGGGATGATGAAGGTCTTCTCGACTTTCATCGACACCGGATCGATCACCGCCACGCCCCCGGTCCCAGGGGGCTGTCCGGCGATGCCGGGGATGGAGATATAGAATTTTCCGGTGCGATGATCCCATTGGCACTGTTCGGCGCCGTTATTCGAGTTCGGCGCACCATTCGTTCCGTTGAACGGAATCTTCGCCAGCACCGAATAGGAAGTGGTGGAGATGATGGTAGCGAATGGAGTCGGATCGGCATTGTTGGCCGCCAGGACGAGATGATGCCGCGGGTCGAAGCAGAGTTCGTCGGAGCGCGCGACGCCCCCCGTGAAGATCGTGTGCGTGAGCTGCTGCGAGAACAGATCGATCACCTTGACGGAGCTCGATCCCACGGGCGCGCACGGAGTCGGGTGGCCGACACCCGAGCACGGAGCGTCTCCGACCCAGACCTCGCGATGGCCGACGATCACCACGCCGTCGGGGCCCGAAGTGTCGTTGTTTCCGGTCGGGCCGACGAATCCGCCCTTGAGCTGCGTCAGCACCGCATTTGTCGTGGTGTCGATGACGTCGACCGACTGATTGGTGCGGTCGCCGAGGATATAGAGGCCGATCACCGGATCGACGAAGCTAATGTCGAAGGATACGATTTTCTGGCCGCCCGGCAGCGAGATGACGGCTGTCGGCGCGAAGACTTCGTCGGCGGCCACTGCAGAGACCGCTGGAACTAGCGCAGCCGCCGCAACCGCAAAGGTAAGACAAGCCATTCCGCGAGAGTAAGCACGCATTTCTACCTCCCCTAATTATTTACGCTCCATTCAACTGGAGCTATTAGGACGCTATATTAGCGTTTCGACGAAAACAATTCGCCGCTGCATTTACTGCACGATTATTTAGCTTTGCACTGCCGCGATTTATTTACGTGATTTTTACTTGCAGTTTATTTTCGTCGGCCAAGAAATCGCAATTTACTTACAAAGGAAAAGTCTTTGGGAGACTACTCAGCCGCGCGTTTTCAAGCGTGGTATGAAATGCGTCCCGCTACGCACCGGTTGTCGCCCATGTCAGCTCTCGTCCCTCCCTATCTGCTGCCCATTATCCTGCTCATCGGCTCCAACATATTCATGACGCTCGCCTGGTACGGGCATCTGCGCTTCAAGGAAGTACCGCTCGGCTACGTCATCGTTGCGAGTTGGGGCATCGCTTTCATCGAATATTGCATGGCGGTGCCGGCCAACCGCTGGGGCAGCGCCGTCTATTCGACCGCGCAGCTCAAGACCATGCAGGAAGTGATCACGCTGCTGGTGTTCGCCGGCTTCTCGGTGTTCTATCTGAAGGAAGCCATCACCTGGAACCATGTGGTCGGCTTCTCCCTGATTGCGTGCGGGGCGTTTTTCATCTTTCGCGGTCCGCTTTAGCGGTCCTGTCGATCGCTCAGCGCCTCCTTAC
>JAXDOR010000187.1:0-2771 GCA_034668825.1 Alphaproteobacteria bacterium | reverse complement strand
GGTGGAAAGCGGGAGGGGCACCGCGTCGGGGTAACTCTCCAGGGCGATCTCGTTGGGTTCGCGCACGTCGACGAGCAGCATCCGCCCCTCAGCCAAACCGTTGGAAACCTCCTCGGGAGTTAGATTGTGCACCTGCGGCGCCCGTATAGTCGGATCAGACATGGCGGCTCCTTAAGGTCGAGCGACCCTGCGCTGTCAATAATGCCTCACACGCCGCGCGTCCAGAACAACGGCAGCCGCCCCGCCACAGATAGCGCCCTAAATGGTCACCTGCGTTCCGACCTCGACGACCCGGCCGGTGGGAATCTGGAAATAGTCGGTGGCATCATTGGCCAGGCGGGCGAGCAGGATGAACATCTTGTCCTGCCAGCGTGGCATGTCGGATTGCGCCGCCGGCTTCAGCGCCCGGCGCGACAGGAAGAACGACGTCGACATAATGTCGAACTGCCAGCCAAGCTTGCGGGCGATCGCCAGCGCCTTCGGCACGTTGGGGGTCTCCATGAAACCGTAGCGGATGAGCACGCGCGCGAAGGTTTCACCCACCGGCTCGATATGCACGCGCTCCGCCGGATCGATGCGCGGCGTATTCGCGGTCTCGATCGTCAGGATCACGTTCTTCTCGTGCAGGACCTTGTAATGCTTGAGACTGTGCAAGAGCGCGGTCGGCGCACTTTGCGGGTCGCTGGTCAGAAAGACCGCCGTTCCCGGCACCCGTGCCGGCGGCTTTTTTTCCAGCATGGAGACGAGAGACTCCAAAGATATCTCCTGACGTCGGGTCTTTTCGAACAGCAGCCGGCTGCCGCGGCGCCACGTATACATCACCGTCATGACCAGGCCGCCGAGCGCAAGCGGCATCCAGCCGCCCTCGATGACTTTGAGCAGGTTGGCGGCGAGGAACGTTAGATCGATGAAGAGAAACGGCGCAATCAGGGCCGCCGCCGCAAGAAGAGACCACTTCCACACCTTCCATACGACGATGAAAGCCAACATGGCGGTGACCACCATGGTGCCGGTAACGGCGATGCCATAGGCCGAGGCCAGCGCGCTCGATGAGCGAAAGAGCGCCACGAGAAGCAACACGCCTATCAACAGCAGTGTGTTGACCCGCGGCATATAGATCTGCCCGAACAACGATTCCGACGTGTGGCGGATTTCAAGCCGCGGCAATAAGCCGAGCTGGATGGCCTGGCGCGTGAGCGAATAGGCGCCGGTGATGACCGCCTGGCTGGCAATGACCGTGGCCGCCGTGGCGAGGACGACCATCGGCAGCAATGCCCAGTCCGGATAAAGCAGGAAGAATGGATTCTCGATTGCCGCCGGATTGGCGAGCACCAGCGCGCCCTGCCCGAGGTAATTTAGGGTGAGCGCCGGCAAGGCGGCCGTGAGCCAAGCCATGCGGATCGGGCCGCGCCCGAAATGCCCAAGATCGGCGTAGAGCGCCTCCGAGCCGGTCACCACCAGGAATACCGCCCCCAGCGTCGTGAAGCCGATCAAGCCGTGATCGAGCAGAAAGACCACGCCGTAAACCGGATTGAAGGCCCACAGTACGTGCGGGTTTTGCGAAATATGCGCCGCGCCGGCGGCGGCGATCAAAACAAACCAAAGCAGCGTGATCGGACCAAAGAACGCCGCTACCCGGGCGGTGCCGTGCGACTGCGCAGCGAACAAAGCAACCAGGATGACGACCGTCAGCGGCACCACATAAGGATCGAAGGCCGGCATCACGATCTTCAAGCCCTCGACGGCGGACAATACCGAGAGCGCCGGCGTGATCATGGCGTCGCCATAGAATAGCGCGCCGCTGATAATGCCCAAGAGGATAACGATCGGAACACCGCGCGGTCCCACGGCCCGCCGTGCCAGCGCCATCAACGCCAGGGTGCCGCCCTCGCCGTCATTGTCGGCACGTAACAGAAGCACGACATATTTTGCGGTGACGACGACGAGCAGCGCCCAAATGATCAGCGAGAGGATACCGAGCACGACCGCTTCACTGACAGGATGGCCGGGACCGACGGCGGCAAGCACCGACTCACGAAAGGCGTAAAGTGGGCTGGTGCCGATATCGCCGTAAACGACGCCAATGGAGCCCAGCGTCAGTGACCAAAATCCCTTCGAAGAATGCGTATCGCCATTCCCTGCGAAAGGTTCATCGCCTCCCAAGGAGGCGACAGTGCTGCCAGTCATAGTTTTTGGACCTGAAGGGCTGCGCCGCTCATGACACAGAGGGATGCTGCGCTGCAATACGGGCGCAGGGCCGGGCTTATAGCACCTCCATAGCGTGCCAGAGCCACCGTTTGCGCATTTCGCCGGTCCTTCGGTATGCGGCGGGCGCCACCCTACGTAGCGTAAAACATAGCTAAATCAATCGCTTATTCGTCAAGTCTCGTTAAACGGCCACCTGGGTGCCGACTTCCACCACCCGGCCGGTGGGTATCTGGAAAAAGTCCGTGGCGTCGCTTGCCGATTTGGCCAGGGCAATGAACAAGCGATCCTGCCAACGCGGCATGCCGGAATGGGCTGCCGGCTTAAGCGAGCGGCGGGAGAGAAAGAACGACGTCGACATGATGTCGAATTGCCAGCCGTGCTTGCGGGCGATCGCCAGCGCCTTCGGCACGTTCGGAGATTCCATGTAGCCGAAGCGCAGCGCCACCCGGCTGAAATGCGCCGACACCGGCGAGATCCGCACCCGATCCTCGTCGATCACCCGCGGCGTATCCGCGGTGATGATGGTGAGCACGACATTGTGGTCATGCAGCACCTTGTTGTGT
>JAXDOR010000186.1:0-4421 GCA_034668825.1 Alphaproteobacteria bacterium | reverse complement strand
GCGGCTGCGGGTGCGGCGCCACCGGCCGCCGCACCATCTGCGCAATCGAGAAATAGCGGCTGCCGTCGGGCAGTTCGATCACCTGCTTCAGCAATCGGTCCGGCGTGTCGAAGGTCGAATGCACATTCCACAACGGGCAGGTGCCGCCGAATTTGGAAAACGGAAAAGTGCCGGAAGAAAACCGCTTGGAGACGTTGCCGGCATTGTCGACGCGCAGCAGGAAGAACGGCACGCCACGCGCGTTCGGCCGCTGCAGCGTGGTCAGGCGATGGCAGACCTGTTCGAAACCGGCATTGAAACGCTGCGCCAGCACGTGGACGTCGTAGCTCAGCGCTTCGGCGGCGCCATGAAAAGCCGCATAGGGCATCATCACGGCGGCGGCGAAATAATTCGCCAGCGTAATGCGGTAAAGCCGCCGCGGGGTGTCGTCGAGCGCGCCGGCGCGATTGACGATGGCTTCGAACACCGGGCCGCATTCGGCCAGACCAAGCTGGAATGCGAGCTGGAACGCGCGGCCGGGCGCGTCGACCAGTTCGGAAATCAAGAGTTGCCGGCGATGCCGGTCGAACCGGCGCAGCGTCTCCCGCATCACATCGACCGGCATGATGCGGGTGACGATGGAATGTTTTTCGCGCAGGCGCGTCGACAGCGCGGTGAACAGATCCTGTGCGGCAACATTGATCTCGTCGCGGAGGTTTTCCGCGGCCTGTTCGAGCTCCGGAAAATAATTGCGGTTGGCCTCAATCAGGTCGCGGACGCGCTCGATCGGGTTGGCCTCGAACCGGACGCCCTCATCGCGGTCGGCAAATTGCGCCGCCACCATGGTCTCGCCGCGCCGGGCTTCCGTGTAGGCGGCATAAAGCCGCTGCAACGAATGGGTGACGCCGGGGCACAGTTCGGCGAGATCGCGCAGCTCCTGTTTCGGCAGATCGATCTGGCGGAACAAGGGATCGGAGAAAATCTCGTTGAGCTCGGCGAAAAACCGGTCCTCATCGGCGCTGGCGAGATCGCGCAGATCGAGGTCATAGGTCTGCGCCAGCCGCATCAGCAATTGCGCCGTCACCGGACGCTGGTTGCGCTCGATCAGGTTGATATAGCTCGGAGAAATGCCAAGGCCTTCGGCGATCTGGGTCTGCGACAGGCCCAGTTGCTGGCGAATCCGCCGGAATCGCGGGCCAACAAACAGCTTTTTACCGGATTCGGCAGCCATCGGAACAACCGTGTGACAAATATTACAAAATGACATATCATACATGTATTGCTGTTACAATACATCACCATTCGAATTACCGCTCTATGTACTATTTCACGTTTTCCGCGTTTAGCTCTGACACGTTTCGCAATGCACTGTCACGAATGTCGATGGTGGAAGCGTTGCGGATTGTCGTCACCAAAGGGATCATGGACATGAACTTCCAACCACGTGGGATCAGCGATCTGGCCATCCAGGGGCCGGCCACCTATCAAAGCCAAATCGAAGCGGCCGAAGCCCTTCTCAAGGACAAGGACACGTGGAATGGCGTCAAGGCCGAAGCCGTGGCCCGCATGCGCTTGCAGAACCGCTTCAAGACCGGCCTCGATGTCGCGCGCTACACAGCCGCGCTGATGCGCGCCGATATGGCGCGCTATGACGCCGATGCTACGAAATACACCCAGTCGCTCGGTTGCTGGCACGGCTTTATCGCGCAGCAGAAGCTGATTTCGGTGAAGAAGCATTTCGGCACCACCGATCGCTGCTATCTGTATCTCTCCGGCTGGATGATCGCAGCGCTTCGCTCCGAGTTCGGACCGCTTCCCGACCAGTCCATGCACGAGAAGACATCGGTGCCGGCGCTGATTGAAGAGCTCTACACCTTCCTGCGTCAGGCGGACTCCCGTGAGCTCAACGACATTTTCCGTTCCCTCGACGCAGCCCGTAAAGTTGGCGACAAGGCGAAGGAAAAGGCGCTGATCGAAAAGATCGATAATTTCCAGACCCATGTCGTGCCCGTTATCGCCGACATCGACGCCGGCTTCGGCAATGCCGAGGCCACCTATCTGCTCGCAAAGAAGATGATCGAAGCAGGCGCATGCGCGCTGCAGATCGAAAACCAGGTCTCCGACGAAAAGCAGTGCGGTCACCAGGACGGCAAGGTGACCGTGCCGCACGAGGTGTTCCTGGCGAAAATTCGCGCCTGCCGCCACGCCTTCCTTGAACTCGGCGTCGAAGACGGCGTCGTCGTGACCCGTACCGACTCGCTGGGCGCCGGTCTCACGCAGCAGATCGCCGTGAGCCACAAACCGGGCGACATCGGCGATCAGTACAACAGCTTCCTGGACTGCGAGGAAATCACCGCCGACAACGCGAGGAATGGCGACGTCATCATCAACCGCAACGGCAAGATGATGCGTCCGAAGCGGCTTCCCAGCAATCTGTATCAGTTCCGCGAAGGCACCGGACAGGACCGCTGCGTGCTCGACTGCATCACCTCGCTGCAGAACGGCGCTGACCTCTTATGGATCGAGACCGAGAAGCCGAATATCGAGCAGATCGCAGGGATGGTCGATCGTGTTCGCGAGGTGATCCCGAACGCCAAGCTCGCCTACAACAACTCGCCGTCGTTCAACTGGACGCTCAACTTCCGTTGGCAGGTTTACGATGCGATGAAGCAGGCCGGCAAGGATGTCAGCAAGTACAACCGTGCCGAGCTGATGAAGGCGGAATACGACGCAACCCCGCTGGCGATCGAAGCCGACGAGCTGATCCGGACCTTCCAGGCCGATTCAGCCAAGCGCGCCGGCATCTTCCATCATCTGATTACGTTGCCGACCTATCACACGGCAGCTCTTTCGACCGATAATCTCGCAAAGGAGTATTTCGGCGAACAGGGTATGCTGGGCTATGTGAAAAATGTTCAGCGCCAGGAAATCCGGCAAGGCATCGCCTGCGCGAAGCATCAGAACATGGCCGGCTCGGACATCGGCGACGAACACAAGGAATACTTCGCCGGTGCGGCCGCTCTGAAGGCCGGCGGCGCCCATAATACGATGAACCAGTTCGGCTAACGGTAACAGCAGGAGACGATCGTGCCAGGCAGCAATTTTTGGGTTATTGGCGGAGAATTCGGTTCGATGAACTTCCACAAGCTGGTGGAGGGATCGGCCCAGGTGCAGGGTCCGTTCAAGACGCGGAAAGAGGCGGAGGACGCCTGGAAAGTCGTGTCCGAGGAGAACCGTCACAAAGCCGGCGTGCGTTTCTCGATCGTGGAAGAGCCGAGCCGGGTCGTCGCCTGAAGCGCCGGCTTTCGGCATCAACGGCGGCGGCCTCACCCGATTCCTCGGATGGGGCCGTTGTCGTCTGGCGCAAGTCATTGTTAACAAAGGGCCTTTGCGCCGAACGTGGTTACTGATAAGTTAATCGCGGCAAACCTCGAGGAGCAGGCGTCCGCGATATGTCCGACGTGCAGAATTCCGCAACCGACACGCCGGCTGAAAAGCCGATGCGGCTGCGCGACGCGCTCCGGCAGGCGCGGATCGAGGCGGCCGATCGCACCGGCGTGGTGGTCGATCTCCGCGACGCCGAGGTGGCCCGGCTCGAAATTCTCAACGAGGCGCTGGACCCGCTGTTCGAACAGATCCCCGATCGCGTCGATCTGTTCGATCGCGGCATCAGCCAGGGCGAAAACCCGCGGTTGTGGATCGACGTCGTGGCGCATGTCGCGATGGGCCGCGACAAGCGCATCTATCGCTTTGTGCAGGACACCCGCTTCGGCCGCATCGTGATCGCCGAATCGCATGAGGTGGCGGCCATCGTCGACGCCGTCACCGACTATGTCGCCCGCCGCATGGTCGAGCGCGAACACGCGCTGGTCGCAACGCCAATTCCGGAGCCGGCCGCGATCGAAAAACCCCGCCGCAGCGGCTTCTGGGCTTTTGCGCTCGGATTCATCCTCGGCGCGCTGGCGCTGTTCGGCCTCGCTTTGTTCGCGACGCTGCGGAATATGTGATGACTGCCTCATCCTGAGGAGCGCGCTCTTGCGCGCGTCTCGAAGGATGGCCGCTTGCAGTCATGGTTCGAGACGGCGCAAGTGCGCCTCCTCACCATGAGGTCACGTACTATATCAACTGCACCCTTCGCAATTCCCGAATCTGCGTCCCATCACCAAATCCGCGCACGGTCTGCTCGCAGCGCCACTTCTCGCCGTCGTGCTCGATGGAACACAGATTCCAGGCCGCAGCAGGCGTGTGGCCATGCGCGATTGCCGATGCGGCCGGCACGCTGATCGCGGGAATGCGGCCGTGCGGTCCATCGAACCACATGGTGGAATGGGTATGGTCATGGCCGTGCAGGATCAGCTCCACGCCATGCCGCTGCAGCAGCGCCAGCAATGCCTGCGAGTCGGTCAGACGCTTGTCCCACGCATCCGAACGCAGCGGATGAT
>JAXDOR010000185.1:0-6950 GCA_034668825.1 Alphaproteobacteria bacterium | reverse complement strand
TCCCCCTCACCCAACGCGCTTCGCGCGTTGACCTCTCCCCGCACGCGGCGAGAGGGAGATCGCTGTCCATGTCGATAGACATCAATACACGTCCTGTTGGTATCGCCCGCTCTTCTTTAGGTCGGCGACGAAGCTCACCGCTTCATTTGCTGAGCGCATTCCGAAGGTGGCGACGACATCGATCAGGGCGCGCTCCACGTCCTTGGCCATGCGCTTGGCGTCGCCGCAGACATAGACATGCGCGCCCTCGGCGAGCCACGCCCAGAGATCGCGGCCAACCTCGCGCATGCGGTCCTGCACATAGATTTTCTGATCTCCGTCGCGCGACCAAGCGAGCGTCAGCCGGGTGAGCACGCGCGCCGCCTTCATGGCTGTGAGTTCGTCTTCGTAGAAGAAATCGTAATTGCTCCGCTGGTGACCGAAGAACAACCAATTGCGACCTGTTGCTTTTGTCGCCATGCGCTCGTGCAAAAAGGCGCGAAACGGCGCGATGCCGGTGCCGGGCCCGATCATAATGATGGGCACCGAAGGATCGGCGGGGAGCGCAAAATGCTGGGCTTTTTGCAGATAAACCCTAACCTTCTCGCCGGGCGCGATGCGGCCGGCAAGGAAAGTCGAAGCCACGCCAAGCCGGGTGCGGCTATCGACTCGGTAGCGCACGCTATCGACGGTCAACGCCACGCGGCTGGGATCGGCCTTCGGCGAGGAGGAAATGGAATAGACCCGCGGCTGCAACGGATCGAGCGACTCGATCAGCGCCTCGGGATCGGGACGGATGCCGGGGAATTTTTCCAGCGCGGCAAGGACATCGAGGGTCTCAGCGTCGCCATCCGGGTCTTGGCCGCCTGCGAGTGCCTTCGCCTTTTGTCGGCGCTCACCGCCGGTGATGTAGGAGATCAACTGGAACAGCATGTCGGGCGCCGGGCTCAACGAAACCCCGTCACGGAGCACCTCGCGCAAGGTCCGTCCGCCGATGGGAAAATCCGGCGGCGCGTCGAGCGCCTTGACTACGGCATCAACCAGAGCGCCGCCGTTGACGGGGAAAATGCCGAGGGAATCACCGACCGCATAATCGAGGCCGGTATCCGCGAGATCGAGTTCGATATGCCAAGTCTCCTTTTCCGAGCCTGGCTTGTTGAGGCGCGTGCGGGAGACGAGCGTTGCGTCCACCGGGTGATAGCGTGAAAGGCCCGGCGTCATGGCCAGCGGCGTGCTGGGCGACGCATCCGCAGGCGGCGCATTTTCAATAGGCGCGGCTGCCGGCACTGCGTTGGCAAACTCCGCGTAGAGCGTCTTCAGCATCCGGGCGGTTTCCTTGCCGCCCGGAACGCAGAGATTGAGCTGCGCTTCCTTCTTCAGGAACAGCGCTTCGGCATAGTCGTGGCAGTTGTAGCCGCATTGGCCGCAGTCCTGCTGCGCCATCGCCGCCATCATTTTCCGGCGCAGCGGCCGGCTCTCGGCAAGCTTCATGCGTTCGGGAAGCGCAAGCGCCGGGTCATGCCAGGGCGCGCCGTCTTCCGCTTCCTTCGCTTGCGCCAGCGAGCCGTCGAGCACGCCCGGCAACAGCGCCGTAGCTTGCTCCGCCGACAGCGCCGTCACCCCTTCTTCCATCGAGACCAGACCGGCGAACAGGCCGTTCAGCCACGTGCGTTGCTCCGGCGTGAACGGCGCGGTTTCGGGAATGAAGGAAGCAATCGGCGGGCGCGGCGGCGAATTCATGCGATCGCCTCCTTCGCCGCTTTCCCTGAAAGGGGAGGGCCGGACAGCGGAGCCGTCCGCGAGGGAGGCCAAACAGGCCCAACTCCAGGCCACCTGAAGTGGCCCAACCCTCGCCTTTCAGGGGCGAGCAAGAAAAGGGGAGCATTCATTCGACTGCCCCCTCGGCAAAGAATTGACGCAACCTTTCGACTTCATGGCGGCGCGCGAAGGTGAGGAAATTTTCCTGGGCCGATGCGCGATGCGCCAGATAGCCCTTGAGCATGCGCTCGACGGTCTTCGGCGCGTCCACGGCCTTGACGTCGCGATAAAGCTCGCGCCCGAGCCCCGCATCAGGACCGAAACCGCCACCAACCAGGACGTGATAACCCTCGACGGCCTCCTCGTTCTCAGAGATCTCCACCTTGCAGGCGAGCAGGCCGATGTCGCCGATATAGTGCTGCGCGCAGGAGTGATGGCAGCCGGTGAGATGGATGTTCACCGGACCATCGAGCGCCACGCGGCTTTCGCACCAGCGCGCGATCTCTTCCGCATGGCTCTTGGTGTCGGAGGCGGCGAATTTGCAGCCGGTGTTACCGGTACAGGCGACAAGCCCGGCGCGGATCGAACTGGCGTTCGTCGAGAGCCCGATGGCCTCGATCGCGGCTTCGACGGCCTTCACTCGCTCCGCCAGCACGCCGGAGATCAGCAGGTTCTGCCAGACTGTTAGGCGGATATCGCCGTCGCCCATGTCGCGCGCGATATTTGCCAGCCCGCGCATCTGCGCCGCCGTGAGCTTGCCGACCGGCAGCACCACGCCGATCCAATGCAGGCCTTTCTGCTTCTGCGGATGCACGCCGATATGGGCGGCGCGATCGAAGGCAGGACGCGGGGCCAGTGCATCGGCAGCGACTCGGTCCAGTTTGTACCCGAGCTTCTCTTCGACCAGGCCGAGGAAAGTCTCCATGCCCAAGGCATCGAGCACATATTTGAGCCGCGCTTTATTGCGATTGGTACGGTCGCCGTTGTCGATATAAACGCGCACCACGGCATCGGCGACTTTGGTGGCGTCAGCGGGTTTGACCATGACGCCGGTGTCGCGGGCGAAATCCTTGTGCCCGGTAATGCCGCCGAGACCGAGGCGGAACCAAACGAGCGACTCGCTCCCATGTTTCACGTGAAACGCCTGAAATCCTATATCGTTAGTATCTTCCAGCGCCGGGACGATGCCGCCGCCATCGAAGGCGACATTGAACTTTCGCGGCAGGCCGTAGAGCGAGCGGTCGTTGAGAATGTGGAAGTGCCATTCCCGGGCATAAGGCCGGGTGTCGATCAGTTCCTGCGGATCGATGCCCGCCGTCGGTGATCCGGTGACGTTGCGGATGTTGTCGGCGCCGGAACCGCGTGAGCAGAGGCCAAGGTCCTGGATCGCTTCCAGCATCAGAACGGCGTTCTTCGCTTCGACCTCGCGGATCTGAAGATTGGCGCGGGTGGTGACGTGGGAATAGCGGCCGCCATAGCGCTCGGCGAGATCGGCAAGACCGGCGAGTTGCCAGGATTTGAGAATGCCGTTCGGCAGCCGCAACCGGCACATGTAGGAATTCTGCGCCGGCGCCACATAGAACAGCCCGTGGAAGCGCCAGCGGAAATTATCCGGCGGCTTGGGATATTCGTTGACCGCCGCTTGTTCTTTCAGCCGTGCATAGGCGTCGAAGGGATTCTGCTCACGCTTGAATTTCTCCGGGTCAGATAACTTGCCGCCACCCTTCAGCACGCGATCCTGCGCTTGCAGCGCCGCTGTGTCGGGGCCGGTGGCTTCAGGAGCAGCAACAACCGGAGACTTGGCTCCGTCCGCGCCCGGACGCGCAAAACCGCGCGCCGTCTTTGCGATCTGCAAACCGGCGACAAAGCCTTCAAGATACCGTTTCTGTTCGGGTTCGAAATCGCCTGACATCCGACCTCTCAGGCTGCGTCGACGAAGCTGTGGCGCTCGTAAAGGAATTCGAGCACCCGCTGGCGGCATTTCAGATATGTTTGGTTGGCGGCAAGCTCGAGCCGGCGGCGCGGGCGTACCAGCGGCACCTCCAACACCTCGCCGATATGCGCGGCGGGTCCGTTGGTCATCATCACGATGCGGTCCGACAGCAGCACCGCCTCGTCCACATCGTGCGTGATCATCAGCACGGTGTTGCCGAGCTTCTGGTGGATCGCCATCACCGAGTCCTGCAGATGCGCGCGGGTGAGCGCGTCGAGGGCGCCGAACGGCTCGTCGAGCAGCAATACTTTCGGTTCCATCGCCAGCGCACGCGCCAAGCCCACACGCTGTTTCATGCCGCCGGAAATCTCGGAAGGGCGCTTGTCCTTGGCGTGGGTCATCTGCACGAGATCGAGATTATGCAGCGTCCAGGCATGACGTTCCGCGCGCGTCTTGGCGGGAAACACCTTGTCCACCGCAAGCCGCACGTTGTCGTAGACGGTGAGCCACGGCAGCAACGAATGATTCTGGAACACCACCGCGCGATCCGGCCCCGGCTCGTTGACTTCGCGGTTTTCCAAAAGCACGGCGCCGCGGGTCACCGGCGTCAGCCCGGCGACGATGTTGAGCAGCGTGGTCTTGCCGCAGCCGGAATGGCCGATGATGGAAACGAATTCGCCCTTTTCGATTCCGAGCGTGATCTCTTTCAGCACCACCGTCGTGTTCGAGCCGCGCGAGAACGCTTTATCGATGTGGTCAAGCTTGAGATACGGCGCCATGGCTCGTCCTTAGCTGGCGGCGGTGCCGCGGGTGACAACGTTGGCGATGGCCGCGACAATGCGGTCGAGGATGAAACCCACGATGCCGACATAGACCAGCGCCAAAATGATCTCGCTGATATGCGAGGAATTCCAAGCGTCCCAGATGAAGAAGCCGATGCCGACGCCGCCGATCAGCATCTCGGCAGCAACAATAGCGAGCCAGGACAAGCCGATGCCGATGCGCAATCCGGTGAAGATGTAGGGCGCGGCGGCCGGGATCATGATCTTCCAGAAAAACTCGAAGTGATTGAGGCGCAGCACCTGCGCGACGTTGCGATAGTCCTGCGGGATGTTGCGGATGCCGACCGAGGTGTTGATGATGATCGGCCAGATCGCGGTGATGAAGATCACGAAGATCGCGGAAGGCTGGCCGTCACGGAAAGCGGCGAGCGAGAGCGGCAGCCAGGCAAGCGGCGGCACTGTGCGCAGAATTTGAAAGATCGGGTCGAGACCGCGCATTGCCCAGGCCGATTGTCCGATCAAAGTGCCGATCGCGATGCCTGCAATTGACGCCAGCGCGTAGCCCAACGCCACGCGCTGCAGGCTAGCTGAGAGATGCCAGAACAAGCCGCGATCAATGCCGCCGCGGTCGAAGAAGGGATCGACAATCAATTCCCAGGTATCTTTGATGACGCGCGACGGCGGCGGCAGCGTTGCGCCCGCCTTGCGGCATATTAGTTCCCACACCAGCAGCGCCAGCGCGATCACGACCACCGGCGGAATGACATTGGCGGCGATGGTGCGAAGCTTGTTGAGTAACTGTGTTGTCAGCGGCGGCCCTTTGGGCTTGGCGAGTGGCAGGATCGTCGCGGCCTTGGCCGCGGTGCCCGGTAACGCCACCGCAATTTCAGATTTGGTCACTGGCATATTCATGGCGCGCGCCTCCACTCCCTCTCCCCGCATGCACCCGAACTCGGGTTTACCCGAGTTCGGGCACTTAACGAGGTGGCCGAAGTCGGAAACATCCGGCTTCGGCTGAGAGGGTCGGGGTGAGGGGGAGTCTCCAACAATTGCGAATGTCGAGAGCCCCCCTCACCCGCCGCGCTTCGCGCGTCGACCTCTCCCCGCATGCGGGGAGAGGTAAGAAGGATCACGTTCGCTTCGCGTCCTGCCATCACACCTCCACCCGCTTGATCGATAGGCTCTTGAGATAGGCGGCGGGATTCTCCGGATCGAATACCTTGCCGTCGAAGAAGGTCTCCTTGCCGCGCGAGGTCGAGGCCGGAATATCCGCAGCGGCGACGCCGAGTTCCTTCGCCGCCTCGCGCCAGAGGTCCTCGCGGTTGACTTTCTTGATCAGCGCTTTGCCGTCCATGCCGGCTTCGTATTTGCCCCAGCGCGTATCCTCGGTGATGAACCAGAGGTCATGGCTCTGGAACGGATAGGAGGCGTGGTCGCGCCAATATTTCATGATGTGCGGCGAGTTCTCGACCACCTTGCCGGTGCCGTAGTCGAACTTGCCCTTCATGCGGTCGGTGACGTCCTCGACCGGGCAGTTGATCCATTGCCGCTTGGCGCAGATGGCCGCGACCTCTTCGCGGTTCTCCATCTTCTCGCACCACTGCTGCGCTTCCATCACCGCCATCAGCAGCGCTTTCGCGGCGTTGGGATATTTGTCGACCCAGGCCGCGCGCATGCCGAAGGATTTTTCCGGATGCTTGTTCCACAATTCGCCGGTGGTGATGGCGGTGTAGCCGATGTCCTGGTGAATGAGCTGCAAATTCCACGGCTCGCAGACGCAGAAGCAGTCCATGGTGCCGACCTTCATGTTCGCCACCATTTGCGGCGGCGGCACCACGATGGTTTCGATATCCTTGTCCGGATCGATGCCGCCGGCGGCGAGCCAATAGCGAATCCACAGATCGTGCGTGCCGCCGGGAAAAGTCATCGCGGCCTTCACCGGCTTGCCGGAGGCCTTCTTCTTTTCCAGCGCGGTTTTGAACGGCGCGGTGTCGAGGCCGATCTTCAGATCGGCATATTCTTTCGACACGGAGATGCATTGGCTGTCGAGATTGAGCCGCGCCAGGATGTACATCGGCGTCGGCTGATTGTTCTGCGTCACCTTGCCGGAGGAGATCAGGTAGGGCATCGGCGTGAGGATATGCGCGCCGTCGATGCCGTTGCCCTCCGAGCCGAGCACGAGATTGTCGCGCGTGGTGCCCCAGGATGCCTGCTTCGCGACCTCAACATCCGGCATGCCGTATTTGGCGAAGAGGCCCTTCTCCTTAGCAACGAACAGCGGCGCCGCGTCGGTGAGCGCGATGAATCCGAGTGTTGCCTTGGTCACTTCCGGGCCGGCGGCGTGGGCAACATTGGCGCCAAACGGGAAGCGGCTGTTCAGCGCGCCGAGCAGCGCGGCGGTGCCCGCCCCGGCCTTCAGCAGCGCGCGCCGGCTCATGCCGCGGGGCGTGGACGTGGCTTTTACCGGCTTGTCGATCATGGTCACTCCTGTTCGGCAG
>JAXDOR010000184.1:0-12359 GCA_034668825.1 Alphaproteobacteria bacterium | reverse complement strand
CCGGCGGCGCCACCGGTGCCGGCGGTTCTGATACCGGGCAGGGATCGAACACGCTGGGTGGGCTTTCACGCGGCGGTTCTGGCGGAGGCGGCAGCAGCGGCGGCGGCGGGCCTATCCTTCCCGGCGTTCGCATCACCGCCGATGTCATCAACAATACGCTGTTGATCTATGCCAATCAGGAAAGTTATCGCGTCATCGAGCGAACGCTGCGTCAGCTTGACCGCCCACAGCTGCAAGTGGCCATCGACGCCACGATCGCCGAAGTTACGCTGAACAATAACCTGAACTACGGCGTCCAATTCTTCCTAAAGAGCAGCGATCTCGGGCTCGGCACCGACAAGGGCTCAATCATCAACAGTATCGGTGGCGCGGTGCTGGGGCAGACGCTTCCTGGCTTCAACCTCCTGGTCGGATCGCAATCCGAACCGCGCCTGATCATCGATGCGCTGCATCGCGTGGCCGATGTAAAGGTTTTGTCGAATCCGTCACTGGTGGTGCTCGATAACCAGGCGGCCACCCTTCAGGTCGGCGATCAGGTACCGATCGCCACGGGCTCCGCCACCGTGCTTACAACGAACACGCCCATCGTCAACACCATCGATTATCGCAACACCGGCATCATCCTACGCGTGGTGCCGCGGATCAACTTCAACGGCACCGTCGTGCTCGATATCGAGCAGGAGATCAGCAACGTCGCCAGTGGCTCGGCCAATACGCTGACGCCGACCGTTTCGCAGCGAAAAGTGAAGAGCTCGATCGCGGTCGCTAGCGGCCAGACCGTGCTGCTTGCCGGGCTCATCAGCGAGCGCGGGGACAACAGCCGCTCGGGCATTCCATTCCTGGATCAGCTTCCCGGGATCGGCGACGCCTTCTCGCATAACAACAAGTCGAACGAGCGGACGGAGCTTATCATCTTCATCCGCCCGCAGATCATTCGCGACAGCGTCGACGCGTCGATGGTGGCGGAGGAGCTGCGTTCCAAGCTGCGAGGCAAGGTCGGATCCGCCGAACAGCTGCTTCCCGGGCCGAAGGTACTGCCGATTGCGAGATAAGCGCGGCGGCGATTGGAGCGGGCCACGACCTGCCAATACGCTCTGCATCACCGGGTCGGAATCAATGCTGCCTCCTTCGCCCGCCAGGGCCGTTGCGAATTTGAAGGGGCAATTCCGCATCAACGCGGCGACTACGTTCGTCGTTTTGCTGGCTGTCGGAGCGAGCATGGCAGCCGTGCCCGGCTTTGAAGGCATATTCGGCGCCGCTCTGGCGCTCCTTATGCTGGCCATCGCCGTCATCGATGCGCGGCAATTCATCATTCCTAATATATTGAATGCGGCGGGATTCATGCTTGGTCTCCTGCATGCGGCATTGCAGGAGCCGAACATCGCGGTGGAAGCCGCCACTATGGCGATGGTGCGAGGTGCGGTTCTGGCGCTGGTTTTCCTCGCGATCCGCATTCTTTATGCGCGGCTGCGTGGGCGGCAGGGTCTCGGGCTGGGGGACGTCAAGCTTGCCGGCGTCGCCGGTGTTTGGCTCGATTGGTTGACGATGCCGCTCGTGATCGAGATCGCGGCGCTCACCGCGCTCGCGATCTACGTGTTACGGCATATTTTCGGACGGCCGATGAGCGCGACGACGCGGCTGCCCTTCGGGCTGTTTCTGGCGCCGGCGATATGGCTGTGTTGGCTATTGGAAGCGACGCTATTTCGCCCTTAGGCTCAGCGTTGTGCGCGGCTCCACCAAGACCACCACTCGTTCCGGCCTCGCCCACCATTCGTGCGCGAGCCATTGCGCTTCGGCGATCTGCGCCGGACTCATCTTGAAAGCAACGGCATTGCGTAATCGCGCGTAGTACTCCCGCTCCCTGCCGTTTGCGCCCGCGGCCGCCAAGTTCAGCCACTTATGCGCTACGACAAATTCGCGCGGAACGCCGTGGCCCTTGTCATACATCAGACCGAGTTGGGCCTGGGCGCTGGGGTTCCCCTGCTCGGCGGCGCGGCGGTACCAGTAGACCGCATCGATGTAATTCTGCGGGACGCCGCGGCCATTGGCATACATAAACCCAAGGTAGGTTTGCGCTCTGGAATTGCCGCGCTCAGCCGCGGGCAGCAGCAGCCTTGCCGCGGTGACATAGTCGCCACGAAGATACGCGGCGGTCCCGGTAACTTGGAGCACTTGTCTGCGGCTTTTGACAACAACAGCGGCCGGACCTTCAGCCGCCTGCGCCCCTCCGACGCCAGCAGCGAGAAAAATCGCGCAGAGGCTTACCAGTGCGACCTTGTTCATCCTGCTTACTCCGGGTCAGTTCGGATCAGAATGGCGGATGCGCTGTCCTCATACAAGAGGGGCAATTGCCCGCTCCAGGTACGTGATCGCGGCGAGGAAGGCTCGAGTTGTTCGGGTGCATCGATTTATCGCATTCCATGAATGCTGGTACTTCTTTACCCAACTTGCGGTCTCAATGTATGCGCTGCCGCCTCTAATGGCGGTTGTCCGACATAGCGGTCAGATCGCGGATTAACCTAAGTCCGACTAATCCAACAAAGGCGTCGCAATACTATTCAAGGGCTGCCATATGTGAAACTATCAACCGCTAGGCGCTCCAACCACTGAGCCGTAACTCTCTCTTTGAACTGCATTCGCAACGGAGGTTTCTGCAATGGCGGGAAGAAGGCCCAACCAAGTGGACAAGCTGGTAGGCCGCAACATCCGAATTTATCGGCTGGCAAAAAATTTGTCGCAAACGGAATTGGGCGACAGCCTCAGCCTGACATTTCAACAAATTCAAAAATACGAAAAGGGCGTGAACCGCGTCGGTAGCGGGCGACTTTTGCAAATCGCCGGCGTTTTAGGCGTCCACATCACCACTCTCTTTGAAGGAACCGAAGGCGGCGAGAAGTCGGCGGCGAACTCGGCGCTCAACCTCATCGCGGATGCAAGAGCACTTCGGCTTGCCCAGGCTTTCTCCGCGATTAGGGCGCCCGAAATCCGGCATTCCCTCGTGGAATTTGTCGAGCAAGTTGCGCGCGGTGAAAAAGCGCTTTGACCGGCGTCTATTGAGATAGCAGCCCTTACGCAGCCGGCCTGAAACGTTCTTGCTGTAGCGACTGGTCGATCGCTTCCCTTAGCCGTCCCAAGCCCTCGTCGAGCAAAGCGGGTTCAATTGTCAGCGGCGGCATTAGCTTGATGACCTCGGCATCGGGGCCTGACGTCTCGATCAAAATGTTCTTGCGGAAGGCTTCAGCGGCAACGCGGCGCGCCATCTTATGATCGGCAAAAGCCAGCCCCGACAGTAAGCCACGGCCTCTAGGGCGCAGGGTGTCAGCGCCCGCCGCAGCGGTCACCTCATCGATCCAACAACGTATTCTGCGGCAGGACTCAGAGAGACCCGCGACGAAGCCGGCATCTCGCCACAGCCGGAGCGCCGCTGTGCCGGCGACGAATGCGAGATTATTTCCTCGGAACGTCCCGTTGTGCTCGCCAGGCGCCCATTTGTCGTCCGCCGGATTTATCAGCAACAGCGCCATCGGCAGACCTATCCCGCTGATGGACTTGGCAAGGCAAACGAGATCGGGATTGATACCGGCCTTTTCGAAACTGAAAAAATCGCCGGTGCGGCCGCAGCCCGCTTGAATATCATCAATGATCAAAAGCGCTCCGAGGCGCTTCGCCACGGCGTCAAGATGACGAAGCCATTCTGCCCGCGCCTGGTTGAGCCCCCCCTCCCCTTGTATTGTCTCGACAATGAAAGCCGCAGGCCATTCCATCCCGCCGGACGGATCTTTCACCATCGCTTCATAGCGATCGAGCTCAGCGGTGCCGGCGCCGCAATAGCCGTCATAGGGCAGCCGCACGATCTCACCCAGCTGGACTCCGGCCGAGCGTCGATGCTGACGCCGGGCGCTCACGGAAATGGCTCCGAGCGTCATGCCGTGGAAGGCGTTTGTGAAGGCGACAATAGGCTGCCGTCCGGTGACCTTGCGCGCGAGCTTAAGCGCGGCCTCGACGGCGTTGGTGCCGGTAGGGCCGGTGAACTGAACACGGTAGCTCAGGCCCCGTGGCTCAAGAATGGTTTCGCGGAATTCCCGCAGGAAGTTCCGCTTCGCCACGGTGTGCAGATCCAAGCCGTTGAGTATTCCATCGTTGGTTAGATATTCGATGACACCGGCCTTCATCGTTGGATGGTTGTGGCCGTAGTTGAGCGAGCCGCATCCGGATAGAAAATCGATGTATTCAGTACCGTCCTCGTCCCAAACGCGTGCGTTGACGGCGCGAGAAAAGACCCCGCGCATGTCGCGGCAGTAATACCGCACCGCTGACTCGCTTGTCTCGAATTCAGATGCCGCGGAACTAGCAACTTTTGCACTTTTCATGGGGCTGTCTTTCGGACTGTCACTCAAGGCGACTTGTTGTCTTCTTTCATCGAATTATTTGCTTGCGCCTGTTCGCTCGCCACATCCAAAAGGTGGACACGGACAGTGGATAGGTTGTTGGCAATGCTCGGCAGCCCCGCGTCGGCGGCTACGCGAATCAGAAAACTGACAGCATCGGCCATGTGGCGTGTGGTGGTTTCCACCGACGCGTCGGACGCGCCTTCCGGCGGCTGTTGCGTAGCCCGGCGCATCACGCGGCCACCTGATGCGAGATCGGGTCAAACGTCAGCAACTGAGTTGGCAAGCCGTATTTGGCACAGTGAGCGGTGGGCCGCATGTGCTCAAGAGGAATCCAGAATGCGGCTTCCTGCTCGCCTTCAACTTCGGTGGGCTCCCCAAGCCATTGGACCTTGCCAGGGAAAAAATGGTCGAGCAGATGCTGCCGCGTAACGCCGATGGCTGCCTGGATGCCGTTATGCCGTGAAAACTCCTCCACGGCACAGAGCAGACTTGGCATGATGACCTTGCGAAGGCTGGGATCGTATGAGCGGTCGACGCACACCCGGCTCGACTCCCATATGCTTTCGGTCTTGGGCAATTCGCGCGATTGGCAGAGGTGCGGCCAATATTTCTCCATCATGTAGGGAACAGACGTCGGCACGAGACGTATCAATCCGCGCACGATCATGGCTGGATCGCGCCAGACGAGATAAACCGTCGCTGGCGTATCGAATTCGTCGTACTCCATGCCGTCATAGAACGCATGCGGCAGAGTTCGTTGTTGCACGAACACGCGGTAACGAAGGCGCGCTTGCGAGGCCAAGGCGTCGCCGAAACGGTGAGCGGTCTTAAGGGAAAATGCTTCGATCATGTCTGCCTCCGGGACCAGCGTCCGCGCAGAACAGCACATCAGATCGCAGCGCTAAACTAGGCGCCTACCTAGGTGGGTTTTTGGCTAAAGTGCGATCAAACCGCGTTGAATCCCAATGACGACGGCCGTGATCTGGTTGCTGGCGCCAAGCTTGTTCATCAGATTGCAGAGATGAAATTCCACAGTTTTGTGCGAGATGGAAAGAATGTCGCCAATTTCCGGGCGCGTTTTCCCATCTTTACACCAGCGCAGAATTTCCAGCTCTCGGGGAGTGAGGGTGGCGACACCCTCCGGCTCCAGGAAAAGCTGATCCTCGGATAGTTCCAGATACCTGCTCCAGGTCTGCGTGCTCAGGGCATGCAGCAGGCTGGACCGTTCTTTGTTAGGCGGCTCAGCAACCCGTTTGCTGATGCTCAAGACATCAAGCCGGTGACCGGGGCCGTGAAACGGGAATACGACGCCTGAATGCACTTGTAGGTCTTGGCATCCATGCATGAAGTCCAGTTGCGCGTCCGAAAGCTTTGTCTTTTCGACCACGTCGCTCCAGTAAAACGGCCGGGGCGCGCGAAGCGAGCACGCCAAGACCGGATCGACCCGTTCCCAGCGCTGTTCAATATAGGCGTTCGCGTATCCGTCAGGGAAGTCGAACCACGCTACGTGCCCCACCTTTTGGCCGCGAAGCGAGGTTAGGATGCAATTCTCATAGCCTTCAGCGGCTATGGCGCCGCCGTATTGCCGGGCTAGCTCGGCAACCGTCTTGGCTTGGCGGCTCTTCTCGACGTAGTCTTCGAAACGCAACATCTCCTCCGGGAGCTGTTACATCGTTCCGACAACTATCGCGCGACCCGAGGTGGATTGGCAATGGGAAATTAGTCGGTGATTGAGATGTTTTTGCAAACTGCAGAAAGTCTAATAACACCGTGTTGAAGGCATTAGGACACTGCCAATGCGGGGCGTGACCAGCTCCAGGGATCAAATGGATGCGGCCATTCCAAAGTGCACAATATTTCAGCGACTGTAAGTAATCGAGGCGCACAAAGGGTTCCTTTTCGCCATGGACCACGCAAAGCGGCTTGTCGACTGTTTCGACGGTCTCACGTTGGTCCGTACCGACGCCGCGGAGCGCACTTGCGAACAAAAACCGTCTCGCTTCGCCATCCGTGCGCTGGACGTTTGCCAATAGCCGCGGCGCCAGATGCTCCTCGCCGCCCATCATCGCGGTACCATAGGCAAGCGCATCCGCCTCATTGAAGTGCTTTTTACCGGCGAGTTCCATCGTTTCTGTGGCATGAAAAGCCTGCTCCAACGCTTCCAGGGAAGGCCGGGCCGGCGGCGTTCCAACAATAAGAAGCGAGCGAACCCGCTGGTCGGTCGCCAATAGCTCCAAACCGATGTGACCGCCCAGCGACCATCCCACCACATCCACAGAGTTCCAGCCTGTCGTATCAAGCAAGCTGCTGATTACTGCGGCATAGCCCGGAAAACTGTAGGTGAGTTCCGGCGTCGGAGAGTTTTCTGACTGACCATGGCCCGGCAGATCCGGCGCTAAGATCGCATGCCCGTGCTGCTGTAACAAAGCGATCTGATGAATCCAGACATCCTTGGCCGACGAATTTCCATGGAGAAAAACGACCGGACAATTCGAGCCAGATTCAATGATGGCAGAAATCCGCGTATTCGCGATTTGTATTTGTTGCGTTCGAAACATCGCGGGATTCTGCCAATTCCAAACCGCGGCGATTCTTACGGTGGATGAACCTTAGTGAGAAACCCGCGGCACGGCTTCTACCGAAATGGCCGGAGGAACGCGGTAGTCGTCCGTGAGTTGGGAAATGCACTGTTCCAAAAGGTCGGCGCAAAACCGATCGTCGAGAGCACGCAACAGCTCAAGCCGGGCATAGGTAAGGACGTGCAAGAGAGCTAAACGCGGGATAACTTCCGCGGACGTCAGGCATAAGCCAACGTCAGATTGGGAAAGACAATGCGTTCTCATCAGATGCAAAATGCATTGTTCGATGAGTTTAGCGCAGATCCCATCTTCGCTGTCACTTTCCGCCGAAATCCTCGCCGACAGCAGCAGTTGGAGCAGAGCGAAAATATCGGATTGTTCGAGACCGAGCTTCGTTTTTGCTCGCGTGGCGGGTTGGTGCTTCGACCTTTTGTCCATATTGCCCCCAGCACTAACGATGAACTGGTCATCGTGAACCATAAGATATGTCGAGCAATTGACGTCCAAAGCGGACCCCCGGACAACTAGGCTCTTGCCTAGGATGCTAATTCCCATTGGTTTTTCCGGATTTAGGGGACCTGACCCGGTCAGGCGCATGGGAGCGCGCGCCAAAATAACGCGGCTTAAACTCTTGCTAAGAAACCGCGTCCGGATCGACCACGTCATTGTCCGAGACAGGCGCGGCGTGCTTGCCGCTCAAATCCGACATACCCACCCGCCACGAACGCAAAACAGCCGCGCCGATAATCCCTGCTCCCACCAACACGGCGGCAGGCGCCCCGATCAGACCGACCAGCAGGCCACTTTGCACGCGTCCGAGCTGAGCGCTGCCGCGAGTCACAACCATCACCACCGACATTACACGCCCGCGCAACGCATCCGTCACTACCAACTGTGCCAAGGTGTTGCGCATCACCGACCAAACACCATCGGCGGTGCCTACGGCAAATAAAAGGACGGCCGACAGCCAAAGCCATGGCGACAACCCGACCGCCGCCCAAAGTATCGTGTACGCGGCGCCGACAATCAGGATCAGGCGCCCGTGGCGCTCGACGTTGAAGGCCACCAATAGGCCCATGCCTAAAAACGCTCCGGCGCCAATGGCGCTGAGCAGCAAGCCCAGGCCTTCCGGCCCGGCGCCGAGAACGTCACGCGCGAGAATAGTAATGAGCGCGCTGTTATGACCGAACAGCCCAGTCGCGATTTCCAAGCCCAAGGCGACCTTGAGCATGGGGCTGCGCCAAACGAATTCCACGCCTTCCGTCATGCCGCGTCTCAAGCTGGAACGCGGCAGCGTCGCATCGGCCTTGGAACGCGGTAGGCGCATCGTTACCAGCGCCAGCAGCATCCCCAAAAAGCTCACTGCATTGAGAAAAAACGGAAGGGAATAGCCGCCGAAGGCCAAGGCCAGCCCGGCAATCGACGGGCCGATGAAGCCGCCGCTGCGCACGGCCACCGAATTGAACGTGACCGCACTTTGCATCGACGAGCGCGGCACCAGGCCGGCGAAGAGCGCGTGGCGCGAGGGGACGGAGAAGGCCGACAGCGTTCCGCTGACGACACTCAGAAGATAAAGATGCCAGAATTGCAGTCGGTCTGTTGCCGCTAACAGCCCCATGACCAACGATGCAATCATCATCGTCGATTCAGTAAGTAACAGCAGCAGTCGCCGCGGCACGCGATCCGCGATAGCGCCACCGAACAAAGCCAGCACAATCATCGGCGTGGCGCGGAACAGGCCGCTTAGCCCCAGCAGCAAGGGGGAGTTCGTCATCTCATAGAGTATCCAGCTCACCGCCGTCATCTCGATCCAACTGCCGAGCTGCGAGGTGAATTGGCCGACGACATAGAGAACGAAGTTACGTTCGCGCAAAGCCACCAGGCCGGCAGGCAGGCGAAGGCGCGTCGGGGTTCTCTTCATTATGCTTGTGAGATCGAGGTTTTGTGCGAAAGCCGGTTGATGTTAATGGCTATGGATGCGGCCATAGAACTTTCCGTTTTTTATCGTGGCAGAAAGGCGTGATAAGCTTGCCCTTCAGCGCAGTCAATCACCGAGCTGGCAGTAGCTAGAGCAGCAAACATGATTTCAGACGAAGCGATTACCCGGCTTGGCAAGCTCGATACCTGCGCCGTATCGGATGCACTTGATCGTTTGGGCTTGAAAGGTGCCGTGATCGGCATCCGGCCGTTGTGGCCGTGCCCGCGCATTGTCGGACGCTGCGTCACCGTCAAGATCAAACCAGCGGGACTGGAAAAACCGAAGCAGCATTTATGCACGCCTGCGATCCATGCCGCCACGCCGACGGATGTAATCGTCGTCGATAATGGCGGCCGCATTGATGTGGCGGCGTGGGGTGGGCTGTTGTCCTTGGCCGCGCAGGTTAAAAAGCTGGGTGGCGTGATTGTTGACGGCGCCTGCCGCGACATCGATGAGAGCCGCGATCTGCAGTTCCCGGTTTATGCGCGCGCGGCAGTGCAGGTGACCGCACGCGGCCGCATCATGCAGCAGTCTTATAACGAGGAGATTCAATTTGCCGGCGTGCAGGTGCACCCCGGTGATCTCGTCATCGCGGACGGCAGCGGCGTGGTTTTTATCCCGCTCGAGAAGGAACAGGAAGTGATCGCGCAGGCCGAGGCGCTCGCGGACCGGGAAGCAAAGATGGGAGAAGCCATTCGCAGCGGCCGTTCCGTCGTCGAAGTGATGGAAAGCCTGGGCTATGAAGCCATGCTGAATAAAGACAAAGAGAAATAATGCGGATGCTCCCGGACAGCAGCGTGAGTAGATCGATTGCTGAACGACGAGGTATGCGGCTATACTTAAGTCGCAACCAAGTGGGGCTTTTCTCACTATGCGAGAAGCAGACAACGAGGCCCTGACACGCGTTGGCCCTGGCACGCCCGCCGGAGAATTGCTGCGGCGTTACTGGCATCCCGTAGCGGTGGCCGGAGAACTTACCGAAGAAAAACCGATCAAGGCGGTCACGCTGCTCGGCGAGAAGCTCGCCGTGTTCCGTATGCCGCTCCGTTCCGGTGAAACGCAACCGCGCTACGGATTGGTCGCCGAGCAATGCCGGCATCGGTTGGCGTCGCTTGCTTATGGCCGGGTCGATGACGAAGGCATCCGCTGCCCCTATCACGGCTGGAAATACGATCTGAGCGGCCAGTGCATCGAGCAGCCGGCAGAGCCGCCGGGCAGCGCTTATAAAAACGAAATCCGCCAGCCGGCTTATCCGGTGCAAAAACTTGCCGGGCTGCTGTTCGCCTATATGGGTCCCGAGCCGGTACCGCTGCTGCCGCGCTGGGACTGTCTGGCCCGCGAGGACGGCAAGCGTTGGATCACCGTCGAGTCGGTGATCGATTGCAACTGGCTATTGCCGATGGAGAACTCAGTCGATCCCTCGCATCTCTATTGGCTGCATGGCGAGACCGCCGCCCTCGGGAGAGAGCTCGGCAAGTATAATGAGGAACATGAGTTCATCCCATTCGAACACGGCATCATTAAACGGCGCACGACGCCGGGAAAGAATCCGTCCGACCCGCCACGCGTGGATGAGCATCCGTTGGTGTTTCCGACGATGCTGCGCCACGTGTCTCCCGCGGATCGCGGCGTCAGGAACGGCAGATACCGACACAATATTCAAATTCGCGTGCCTCTCGATGACACTCACACGCAAGTCTATCGCGTCAACTTCATCCCCTCCGTAACGGATCGCTCGCCAGCGGATCAGGACCCGCCCTACGAGTATCGCCCGCTGAAAAATCCGGAAGGCGAATATTACCTGGACATCGTTTCCGCGCAGGATGCGATGGCCTGGGAAACGCAGGGACCGATCGAAGACCGCCTCATGGAACATCTGGGTTATGGCGATCGAGGCATCGTCATGTTTCGCCGATTGCTGATGGAACAGATCAACATTGTCCGCGCCGGCGGCGAGCCGATGGGCATCATCCGCGATCCGGCTAAAAACCAGATCATCGACTTTGATGTCGTCAATGAAATGATCGGTTTATATCGCCCTACAAGGACGGTGCATGCCCAAGCGTCGTAGCCGATGATTGAAGGCCAGAAGATCGAGCTTGGCGGCAAAACGGCTTACCAGAAATGGACCGAAGGGCATGGCATTCCGATCCTTCGCGAGTTCTATATCGAAGACCTGCGCAAGGTCGAACTCGCGCCATGGGAGTGGAAAGGCGGCAGTGGCGCTTTTCTCAACCTGATCGGCACCGGCGAAATCAATGATGCCTATCTGTGCGAAATCGATCCAGGCAAAAGCCTGAAGCCGCAACGGCTGCTGTTCGAGGAAGCCGTTTTCGTTGTCGAAGGCCACGGTTCAACATCGATCTGGAATGACGACAACAAGAAAATAACGTTTGAATGGAACGAAGGCAGCCTATTTTCGCCGCCACTCAATACCTGGCGGCAGCATTTCAACGGCAGCGGCACCAAGCCAGCCCGGCTTTTCGCGGTGACCTCAGCGCCGCCGCTGTTCAATCTGTTCCGCAATCTCGACTTCATGCTGAACAACCCCTTCCCTTTCAATGACCGGTTTAGCTCCGATCCCGATAGTTTTTCCGGCAAAGGCGAAGCCTATCAGCTCAGGGATCGACACGTCTGGGATACGAATTTCATTCCTGACGTGCGCACCCTGCCCGTCTTCTCGTGGGAAAAGCGCGGTGCCGGCGGCAGCAATATCATGATCGAGCTGGCCGAAAATTCCATGGGCGCGCATATCTCGCAGTTTCCCGTCGGCACTTACAAGAAGGCGCACCGGCACGGCCCCGGCGCTCACGTCATCATCATCGGCGGCGAAGGTTATTCGCTGATGTGGCCGGAGGGATCGCCGCCGCAACGCTTCGAGTGGCGCGACGGCAGCGTCATCGTGCCGCCGGAGCACTGGTTTCATCAGCATTTCAACACCGGGCCGACACCGGCGCGTTATCTGGCGCTGCGCGCGGGCGGCCGGAAACATCCCCGGCCCTGGGGAGCGAAAGCCTATGGCGTCGATGAGAGCGTCAAAGGCGGCGGCGACCAAATCGAGTACCGGGACGAAGATCCGCAGATACGCCGGATGTTCGAGCAAGCATTGGCCAAGCATGGCGTCGAGAGCCGTATGGACGCGGTGATTGGTGCTTAGGGCATCGTCACATGTTGGCCTGAGACCGCGATGATGAAAATTATCGTCCTGCTGATGTTGACAATGTCCGCGCCGTACGCGGCGGCGCAATCCTCCGATTGGCAGAAGATGTGGGACGAGACGCTCGGCGCAGCGCGAACCGAGGGCAAGGTCGTGGTGGCCGGCCCTCCGGACACGCAAGTGCGGCACGCGTTGCCGGCCGCGTTCAAGGCGCGCTTTGGCATCACGCTGGAATATCTCAGTGCGCGTAGCAC
>JAXDOR010000183.1:0-4995 GCA_034668825.1 Alphaproteobacteria bacterium | reverse complement strand
AAGATCGAGCGCGCCAGCGAAATGGCACGGCAGTTCTATGCGCTGCCGATGGAGGAGAAGCAGCGCTGCACGGACAATGCGGCGGCACTGAACCGGGGCTACTTCCCCCCGGGGTCAGAGACGCTTGCCATCCCGAAGGAAAACGATGGCAAGCGCGCCCCCGACCTTAAGGAAGCATTCGCCGTTGGGCGGCCAAACGTCGCACCCGAATTGCTCTCCCTTCCCGGCGCCAAGAGCGCCTATGCTCCCAACGTCTGGCCTGCGCGGCCGGAGGGGTACCGGGCCGCGATGGAAGATTATTGGGGCGAATTGTCCGCGCTTAGCTTCCGATTGCTCAGGATGTTCAGCTACACTCTTGATCTGCCGGAGACGTATTTTGAGCCGTACTTCCGCAACCATCCAAGCGTGCTGCGCATCATCAATTATCCTTCTAGGACCGAGCCTCCACCGCCGGACCAGATGCGCGCGGGAGCTCACACCGACTTTGGAGCCATCACTATCCTGAAGGAAGCTGACTCGACCGGCGGGTTGCAAGTTCGGTCGCGCTCCGGGGAATGGGTGCCGATCCACTCCGCCCCTGATTCCTTCGTCATCAACGTCGGCAACGTCATGATGCGTTGGAGCAACGATCGATGGGTTTCGAGCCTCCATCGGGTGGTCAACCCGACGAGCCCGGAGGCATGGAAGAAGAACCGCATCTCGATGCCGTACTTTATCCATCCCAATCCGGACGTGACGATCGAGTGCCTTCCGACATGCATGAGCGCCGACCGGCCGGCGTTGTACAAGCCCATCATGGCAGCGGAGCACCGCATGCTGCAGCTTCAGCAGGCTACGCAGAAGACGTGGGCAGGGCCGATTGCCTAGGCGCAGCGGCCGACGAGCCAGCGCGGCACGTACTTACAGCGAGCCGCGCCAGCACCGCGCCTATTGACGGGCAGCTCGGCGGGCGCGCCGCCTGAGCGGGCCTCGGCGCATTTCATCCAAACTCCGCCGCAGCACAGCAGGCGACGCCGATCGCAGGGAGGTAACAGCATTGCGCGAGTGTCTCAAGTTCTACATCGGTGGCGAATGGCTAGACCCCGCGGGGTCCGGCACCCTCGAGGTGATCAATCCTGCCACCGAAACACCTACAGGGCGGGTCGCTCTCGGGACGCCCAAGGATGTAGACCGGGCCGTGAAAGCAGCGCGTGACGCCTTCGCAGATTGGTCGACGACGAGTGTTGCCACCCGAATAGGTCTCCTCGAGCGCATCCTCGTCGAATACCAGAAGCGGTACGACGATATGGCCGACGCCATCAGCACGGAGATGGGAGCTCCGCTCGACCTCGCAAAGCGTTCGCAGGCCCGTCTCGCGCTCGAGCATCTGCAGGCGGCGGTACGGGTCCTCAACGCCTATCGCTTCAGCGAGCTGCGCGGAACGACGATGGTGGTGAGAGAGCCGATCGGCGTCTGCGGGCTAATCACGCCCTGGAACTGGCCGATGAACCAGATCGGCTGCAAGGTCGCGCCAGCGCTGGCGACGGGCTGTACAATCGTCCTAAAGCCCTCCGAGATCGCACCGTTCTCGGCATATATCTTTGCAGAGATTATGCATGCGGCGGGCGTTCCGGCGGGGGTCTTCAATCTCGTGAACGGCGACGGGCCCACCGTCGGCGCGGCGATCTCGGGTCATCGCGAGGTCGACATGGTTTCCTTCACCGGCTCGACCCGCGCAGGCATCGAGGTGACGCGGAACGCCGCTCCCACCGTCAAGCGGGTTCATCTTGAGCTCGGTGGGAAGAGCCCGAATATCATTCTGGACGATGCCGATTTTGAGTCCGCCGTTGCCGCGGGTGTGCTTGCCGTGATGCGCAATTCTGGCCAGTCATGCAATGCGCCGACTCGGATGCTCGTGCCGCGCGCACGGATGGGTAAGGTCATCGCCACGGCGCGGGCGACGGTGGAGAAGATGGTGGTCGGTGATCCCCGGACAGAGGTCGACGTGGGACCGGTGGTCTCCAAAGCGCAGTGGACCAAAATCCAGGCCTTGATAGAGAAAGGTGTTCTTGAGGGTGCGACGATCGTGGCGGGCGGGCCGGGCCGGCCAGCTGGGCTGCCGAAGGGCTACTTCGTTCGGCCGACCGTGTTCGCGAACGTCACCCCGGAGATGGTGATCGCCCGCGAGGAGATCTTCGGCCCGGTCCTTTCAATCATGGCGTACGAAACCGTTGAGCACGCGATCGAGCTGGCGAATGGAACGGAGTATGGATTGGCGGGCTATGTATGGGGCGCCGACCTCGTCCAGGTACGTGCGGTCGCCTCTCGCCTGCGCGCCGGCCAAGTTATCCTGAACGGTGCGCCTCCCGATTTTATGGCGCCGTTCGGAGGCTACAAGCAATCCGGAAACGGGCGCGAGTGGGGAGATCACGCCTTCGCTGAATTTCTCGAGACCAAAGCGGTGGTCGGCTTTGCGTCTCCAATTGCGGCCGAGCAGCAAGGCAGCGAGAGCTCCTCCCAAACCCGTCGGCAGCTACATTAAGAGATATCTGCTAAGAGATATCTACAATGAAGTGGTTACGTGGCCCCATTGAAAGGTCCCTCCGTACCCCAGGAGAGTGGTCAAACATCGTTTCAGTGGCAGGGCCTTTTCGGTCTGTGCCAACCTCCTAATCCAGCTCGCAGGAAACACCGTGTCTCGACAAATCATCAACACCGTGAACGCGCCGCAACCAAAAGCGCCGCTCTCACAAGCCGTTCGCAGTGGTAATCTTGTTTTTGTATCTGGAATGACTCCCTTTACGACGGACTTGAAATTGTCGAAGGGAGATTTCGATTCTCAAATGAGACAGACCATGGCAAACTTGGGAGCAGTACTAGAGGCCTCGGCAAGCGGTTTTGACCGTGTTCTCAAATGCACGGTAATTCTCGCGCGCATAGAGGATTGGCGAAGGATGAACGAGATTTATTCGGAATCTTGGCCTAAAGGAAGCTTTCCGGCGCGCACGGCATTCAGCGCCCCGCTTCCCCATCCGGATTTCCTCGTTGAAGTTGAATGCGTTGCCGAAACAGGATGACATTGGCTTATAGCGTTTAGCGTTATCGCGACTTCCTTGCTGAGCTGCAAATGGCGTCGGCAACATTGAACGACGCATCCGGCTTCCAAACGCCGCCATCGCCGGCGTCGGGTAGAGAGCGGCCGCCGTGAGAACGAAGCCGAGCCGGCTGCTGCACTCCCGATGAGGCGCTAAATCTTGTGCACTACCGCTTCACCGTCTCGTCAAGCCACAGGCGATTGCGGGCGAACGTGGCCCGAATCCGAATCGATGCGCGTCATGTTGCACAAGTGCCGACCAGTCGCCTAGCAGGCCTCGGCAAGTTTATTGTTGAAAGCGTGAGGCAACTCGCAGGCATCAAGCGATGCGCACGATATCGGCGCCGCGCCCCTCTCACGGCCCCGTATAGAGAAACCGCGGCCCTGCATAGAGCCCGCCGGCGAGTTGCTGCTGCAGCAGTTCCTCGATGCAATTCTTGAACTCGAACATCACCGCTACGGCGTTGCGGTCGATCCAGTCTGGCTGGCCGTTGAACCCGATATGCAGCGCGTTGAGCAGCTTGGTGTAGATCGCGTCGCATTCGTCGGCGAGTTGCCCGGCGCGCCAGTTCGAGCTGAAGTCGACGGTGCGCGGATTGTCGGCCATCTGGGTGACGTCGGCTGTGTCGTCGACCACGATCGGCTGCTTGGGGTCGAACGAATAGCCAACCGGCGACGATGCGTCGACAACGATCCGCATGCCCATGAACAGTTCTTCGAACCGGTAATAATGCGCGTATTCGGTCGGGCTGTCGGCAGGGGAGGTTGGAGTGCCTTCGCCCTGGGTGACGATGGTGGTGATCGCCGCCAGCGCGCTGGCAACGTCCGTGACGATCGTGGCGCCCGGTACCTGGCGGCCCGGGTCGCCGGTGAAGATGCCGTTGCCCTGTTTGGTGATTTCGTTGCCGATCGCGGTGTAGAACTGGCCGATCGTCTCGAAGCTTGGGGCAATGGCTTCGAGGGCCGGCTTCTTCACGGGAATGTGGATCGGGTTTTCGGGCTCCTCGATCTCCATGAATGTGTTATGGACCGTGGCCTTCGAATAACGCTTGATCCCGACCACCAGCCCGTCCGCACCGCCGATCCCCATCGGCAGCGGGCCGGGGTACTTCGGGATGAAATTGGCTGCGTTGATGACCGGCGCGCCGCCGATCGCGTTTAGGATGTTGCAGGCCAGATGCATGTGCAGCATCTCCTCCATGACGATGCTGCGCAGGATTTGCCGCGCCGCCGCCCCGCCTGCGCTGGTCCCGCGCAACGTATAATACGCGGTCAGATAAGGCGGGATGGTCGCATGCTCGAGCTCGATCGCCTTTTGCAGCGCGTCTTGCAGGCTCGCGAGGTCGGCGATCCTGATCGGCGTGATTTTCAGCATGGCCGCTCTCCTACTTCGCGTCGGGTTTGCGGCCCGCGCCCGATTTGATCCGTTGCATCGCCGCGGTCTTGCTGTCAGGCATCGGCGGCTGGCCGCGCGGGGCAGCCGCCCGCGGCGCGGCGCGCTTGACGGCCAGCGCCGCGCTGGGTGGCGTCACCGGCCCCGGCTCGAGCAGTATTGTCCCGGCGATGACCCCTTGCATCCATTTCCGCAGGATGCCGCGCCGCCCCGCCGACAGGTCGCGGGTCACCGGCATATGGTTGGGATGCTCGATCGGAAGGTCGAGCGCGGTCAGGATTCGCCCCGCATACGATGCCACCCAAGTCGGGTCGGTCAGACTTATCACCGGGTGCAGTAGCGGCATCGGGTTCGGCTCGTCGGGATATTGGGGATCGTAATTGATCACGGGACCGTGCGGCCGCGGGTAGAGGTTCGCATAGAGTTGCAGGATGGGCAGCACGTCGTCCTTCCACGTAACCGTGCCGGGGACGGGGGTTTCGCTGAACAACAAGACGCTGATAAAAAGGCTGGAATCGAACGCCGTACC
>JAXDOR010000182.1:0-2559 GCA_034668825.1 Alphaproteobacteria bacterium | reverse complement strand
GGCGAAATCCTTGTAGACCGCCTTGGCGCCGACCGTGACGCCGAGCGTCGATATGCGCAGCGCGGCGTTGCCGTCAGTGCCGATCTTGATGTGATCGACGTGCGCGCCATCGCCAATGACGAGTTCGAGCGCCGAATTGACCTGATAGTCGATGCCGTCCAGGCCGGAGAACGACTCCACCAGCGTCACATGCGCCCCGGGGTCCACGATCACCACCGAGCGCGGATACATCGCGGCGGCGGTATCGCCGGAAAAGACGTGCGCGATATGAATGGGCTTGCGCTCGGCCGCGCCGCGCTTGATGCGGATGCCGACGCCGCCGCTCATGAAGGCGGTGTTGAGCAGCGCCGCCTGATCGGCATGGCCGGGCATCTGCCCAAGCTTGTAGTCGGGATTTTCGGCCACAAAGGCGAACAGTTCGAGCAACGTAATGCCCGGATCATGCGCATTGGCATCGGTCCATTCCGGCGCATAACGGCCATTGACGATGGTCACGACCGAGGCGTCAACACCGGGCAAGATGGCCGAAAGGTCGGCCGGCTTCTTGATGTTGCCCGGGCCCGCCAGGGGCTTGGCCTCGCGCATCAGCGCGCGCAGGTCGGTGTATTTCCATTCCTCGACGCGGCGGTGCGGCAGGCCGCCGATCTCGAAACGCTTGAACGCGTCGTCGCGCAGCGCCGCTACGGCGTCTTTACCCGGCAGCGTGGCGCGCGCCGTCGCGAAGGCTGTCACCAGCCCCTGCTCTGCCGCAGTCTTGATGGCGCGAATTTCCGCGTTCATCGCTTAGGCCGCCTCGTCGGAATATTGCGCATAGCCCTTGGCTTCGAGCTCGAGCGCGAGCTCCTTGCCGCCGGTCTTCACCACTTTGCCCTTGGCCATCACGTGCACCACGTCCGGCACAATATAGTCGAGCAGCCGCTGATAATGCGTGATGACGACCATCGAACGATCCGGCGAGCGCAGCCGGTTGACGCCGTCGGCCACCGTCTTGAGCGCGTCGATATCGAGGCCGGAATCGGTCTCGTCGAGCACGGCCAGACGCGGCTGCAGGATCGCCATTTGCAGGATTTCGTTGCGCTTCTTCTCGCCGCCGGAGAAGCCGACATTGACCGCGCGGCGCAGCATGTCCTGGCTGACGCCGAGATTTGCCGAAGTGTCGCGCACCAGCTTCATGAAATCGGGCGTCGAGAATTCCGGCTCGCCGCGCGTCTTGCGCTGGGCGTTGAGCGCGGTGCGCAGGAACGTCATGGTGGCGACACCTGGCACTTCGACCGGATACTGGAACGCCAGGAACACGCCCTTGGCGGCGCGCACATCCGGCGCCATGTCGAGAATGCTTTCGCCGTCGAGCAGAACCTCGCCCTCGGTGATTTTGTAATTGTCCTTGCCGGCCAGCACATAGGCGAGCGTCGACTTGCCGGAGCCGTTCGGCCCCATGATCGCCGCGACCTGGCCCTTCTCGACCGTCAACGTCAGGCCGTTGAGGATTTTCTTGTCCTCGACCTCGACATGCAGATTTTTGATCTCAAGCAACGACATTTGAATTAGCCCACACTTCCTTCAAGCGAAATTGAAATGAGTTTTTGCGCCTCGACCGCGAACTCCATCGGCAATTGCTGCAGCACGTCCTTGACGAAGCCGTTAACGACCAAGGCGGTCGCCTCTTCCGCCGACATGCCGCGCTGGCGGCAGTAGAACAGCATGTCCTCGGAGATTTTCGAGGTCGATGCTTCGTGCTCGAACACCGCCGACGAGTTCTTGGCTTCGATGTAAGGCACGGTATGCGCGCCGCACTGATCGCCGATCAACAGACTGTCGCAGTTGGTGAAGTTGCGCGCGCCGGTCGCCTTGCGATGCGCCGTGACCAGACCACGATAGGTGTTTTGCGACACGCCGGCCGCGATGCCCTTGGAGATGATCCTGGAGGTGGTGTTCTTGCCCAGGTGAATCATCTTGGTGCCGGAATCGACCTGCTGGTGACCGTTCGAGATCGCGATCGAATAGAACTCGCCGCTCGAGTTATCGCCGCGCAGGATGCAGCTCGGATACTTCCAGGTGATCGCCGAGCCGGTCTCGACCTGGGTCCAGGAAATCTTCGAATTCTTGCCGCGGCAGTCGCCGCGCTTGGTGACGAAATTGTAGATGCCCCCCTTGCCTTCGGAATTGCCGGGGTACCAGTTCTGCACCGTCGAATACTTGATCTCGGCGTCGTCGAGCGCAACCAGTTCGACCACGGCGGCGTGAAGCTGGTTCTCGTCGCGCATCGGCGCGGTGCAGCCTTCGAGATAGCTGACGTAGGAGCCTTTGTCGGCGATGATCAGGGTGCGCTCGAACTGGCCGGTATTGCGCTCATTGATACGGAAATAAGTCGACAGTTCCATCGGGCAGCGCACGCCTGGCGGCACATAGACGAACGAGCCATCGGAGAACACCGCCGCATTGAGCGTCGCGAAGAAATTGTCGGACACCGGCACGACCGAACCGAGATACTTCTTCACAAGGTCCGGATGCTCGCGCAGCGCTTCTGAGATCGGCATGAAGATCACGCCGACCTTTTTC
>JAXDOR010000181.1:0-3126 GCA_034668825.1 Alphaproteobacteria bacterium | reverse complement strand
TACAAAAAGAGGGCTTCAAGCTGCAAGAGGTGTTTGAATTGTCGGATATGCAGAACCGCGTCAATTCGGCGCCGTTCCTGCTTACCCTGGCGAACAAAGCGCCGCATCCGAACGCCGCGCGCGTTTTCGTCAATTGGCTCGCCACCAAGGAAGGGCTCGACATCTACTCCCGCGGATATGACGCCGCGACACTACGTACCGACGTCGACGAGTCGTTTCTAGACCCGCGCACCGTTCCGCGCCCGGGCGTCACGTACCCGGACGACACCGATCTCAATTGGGTTGCGTCAGGCCGAAGAGATGCCGCCGAAAAGGTGCGCGAACTGTTGAAGAAGCAGTAGCGCGGGCAAGCCCGCATGCCCAGAAAAGGGGTAACGGCGATGATGAAGCTGCTGACATTGGCGCTCGCATTCTGCGCATCGCAGGCGTGGGCGCAGGCCCCTGCTCAAGACTGGGAAAAGCAGTGGAAAGAGCTGATCGCCGCCGCGCAGAAGGAAGGCAAGGTGGTGATTCTGGCTCCGCCGGATCAGCAGGTTCGGCAGGCGTTACCGGCTGCCTTCGAGAAGCGCTTCGGCATCAAGATGGACTATATAGGCGGCCGTAGCTCGGAAAGCGCTGCAAAGCTTCGCGCCGAGCGCGACGCGGGCGTCTATACCGTCGATGCGGCGCTGGCCGGCATCCAGACCATGGCGGCGATTTTCTATCGCGAGCAGATGCTGGACTCGCTGGTCCCGGTCCTGATTCTGCCGGAAGTCACCGATGGCTCAAAATGGAAAAAGGGCAAGCTCTGGTACATGGACCCGGACCAGAAATACATCCTGCGCTTGTTCAATACGAGCGGTTCGCTCTTTCACCTCAACGAAGCCGTGGTGAAGGTGAGCGATATCAAGACATCGAAGGATCTCATCGATCCGAAATACAAGGGTAAAATCATAACCCACGATCCGACAGTGCCGGGCACGGGCAGCAACGACGCGGCGCGGATCTGGGCTTCATTGGGCGAAGACTTCGCCCGCAAAGTTTACATCGATCAGAAGCCCATGATTGTGCGCGATCGGCGCCAGGTGACGGACTTGCTAGCCCGCGGAACCTATCCCATCGCGTTCGGCGCGGAAGACGAGGAGCTCGAGAAGCTTCGCAAGGATGGATTCAAAATAACGCCGGTGTACGACCTGCCCGATCTGCCGGGCTCGCTGTCTGCGGGCGTCGGCGAGGTTGCGTTGTTCAAGAATGCGCCGCACCCAAACGCCGCCAAGGTGTTCGTCAATTGGATCTCCTCGAAAGAAGGCCTGGAGACTTTCGCCCGGGCGCGAGGCGAGGCGACCACCCGCAGCGATATCGACGAAAAGAGCTTCCTGCGTCCCGAAATGATCCCCAAGCCGGGCGTGGATTATTTCGACACCTTCGGCTGGGACTTCACCGTGACCGCGAAGGAAGACATCCGTCTCAAGATGAAGGAAATTCTCCACCGATGAAGCGTCGCCCGCACCCTGGTGTGACGAAGCTTGCGGCAGCCGTCTTCCTTGCTTGCCTCTCGCTGTCGTCCTACGCGATGGCGGAGACGCCGGATCGGGAAGCCCAATGGAATGAATTGATCGCAGCGGCAAAGAAAGAGGGCAAAGTCGTTCTTCTCGGCCCGCCCGATCCGCAGGTACGGCAAGAGCTGCCCGCCGCGTTCAAGGCGCGTTACGGGATTACGGTCGAATATCTCGGCACCCGTAGCACCGAAAGCTCGGCCAAGCTGCGTGCCGAGCGAAGCGCCGGGGTCTATACGGTGGATGTCGTCTTCGCCGGCGGCGACACCATGTCTAGTGTCTACTACGCCGAGAAGATGCTGACGCCGCTTAGGCCCGAGCTGGTCTCGCCCGAGGCGACGGATGCGTTGAAGTGGATCCGGGGCGGCTGGTGGTTCATGGACCCCGAGCAGAAATATGTGCTGCGTCTGTTCAACACGCTCGGGCCCGCGTTCCATATCAACACCAGCTACGTCAAACCGGAAGAAGTCACGAGCGCCCAGGGGCTGCTCAACCCAAAATGGAAGGGCAAGATTTCCGCGCATGACCCAACTGTCGGCGGCAGCGGCATCGGCCATGCCACCCGCTACTACCTGCAATTCGGCGAGGAGTTCCTGAAAAAGCTCTACGTCGATCAGAAGCCGGTGATAGCGCGCGACCGGCGTCAGCTCACCGACTGGGTAGGGCGCGGCAATTACCCGATCTCGCTCGACGCCGAGGACGACGAGGTCAAGCGCATGCAGAAGGACGGGCTGCCCGTTACCGCGATTTATAAACTGTCCGACCTTCCCGGCACGCTTTCCACTGGTGTCGGACAGATGGGATTGCTGGATCACGCGCCGCATCCCAACGCCGCCAAGCTTTTCGCCAACTGGATGGCCTCGAAAGAAGGATTGACGATCTACGCGCGCGAGCGCGGCGAAGCGCCGACCCGCATCGACATCGACGCCAGCCAGTGGCTACCCAAAGAGATGATTCCGGAAGTGGGCGTGGACTATTTCGATATGCATGACTGGAATCTGGCAGTCACGGCGAGGCAAAAGGTCCGCCTCATCATGCTGGAACTGCTGAAGAATCGCCGGAACGATTAACCTGTTTTTGGAGAACGAGATGACGTCTAAGAAAAAGATACGGATCTTCTATCGCGCGCCTACCCACGTGGCGCTCTGGAAAGTCATGGAGGAAGCCGGGTTTCTCGACAAACACGGCCTGGAAATGACGTTCGGCTCGCTTGAGGACAAGCGCAGCCGTGCGACCGCTGGATTGCTGACCGGTGAGCTCGACATTGTCTCCGGCAATCACCACAGCCTTTACGCGCGGCGCGCGCTTCACAACGAGCCTTTCGTTCATATCGGCCAGGTGAATACCCAATGGAACCAGAATTGGCTGGTGGCCGGGGAAGGCATTCGCGGCGTGGCGGACCTGAAGGGCAAGCGCCTCACCATTGGCAAGCTCAGCGGGCATCCGGGCCTCAATGTCTGGCTCTATCTGCGGCAGAATGGACTGCTCGCGGGGCGTGACATTGAACTGGTCGACGGCGACCGAAAGTCCGAGGTACGCGTGAAGCAGGTCATGGCCGGCGAATATGATGGCACTTTCCTCGGCGCCATCG
>JAXDOR010000180.1:0-32700 GCA_034668825.1 Alphaproteobacteria bacterium | reverse complement strand
TGCAAGGCCTCCTTCGGCACGTTCTGAACACGAAAGACGCCGGCATAGGTGAGGTCGAAGCCGAATAGCACGCTTTTGTCGAGATCGGCCTTGCCTTCGAGATGGAGCACGACTTCGTAGTCGGTTTTGCTCAGCGGCTTGGCATTGACGTTGATCTGGACGTTGAACGCCGGTTGTTGCTGGACCGGCGCCAGCGAGCGCGGCGCATTGGGATTTTCGAAGGAAAAATCCTTGATGTATTGCGCAAGCACATTGAGCTGGGCCGATTTGTCCTCCGCCGGGCCGCCATTGGTCGCGGTTGCCATCAACTCTCCTCCGACTACGCACTAAGATACGTTGCCCTGGGTCGTGGCTAACACAGGACATCCAAGGCGACAAGAATGCTCACAAGAGGTCGTTTCTTCGCCGCGGATCGTCCAGAGCCTGCTCCGGAACTTGGCTCCATTCCTCGCGGTCAAGATCGACGACGCCGGCCGGCTGACGACTCTGGCTGGTGCGGATGAAACGCTCGGTCCGCCTGCCGATCCAGCGCCGCACCGGAGCGATGAGCAGTATAATGCCCAGGAGGGTGGTGATAAAGCCCGGAAGCAACAGCAAAATCCCGGCAAGGACGGTCAGGATGGCCTCGCCGCCGGCCTGCAGTTCGGCGATGCCGGATTGCGTCACAGCGACGCGCAGCCGCTCCAGCCGGGAGCGCCCGGCATGCCGCAGCACGATCAGACCCGCCACCGAGGCGGTGATCAGCAGCCCAAAGGCGTGCAGAAAGCCGATTTTTGCGGCAACCAGGATGAATATGGCGATCTCCGCCGCCGGGAGCGCGAGAATGCCGAGAACAATCCATTTAACCATGAACGCCCGCCGTTTTATTGGACAGGGCCGTGTTGGCGCGACCCCGGGGATCGTCTAAGCTCTCTGTGGCGCAACTTTGCGCTAGCAAATTGGCGCGGGCCTCTGGATCGGCTGATCTGCCCTGCTTACATAGTAGCTGCCTAACCGGCCGCTATATGTTGGTTTTGCACGCTGCCCGCTGATCCCTATCCCATGGCCACAGCTGCCGAGAGTGTGCGAGACGTGTTTGACATCTACACCATCATTTTCCTGGCGCTCGCGGTGTTCATCTTTCTGCGCCTGCGCAGCGTGCTCGGCCAGCGCACGGGCCGGGAACGGCCGCCCTATGACCCCTTTGCCGCCCGCGATCCTGCGCGCGGCACGTCGAAGGACAATGTCGTAGCATTGCCGGGCCGCGCCACCGAGACGGCGCCGAAGCCGGCCGAGCCGGTCGAGGTTGCGGATCGCTGGAAAGGCGTCGCCGACACGGGCTCGACGCTCGCCACCGGCCTTGATGCGATTATCGCGCTCGATCCAAGTTTTGATGCCAAGCACTTCCTTGCCGGCGCTCGCGCCGCCTATGAAATGGTGGTGACGGCCTTTGCCGAAGGCGACCGCCGCACCTTGAAAAATCTGTTGTCGCGCGAAGTCTTCGAGGGCTTCGATGCTGCGATCACCGAGCGTGAAGCCAAAGGCGAAAAGGCGGAGACGCGTTTTGTCTCGCTCGACACCGCCGACATCGTCGGCGCGGAAGTACGCGGCAAGACTGCGCATATCACCGTGCGCTTTATCTCCAAGCTCATCTCGGTGACGCGCGACCGTTCCGGCGCCGTGATCGACGGCAATCCCGAAAAGGTCACCGACGTCACCGACGTTTGGACCTTCGCACGCGACGTGTCCTCGCGCGATCCGAATTGGAAATTGGTCGCGACCGAAGCTGGGCATGAATGAGCGGGCGGTGATCCCGGCGCGTTGCTCTGCCTTGCGGCGGCTTATGGCCGCGATGCTTTATCTGCTCGGCGCACAGCTTTCGGCCGCGGAAGCACGTGAACTGCCGCCGCTGAACATTCCCAACAGCCAGATTGAACCGGCGGCCTGGACCGATCTCGACGGCTGGACTGACGACGACCACGAAGCGGCCTTCAAAACATTTTTGGCGAGTTGCAAGGCCATTCTTCCGCAGTCTATTTCACGCGATGACCGGCCGTTATTCGCCGCGCTGAGGGACGTCTGCCGCGTTGCCGCTGCCGCCAAAGCTGCCGACGGCGAGCAAGCGCGCGCTTTTTTTGAAAAGAACTTCCGGCCATTGTGGATCGCAACGCTTGGCGCGAGCACGGGGCTTCTCACTGGTTATTACGAGCCCATTGTCGACGGCTCGCGGACGCAAAGCGAGGAATACAATGTCCCGCTCTACCGGCGGCCGTCGAATCTCGTGGTGCGCGGCCGCCCGAGAAGTGCCGAGGCCTTTCCCAACAAGGGCCAAGTCGGGCGAAGAGTGGGGCGGCGCAAGATGGTGCCCTACTGGGATCGCGGCGAAATCGAAGACGGTATCCTCACCGGCAGGGGACTCGAAATCTGCTGGCTGAAAGACCCGGTCGACGCCTTTTTCATCCAAATCCAGGGTTCGGCCCGCGTGCGTCTTCCAGACGGCGGGGTGCTCCGCGTCAACTACGATGCGCATAACGGCTGGCCGTATACGCCAATCGGCAAGCCTCTCATCGATCGCGGCATCCTCACCAGAGATGAGATGTCCATGGAGCGGCTGCGGCAATGGATGCAAGCCAATCCGGCGGAGGGAAAGGAGCTGCGACGGCAGAATCGCTCCTACATATTCTTTCGCGAGACCGGAATACCCGAGAAGGACGAGCCGACCGGAGCGCAGGGCATTCCGGTCACCGCGGGACGTTCGCTTGCCGTCGATCGTGGGATCCATGTCTTCGGCACACCATTCTTTATCTCCGCCGAGCTTCCGATCGAGAATGGGCCGCCGAAAAAATTCCGCCGCTTGATGGTGGCGCAGGACACTGGCTCCGCCATCGTCGGCGTGGCGCGTGCCGATATTTATTTCGGGGCCGGCAACGAGGCCGGGCAGATGGCCGGGCGCATCCGCCACCAGGGCCGTTTCGCCATACTGGTCCCGCGCGAGATCGATCCCGCCAAGGCGGCCGCAGATGTGCCTTTGCCGAAACCACGACCGGCAATGCAGGTGGCCCGCGCCGGGAGCAGGGGCAAGCTCGCGGGGAAAGAGTCGTCGGTTTCCTTCCCGCTGCGTCATTGGAAAAAGAGGCATAGGCGATGAGCGCCAGTGGACGCGGCAAGCCTCGCGGCTTGAGCAAGGAGGAGCGGGCGCTGTGGAAAGGCATCACGCGCGGCATCGAACGCTTGCGCGCTGCTGCGATCGCGGAAGATTCGGATAGCGTGCCAGAGGCGGAAACCGTCGCGCCCCCACTTGCGCCGGTCGCGCCTGCGGCAAGGCAGCCGAAGACCAAATCCCCGCCGCCGCTGGCGCCGCTGGGGCGGCGGATGAAGCAGCGCGTCGCCCGCGGCAAGGACGCCATCGACGGCCGGCTAGACTTGCACGGCTATACCCAGGCGCAAGCGCACAGCGCCTTGCTGCATTTTCTCGCCGCCGCCCAGGCAAGGGACGCTAGGCTCGTCGTTGTGGTCACCGGCAAAGGCCGCCCGCGCGGTGATGACGCCGAAGGAGAAGGCGGCGTGTTGCGACGCCAAGTGCCGCTGTGGCTGAAGCTGCCGGAATTCCGCGCCCTGGTGGTTGGCTTCGAAACCGCGCACCGGACCCACGGCGGCGAAGGCGCGCTGTATGTGCGGGTGAGGCGGGGCGGATCCTAATCCGTCATTCCGGGGCGCGCCGTGGGCGCAAGCCCGGAATCCAGACAAATATGGGATTGTTGCTGCTGGATTCCGGATAGCCGCTCCGCAGCTTCCGGAATGACGGCTTAAACGGTGGTTAGAGAATAAACCGGCTCAAATCCGCATTCTTCGCCAGATCGCCGATGTGCTGGTCGACGTAAGCCGCGTCCACTTTCACCGTGTCGCCGGAGCGATCCGGCGCGGCGAAGGAAATCTCGTCGAGCACGCGCTCCATCACCGTCTGCAGCCGCCGCGCCCCGATATTTTCCACGCTGCCATTCACCGCCACCGCGACATCGGCGATGGCATCGACGGCGTCGGTAGTGAATTCCAGCGTCACGCCTTCGGTCGCCATTAGTGCGATATATTGCTTGATCAGCGACGCTTCCGGCTCGGTGAGGATGCGGCGGAAATCGTCGCGCGTCAGCGGCTTCAGCTCGACGCGGATCGGCAGCCGCCCTTGCAGCTCAGGTAGGAGGTCCGAGGGCTTCGACAAGTGAAACGCGCCCGAGGCGATGAAGAGGATGTGATCGGTCTTCACCGACCCGTGCTTGGTGGAAACGGTCGTGCCCTCGATCAGCGGCAGCAGGTCGCGCTGCACGCCTTCACGCGAGACATCCGCGCCCATGCGACCTTCGCGCCCGGCGATCTTGTCGATCTCGTCGAGGAAGACGATGCCGTTCTGCTCCACCGCCTTGATGGATTCCTGCACCAACTGCTCGTTGTCGAGCAGCTTGTCGGATTCTTCGTTGATGAGGATTTCGTGGGACTCGCGCACGGTGACACGCCGCGTCTTGGTGCGGTTGCCCATCTTGCCGAAGATGTCGCCGATGGAGATGGCGCCCATCTGCGCGCCCGGCATTCCTGGAATTTCGAACATCGGCATGCCGGACTGTCCCGCCTGCACCTCGATCTCGATTTCCTTGTCGTCGAGATCGCCGGCGCGCAGCCGTTTGCGGAAAGCTTCTTTCGTGGCGACGCTGGCATTGGCGCCGACCAGGGCGTCGACCACGCGCTCTTCCGCGGCCTGCTCGGCGCGCGCCTGCACGTCCTTGCGCTTGCGCTCGCGCGTGAGCCCAATGGAAATCTCGACCAGGTCGCGGATGATCTGCTCCACGTCGCGGCCGACATAGCCGACCTCGGTGAATTTCGTCGCTTCGACCTTGAGGAAGGGCGCACCGGCGAGCTTCGCCAGCCGCCGCGATATCTCGGTCTTGCCGACGCCGGTCGGCCCGATCATCAGGATATTCTTCGGTAGCACTTCCTCGCGCAGCCGGTCGTCAAGCTGCAGCCGCCGCCAGCGGTTGCGCAGCGCGATGGCGACCGCGCGCTTGCCGTCGTTCTGGCCGACGATGAAGCGGTCGAGTTCGGAAACAATTTCGCGGGGTGAGAAGTCTGTCATGGGTCTCTCGATTTACTCCACTACCCCTCTCCCCATGTGGGAGCGGGTGCCGAGCCGTGTCAGCGGCGAGGCGGGTGAGGGGTCCGGACTCGCTTTAAGACTCCGACCCCTCCCCCGGCTCGCATCTCGCGTTGCTCGATGCTTGCCACCCCCCCTACAAGGGGAGAGGGAAAAAAGAAGTTATCCCTTCAACGTCTCTACAGTGACGTTGCGGTTGGTGTAGACGCAAATGTCGGCGGCGATGTCGAGCGAGCGGCGCACGATGGCTTCCGCGTCGAGCGCGCCATCCAGCAAAGCGCGCGCCGCGGCAAGCGCGTAATTGCCGCCGGAGCCAATACCGACCACGCCGGCTTCCGGCTCCAGCACGTCGCCGGTGCCGGTGAGCACCAGCGACACATCCTTATCGGCGACGATCATCATGGCCTCCAGGCGGCGCAGATAGCGGTCGGTGCGCCAGTCCTTGGCCAGTTCGACCGAGGCGCGCAGGAGCTGACCCGGATATTGGTCGAGCTTTGCTTCCAGCCGCTCGAACAGGGTGAAGGCATCGGCGGTGGCGCCGGCAAAGCCGCCGATCACCTCGCCTTTACCGAGGCGGCGGACCTTCTTGGCATTGGCCTTGACGATGGTCTGGCCGATGGAAACCTGCCCATCGCCGCCGACGGCGACGATTCCGGCTTTGCGGACGGTCAGGATGGTCGTGCCGTGCCAGGACGGCATTTCAGTTGAATTCATGTGCTTAAGCCCCTGTAGACGTGATCTAGGTATTGGAAACGCTGTTGCAAAGGGCTGGCCGTCGCCTGTGGCGAATCCGGCGAACCCCTGATAAAAGCTCGGCGGCACAAGCTTTTGAAAGATGAATTCATGCGCACGGCGACCGTGAAGCGCAAAACTAAGGAAACCGACGTGGAGGTCTCAGTCGACCTCGACGGCAGCGGCACGGGCGCGATTGCCACCGGCATCGGCTTCCTCGATCACATGCTGGATTTGCTGGCGCGGCACTCGCGCATCGACATCACGGTGAAAGCCAAGGGCGACCTACATATCGATCATCACCACACGACCGAGGACGTGGGTATTGCGCTCGGCCAGGCGGTGAAACAGGCGCTCGGCGACATGCGCGGCATTACGCGCTACGCCGATGTGCATGTGCCGATGGACGAAGCGCTGACGCGGGTCGCCATCGATATTTCCGGTCGGCCGTTTCTGGTGTTCAAGGCCGACTTCGCGCGCGACAAGGTCGGCGCCTTCGACACCGAGCTGGTGCAGGAGTGGTTCCAGGCTTTTGCCATGAATGCCGGGATCACGTTGCATGCGCAGACGCTTTACGGCACCAACGACCATCACATCGCCGAGTCCTGCTTCAAAGGCCTGGCGCGGGCGCTACGCGCCGCGATCGCCATCGACCCGCGCGCCAAGGACGAGGTGCCGTCGACCAAGGGTTCGTTGGGCGGGTAGAGACGAAGCCTTATATTGTTGTCATGGCGGGCATAGCCGTCGAAGACGGTGTCGCTTCGCGAACGCCTGATGTCCCGGCGATTCGGATCAGGGACGCAGTGCCCTACTAAGCGGGATGGCCGGGGCGAGCCCGGCCATGACGATTAACAGCTAACGGATTTCGCCGATGGCTATCTACACCGTGCACGAACCGCTGCCGCGAAAGCGCGAGACCGCCGCCGATCCGCTGCGCTTTCTGTTTGTGCGTGACGGCTTTTACTTCTGGGCCTTCCTGCTCGGTCCGTTATGGATGCTGTGGCGGCGGCTCTGGCTGGTGACGGTGCTTTATTTAGTCTTTGTCGTCGCGGTGCAAATCGGGCTGTGGGCAGCAGGCGTGTCGGCGTCGATACAATATGTCGTCGGCATTCTGCTCGCGCTGCTGCTTGGCTTCGAAGCCGGATCGCTGCGGCGCTGGACGCTGACGCAACGGGGATGGAAGAATTTAGGGGTCGTCGTCGGCGACGATGTGGAAACGGCAGAGCGGCGGTTTTTCTCCGCATGGGTCCCCGCCGCCGCGCCGGGCGCGGCAGCACCGTCGCCGAAACCAAGAGTGCGGGCGCCGAACGGAATCTCCGATGTCATCGGGCTGTTTCCTGAACCCGGAGCGTCGCGGTGAGTGTTGCCATCGTCGATTACGGCTCTGGCAATCTGCATTCGGCGGCGAAGGCTTTCGAGCGCGCCGCGCGTGATGCGGCCCCGGAGCAGAAGATCGTCGTCACCAGCGATCCTGACGCGGTGCGCCGTGCCGAACGCGTGGTGCTGCCCGGCGTCGGCGCCTTTGCCGATTGCCGCCGCGGTCTCGACGCCATTCCCGGCATGATCGACGCGCTGGAGGAAAGCGTACGCCGGCGCGGGCGGCCGTTCTTCGGCATCTGCGTCGGTATGCAGCTGATGGCCGAACGCGGCCGCGAATATCAGGTGACCGAAGGGCTCGGCTGGATCGCCGGCGAGGTCGACAAGATCGCGCCGTCCGACGCCGGACTGAAGATCCCGCATATGGGCTGGAACACGCTGAACGCGCTGAAGCCGCATCCCCTGTTCGACGGCATCGCGCTGGGGCCTCAGGGCCTGCATGCCTATTTCGTGCATTCCTACGAACTCAAGCCGACGCAGCGCGGCGACCTGGTGGCGCAAGCAGATTACGGCGGCCCCGTCACCGCGGTGATCGGACACGGCAATATGGTCGGCACGCAATTCCACCCGGAGAAGAGCCAGCGTCTCGGGCTGATGCTGATCGCCAATTTTTTGAAGTGGAAGCCGTGATCCTCTTTCCCGCCATCGATCTGAAAGACGGCGTCTGCGTGCGCCTGCAGCAGGGCGATATGACGCGCGCGACCGTGTTCAATCGCGACCCGGCGGCACAGGCGCATGCCTTCGAGACGCAAGGCTTCGAATATCTGCACATTGTCGATCTTGACGGCGCTTTCGCCGGCAAGCCGGTCAATGCTCAGGCGGTAGAACACATTCTGGAGACGATCTCGATTCCGGTGCAGCTCGGCGGCGGCGTGCGCGACATGGCGACGGTGGCAGGCTGGCTCGACAAGGGCATCGACCGCGTCATCATCGGCACCGCTGCCGTGCGCGATCCGGCGCTGGTGAAGGAAGCGGCGAAGAAATTTCCCGGGCGCGTCGCCGTCGGGCTCGATGCACGAGACGGCAAGGTCGCGGTTGCGGGCTGGGCGGCTACGTCCGAGCTTTCCGTGCATGACATCGCCAAGCGCTTCGAGGACGCCGGTGTCGCCGCCATCATCTATACGGACATTGCACGCGACGGGATGCTTGGGGGACTCAATCTCGATGCCACCATCGCGCTGGCCGAAGCTGTAAGCATTCCGGTGATCGCAGCCGGCGGCCTGGCGTCGCTCGACGACATCAAGGCGCTGCTGGAGCCGCGCGCGAAAAAACTCGCGGGCGCTATTGCCGGCCGCGCGCTCTATGACGGGCGGCTTGATGCGGCGGGAGCGCTGCGCTTGATTCGATCCGCACGCGTGGCGGCTTGAACCATGTTCAAAGTCCGCGTCATTCCTTGCCTCGACGTGAAAGACGGCCGCGTCGTCAAGGGTATCAATTTCGTCAATCTGCGCGACGCCGGCGATCCAGTGGAAGCGGCGATTGCCTATGACGCGGCGGGCGCGGACGAACTGACATTCCTCGACATCGCCGCCAGTCACGAGAATCGCGGCATTATCCTCGACGTAGTGCGGCGTACGGCGGAAGCCTGCTTCATGCCGCTGACGGTGGGCGGCGGCGTGCGCAGCGTCGATGACATTCGCGCGCTGCTCCGCGCCGGAGCGGACAAGGTGTCGATCAACACCGCGGCGGTGACGCGCCGCCAATTCGTGCACGAAGCGGCGGAGAAATTCGGCGATCAATGCATCGTCGTCGCCATCGATGCCAAGAAGGTATCGAAGCCGGGCGAGGCGGACCGATGGGAGATTTTCACCCATGGCGGGCGCAATCCCACCGGACTCGATGCGGTGGAATATGCCAAGGAAGTGGCGGCGCTCGGGGCGGGAGAAATTCTGCTCACCTCGATGGATCGCGACGGCACCCGCAAGGGTTACGACATCGCGCTCACGCGCGCCGTTGCCGATAGCATCACCGTGCCGGTGGTCGCGTCAGGGGGCGTCGGCAACCTCGATCATCTTGTTGAGGGCATCCGCGACGGCCATGCGACAGCCGTGCTCGCGGCCTCGATCTTTCATTTCGGCGAATATTCCGTGCGCGCGGCTAAGGATTATATGGCGCAAGCCGGGCTGCCGATGCGGCTGGATGCGTAAGTTGTTCTCCCTCTCCCCGCTTGCGGGGAGAGGGTTTGGGGTGAGGGGCGCTCCCTTCGTGCACACCATCGACGCCCCCTCACCCGGCTTTCTCACAGAGTTCGAAAGCCGACCTCTCCCCCGCGCGCGGGGAGAGGTGAAGAAAGATCTAGCGCTTGGGTTTCCTCATCCACCTGATGGCGCGTTCGAGCCGGTCGTTGCCCCAGAACATTTCGCCGTCCGGCGTGACGAAAGTCGGCGCACCGAAAATGCCGAGCCGTTGTGCTTCCTCGGTTTGCGTCCGCAGCCGCACCCGGATGTCGTTCGACCGCGCGGTTTCGAGTACGGGCGCCGCATCGACCTTCAAACGCGTCAGCAGCTCGCCAAGCACGGCCGCGTCATCGATGCGCAACCCTTCGCCGAATTCGGCGCGATAGACAGCCATGCAGAAATCCTTGCCCCATTTCTCCGTGAGCCCCACCAGCGCCACGCGCGCCGCCAGCACGCTCGGCTGCGGAAACGGATCGGGCCGGCGGAACGGCACCGACATCTCGGCGCATAATCTTTCCAGATCGCGCCACATGTAGCGGCCCTTGGCCGCGTAGACGTTGAACGGCGACGAGTCCCAGCCTTGAGCCTGGAAGATCGGCCCGAGCAGAAACGGCCGAAACCGCACGGAGACGCGGGCCTCTCTGGCAATCGGGCCGATGCGGAGAATCGCCGGATAGGAATGGGTGGAGGCGAAGTCGAACCAGAAATCGAGAACCTTGGCGGGCATGAATCGATGCTAGCCGTGGAATGACGGCGGTGCCAAGAGGTGCTATTGAGCCTCGCATGAGCAAGTTCACCTTAGCCGACCTGGAAAAGCGCGTGCGCGAACGCGCCACAGCAAGCGCGGAGACGTCCTACACCCGCAAGCTGCTGGACAAGGGCGCGGCGCATTGCGCGAAGAAGCTCGGCGAGGAGGCCATCGAAACGGTGATGGCGGCGACATCCGAGGATCGCGAGCGCTTGATCGCCGAGTCGGCGGACCTGCTTTATCATCTTCTTGTGGTACTGCATGCCCGCGGCGTCACGCTTGCGGAGGTCGAGGCGGCGCTGGCGCAGCGCACGGCGCAATCCGGCTTGGAAGAAAAGGCGTCGCGCCCGCGCGCGTAAAGTTGGAACAATCCATGGAGCAGCGCACGCAAGACCAGCTTTCGCCTTACCGCATCTTCAGCCGGGCGGCATGGGCGGCGTTGCGCGACGACACGCCGATGACGCTGACGGCGGCGGAGGTGGCGCGGCTGCGATCGGTCCACGACCGGCTCGACATGGCGGAGGTCGAGGACATTTATCTGCCGCTGTCGCGGCTGCTGTCGCTTTATGTCTCGGCGACGCAGCGTTTGTTTCATGTGCAGCAGGCGTTCCTCGGCACCGAGGACAGCAAGATGCCCTACATCATCGGCGTCGCCGGTTCGGTTGCCGTGGGCAAATCGACGACCGCGCGTGTGCTGCAGGCGCTGCTGGCGCGCTGGCCCAACACCCCCAAGGTCGATCTCGTCACCACCGACGGCTTTCTTTTTCCCAACGCCGTGCTCGAGCGCGAGCGGCTGATGGAGAGAAAGGGTTTTCCCGAGAGCTACGACTTGCCGGCGCTGCTGCGCTTCCTGTCCGATGTGAAGGCGGGCCGCCGCCCGGCGCGCGCGCCGATCTATTCGCACCTCGTCTATGACGTGGTTCCGAATGACTGGGTGGAGATCGACCGTCCCGACATTCTCATTGTCGAGGGGCTGACGGTATTGCAGACCGGCCGCCCGCCAAAGGACGGCAAGGCCATTCCGTTTGTGTCGGACTTCTTTGATTTCTCGGTTTATCTCGACGCCAACGAGGATGTGCTGCGCACCTGGTACGTCGACCGCTTCCTGACGCTGCGCGACACGTCGTTTAGCGACCCTAAATCCTATTTCCACCGTTATTCGAAACTGTCGGACGCGGAAGCCGTCGAGGTCGCGACCTCTATTTGGTCACGCATCAATCTCGTCAATCTGCACGACAACATCTTGCCGACACGCCAGCGCGCCGACCTGATCCTGAAAAAAGGCGAAAGCCATCTGGTCGAGGACGTAGCGCTGCGGAGGCTGTGAGGCGCGACCGAACCACTCGTCCACCCCGGGCTTGACCTGGGGGTCAATCTTTCAAAGAAAACTTTTCCAGATGGATTGCCGGATCAAGTCCGGCAATGACGACGGGGGATGACTATCGCTACGCCGCGGCGCTGCTCGCGCTCTGGCCGAAATATTGGATATAGCGGGCTTTGACCGCCGAAAGCGGCAGCACGATCAGCACGTCGGTGGTGCCGAATTGATGGTCGATGACGGCGCCGTCGCCGATATAGGCGCCGAGCCGCAGATAGCCCTTCACCAGCGGCGGCAGCACGCGCAGGGCCGCCTTCGGATCGATAGCGTCCTTCGGCATGCGGTTCATGTCCACGTGCAGCAGCGGCAATGCGCGGGCGCGCCAAGCTTCGGGAGCCGGAGCGTAGTGGTGCAGGAAGGAAAGCGGCAGGGCCAGCCGATCCGGATCGACCCCATCCAGGCTAGCGCAGCCGATCATTACGTCGAGCTGATGATGCTGCAGATAGGCGTAGATGCCCTGCCACAATAACTCGACCGTGCGCTTGTTGCGGTATGGCGGCAATACGCAGGAACGGCCGAGCTCGAGAAAACGCAAACGCGGATGACGGCCGATCAAACCGCCGATGTCGAATTCGCCCGCGGTATAGAAACCGGCATGCTGCTCGGCGATCTCTTGGCGCAGCAGACGATAGGTGCCGACCACCGACGGCGCGCGCGGCAATCCGCCTTCGGCAGGCGCGTTATCAACAACAAGAAGATGGTCGCAGATGCCGTCAAAGGCATCGACGTCGCGCTGGGCCAATATCTGTGCCGGATCGGGAATAGCGTTGCCTTCTTTGTAGAAAACCCGGTAGCGCAGTTTCTGCGCCCGGCGCACTTCCGCCGCCTTGCGCGCGAGCCTCACCTCAAGTGAACCGAGACGGCCAAGAGTCTGCGGTGCCGGGCCGGCATGCGTATCTGCCAGCATCAGTCCGCCAAACGCGCGTAATGTGGGAAGCAAGCCGGAGGCTCCGCCAGTCATGGGCAGAAACCGGTCGATCAAGCGGCGCGGGGAAATCCCAATCTCGCGGCTCGACATTAGTGGTTCCTTCCCGCGAATTGCCGCCGCCGCTTTGGGCTCCAGACCGGCGAACTCTCTTATAGACTCGACCTGACCCCTTCAAGCATGGGGCTTCAACCGATTTATGACAATGGGGAGGCAGTGCTTGGGAGTGGGCGTTTAGGCCGCCAACGAAGCGGCTTTTCCGCCGGATAGCACCTCGGCCAGCCGTTCGCGGTCGAGCGGCTTGGTCAGGAAGCCGTCCATGCCCGCGGCGAGGCAGGCATCGCGATCCTCGGAAAGCGCGTTGGCGGTCAGGGCGATGATGCGCGTGCGTTTGCCTGTTTCGGCCTCCGCGGTGCGGATTTGGCGCGTCGCCTCGAGGCCGTCGATGCCGGGCATATGCACGTCCATGAGCACCAGTGCGTAAGGCATGCCGGCGGCGCGGGCCGCCAGCCAGGATTCGACAGCCGCCGCGCCGGTGCCGGCGATGGTTGGACGGTGACCAAGCCTGGTCAGGAGTGCGCGCGCGAGCAACGCGTTGATGTCGTTGTCTTCAGCCACCAGGATCGACAGCCCTTTGGAGCTTTTGTCACGTACTGGCGCTTCCGCTTCGTCGTCAACGTTCACGTCAGCGATGGATTGATCGGTAGGATCGTTGCCGCCAACTATTCGTGCGAGCGACGCCGCGCGCGTGGGCTTCACCAGATAGCCGGTGATGCCCGCAGCCTTCAACGCCGCAAGTTCGTGCCGCGCGCTGGGCGTCATCAGCACGATGCGCTGCGCCACCTCGTTTCGCGTCGCGGCGATCAGGCCCTTAGTCGCGGCGGAGCCCAGCGCGTGATCGATGAGGAGCGCATCCCACTTTTGCTTAGGCAGCAGCGCACGGGCGGCTTTCTCGTCGGTGACCACGGAAGTCATCGCGCCCCAGCGGCCGAGCCGCCGCGCCACCAGCGCAGCCTCGATCGCGCCCGGTGCAACGATCAAAACGGCCATGCCGGTCAGATCGGGCGCCACAAAATCCGCTACGCCGTCCGCCGCTGGCGCGAGCGGTATTGTGAATTGGAATGTCGAACCGGCGCCCGGCGCGCTATCAAGCACGATGCCGCCGCCCATGCGCTCGACGATGCGCTGGGAAATGGCGAGGCCCAATCCAGTGCCGCCGAATTTGCGCGTCGAGCCGCCGTCGGCCTGCTCGAATTCGAGGAAGATGCGATCTTGTTGCTCCGGCGCGATGCCGATACCGGTATCGCGCACGAGGATCGTCACCGCGTCAGGCCCGATGCCCGGCTCGACAGCGATGGAGACGCCACCCGCTTCGGTGAATTTGATGGCGTTACCGGCGAGATTGAGCAGCACTTGGCGCAAGCGCGCGGCATCGCCGACGACCTTCTCCGGTAGGCGCTCGTCCACATAAGCGGCGATCTCCAGCGACTTGGCGTGAGCGCGCGGGGCCAGCAGTTCGACTGTCTCCTCGATCAAGCTGACCAATGCAAATGGCCGCGCGTCAATATCGAGCTTGCCGGCCTCGATCTTGGAGAAATCCAGGATTTCCTCGATCAATGACAGCAAGGTATCGCCCGAGGTTTTCACTGCCTTGGCATAGGTTGTCTGCTCCGGCGTCAGTGCCGTGTCGAGCATCAAATCCGCCATGCCGAGAATTCCGGTCAGCGGTGTCCGGATCTCGTGGGAAACCAGCGCGAGGAATCGCGACTTGGCGCGGGTTCGCGGCTTCCGCCTGATCGCGCGCCTCTGCCAGCGCGCGCTCTCCCTCGGTGCGATCGGTCACGTCACGTCCGACGCTTTGGATTTCCGTATTGTTGTTTGGTCCAAGATTGACGGAAACCTCCCGCCACGCGATCCAGCGCCCGCCGTCGGCTGTGGCGATCTTCTGATCATAGACGCGCGCCCCGTCGGGTGCGGCCGCGGTATCGCGCTGTTCCAGCGCCGGCAGGGTGAAATAGGTGCCGACCAGCGCCTCGCGGCTGCGGCCGGCCAGCGCGCAGAAGGCGTCGTTGGCATAGGTGATGATGCCGCCGCGGTCGCGGCGCACGATCACGTCGCCTTGCGCTTCGAGGAAATTGCGGGCGCGCTCCTCGACGTCCTTAAGCTCCCAATTGCGGTCGGCGAGTTCCTCCGTGCGCGCCTCCAGGCGGCGGCATTGCTCGCGCAACGCCCGGTTCCGTTGCAACAGGAAGGTCACGGCCGCGTAGGCCACCGCGATTATGGCGGCGACGCCGATGGCGAGCAGAGTTGGGTTGACGCTGGCAAAAGCCTGCATGGGTCCACGCGCGGTACTGCGGACGGCCCGCGCGGGGAATATGAGCCGGGAAGCTTTGCGAAACCCTTCCCGTCAAGCAACGCGGCGCCGTAGCCTGCGACAAGGTTGACGTAATGCTAATGGGCCCCGCAGAATCGTCATGGCGGGGCATGACGGCAGCTGATCGAAAACGCTTAATACCGCGCTGCGACTTGGCGGTTGCTCAGCTTCCACAGCACCGCGAACAGCGCGGCGGCGTCCTGGTGGGAAAATCGGGCTGAATGCACGTAGATCTTATAGTCCGCATCGGCACCTTGCCCGGACAGGCTGATGGTGAGATCGGGCGCGCTTTCCTGGGAGTCGACCTTGATGGTCTTGACTGCGCTGGACCCATTGCAGGCATTGCCTTCGATCCCGGCAAAATCGTCCACGAGTACGAAATCGGCGATCTCGGGACTATCGACCAACTGCATCCGCAGATCGGGTCGCGCGGTCTGGCCGTCGATCTTGATCCGGAAGTCGGGCGCCGCGGCGGTGGGCGATACCTGGAAGGTCGAGGTCCCGGCGGTGAAACACGGGCCTTGCAAGCCAACGCTTTGGGGGCCGGGCCAAAACGTCTGCGCCGATGCCGGCACACCGACAAGCACAAGCAATATCAATGTCTTGCGGACGCGGTCCATAGCTTCCCCTCGGCACCGGCACGCGAACACGCGGTTTCCCGCTGCCAGCCGGCAAGGGACAAGGTAGAATAGTTTCGTTAGCCCCTGGTAAAGGGATGCCGGCACTGCCTGGAATTGAGACTCAAGGTGCCCATAGAGGGGGGAGAAGCAGATGGCTAAGCCGGTGAAATCCAATCCGCGCGCCAAGAAAGCAACGACCAAACAAACAGAGAAGCCGTCACGCGCCGAAGCGGAAGCGGCGGTGCGCACGCTGATCCGCTGGACCGGCGACGATCCCGATCGCGAAGGGCTGCTGGCGACGCCGGCCCGCGTCGCCCGCGCTTTCGAGGAATGGTTCGCAGGCTATGGCGAAAATCCGCGCGACTATCTGAGCCGCACCTTCGATGAGGTCGGCGGCTATGACGAGATCGTGCTGCTGCGCAATGTGCGTTTCGAGTCCCATTGCGAGCACCACATGGCGCCGATCCTCGGCCGCGTGCATATCGGCTATCTGCCGCGCAACCGCGTGGTCGGGATATCGAAGCTCGCGCGCCTGATCGAGGTCTACGCGAAACGGCTGCAGACCCAGGAAAAGATGACGGCGGAAATCGCCGGCTGTCTCGACACCGTGCTCAAGCCGTTCGGCGTCGCGGTGGTGGTGGAGGCGGCGCATCAATGCATGACGACGCGGGGCGTGCACAAAACCGATGTGACCATGGTGACGAGCCGGATGCTCGGCGCCTTCCGCGAACAAGCGCAGACGCGGCAGGAATTCCTCGCCGCCATCGGCATGCGCGGAGCCATGCCGGTCGGCGATGCGGGGTGAGTTAGTCTATTAGCGAGATGCCGTCATCACGTTCGGCGAATGACCGGCGCGCTGTCGACCGGAACGATCATCTTTCCGATCGGCCAGAGCGCGATTCCCGCGAGCTTCAGATGCGCCCAGGCGAACGGGATGCCGATGATGGTGACGGCAAGAATAATCGCTGTGACCAGGTGCCCGAGCGCCAGCCACCAGCCCGCGAACAGCAGCCACACGAGGTTTCCAAGCAAGCCAAGCGGGCCGGTGCCGATGTCGTGGCTGCCGGTGTAATCGGCGCGCGACACCGCCTTTTGGCCGAAGGGGAGGAGCGTGTAGGCCGCGATGTTGAAGGCGGCCGGCGTCCACGGCAGGCCGACGATGGTGATCGCCATGACAATGGCGGCGATCACCCAGGCTACGGCCATCCAAAGACCGCCGAAGACGATCCATAATATGTTGAGCAATAAGGACATGGCCAAAGCCCGTTTGTTAAGGCGGCCTAGCGCGCCGCCCGCGCATATGTGTATCGCCAGCTAGATTGCGAGTATTTGTGAACGTCGCTAGGGTTGCTTCGGCTTGCGCTGTTTGGACAATCCGGCATCGCTTAAACGCACCAGATTATCCGGCGGCGGCCGCCGTGCATCGCTCATCACCTTCGCCGTCACCCGGCTGAGCTCCGCGACCTGATACGGCTTTCGCAGCACCGGAAATTCCGCCGCGGCCCCTGCCGCGGCATTGCTGTAGCCGGTGACAAGAACGATGGGGAGGTTTGGGATGCGCTGACGGATGGCGCGGGCCAGGCCGACGCCATCCATCGAACCAGCCATGACGATATCGCTGACCACCAAATCGAATTTTTCCTGCTCAAGCGCTTGCAGCGCCGCCTCGGCATTGCCGGCGACATGTACCTGATAGCCGAGTTGCTTGAGCAGCGCCGCGCTGACGTCGGCAACATCCGGGTTGTCTTCAACCAGCAGCACCGTGCCGCCGCTGGAAGACTCGCTTATGGACTCCGCCTCGCCTTCCGCCGGCTGCGCTTGTGAGCACGGCAGGTAGAGCGTGATACTCGTGCCTTTTCCCAGTTCACTATGCACGGTGACGGTGCCGCCCGATTGGTGAGCGAAGCCGTGCACCTGCGACAGTCCAAGGCCGGTACCGCTATTCACCGCTTTGGTCGTGAAGAACGGATCGAAGATTTTCGGCAGGATATCCGGCGCAATGCCGCTGCCGGTATCGGCCACGGTGATCGACACGAACTCGCCTTCGATGCCCTCTGGGGTATCCTTGACGCTGAGCTGCGCGTTCTCGGCCGTGACCGTGATAAGGCCGCCTTGCGGCATCGCATCGCGGGCATTGAGGACGATGTTCACCAGCGCCAGTTCAAACTCGTTGACGTCGATCTTCACCGGCCAGACGTCCGGTAGAACGTTGGTGACGAGCCTCGCCGACGCGCCGATGGTGTTCGCGAGCATCGCGCCGAAGCCGCGGACCACCTCGCCGACATCGATCACGGTGCGGTTGAAGGTCTGCCGCCGCGCGAAAGTGAGCATTTGCCGCGTCAGTGATTCTCCGCGTTTTGCCGCGGTTTCGATGGCTTCCGCCGCGCGTGCGCCTCTCGGATCATCCGCGACCAGTTTCTTGATGGTCTGGATATGGCCGCCGACGATCATCAGCAGATTATTGAAGTCGTGCGCGACGCCGCCGGTCAGCTGTCCGAGCGCTTCCATCTTTTGCGCGCGGGCGCGCTGAGCCTGCGCTTGTTCCAGCGCTATTTGAGCCTCCCGGCGCTCGGTAATGTCGCGGGTGATCTTGGCGAAGCCGATCAGATGCCTGTCGTCATCGAAAATCGGATCGATGATCACGTTGGCCCAGAACTGGCTTCCATCTTTACGCATCCGCCAGCCTTCGGCTTCGTATCGTCCCTCTTCCTCCGCGATCCGAAGCGCCCGGGCCGGCATGCCGGCCGTCCGTTCCGCATCGACATAGAACCGCGAGAAGTGCTGGCCCACGACTTCATCCGCCGCGTAGCCCTTGATGCGTTGAGCGCCGGCATTCCAGTTGGTGATGACGCCGTTTCGATCCAGCATATAGAGCGCATAGTCGGTCACGCCGGCCACGAGCAGGCGGAACTGCCGCTCGCTTTCCCGTAACGCGTTCTGCGCCGCCTGCTGTTCGGTGATGTCGCGGGTAACCTTGGCAAAACCCACCAGCTCGCCGGTTTCGGTTCGGATCGCATCGACGACCGCCGAGGCCCAAAAACGCGTTCCGTCCTTGCGGACGCGCCAGCCTTCGGATTCGTAGCGGCCTTCGCGGGCGGCGGCTTCGAGCACGCGGGCCGGCAGCCCCGCCGTGCGGTCTTCCTTGGTGTAGAAGCGCGAGAAGTGTTGTCCGACGATTTCTCCTGCGTGATAGCCCTTCAGCCGTTGGGCGCCGGCATTCCAGTTGCTAATCATCCCGCTCGGATCGAGCATGTAGATCGCATAGTCCATGACGCCTTCGACCAGCAGGCGGAAGCGCCGCTCGCTTTCAACGAGAGCGTCGTAAGCTGCCCGGCGCTCGGTGATGTCGCGGGTGACTTTGGCAAAACCGATCAATTCGCCGGTTTCGTTCCGGATCGCGTGAATTGTCGCCTGCCCCCAGAACCGGCTTCCGTCCTTGCGAACGCGCAGCCCCTCGCTTTCGAAATGGCCTGTGGTCTTCGCCTGATCCAGAATTCGCTCGGGAAGTCCGGCGGCCTGGTCTTCGCGGGTGAAAAATTGCGAAAAATGCTGGCCGAGGATTTCGTTGGCGACGTAGCCCTTGATCCGATGCGCGCCCGAGTTCCAACTGGTCACGAAGCCGTCCGGGTCTAGCATGTAGAGCGCGTGATCGGTGACGGCATCGACCAGCAGCTGAAAGCGCTGGGCGTCGATCAAGGGCTTGGAAGGTTCGGCGGCGCTGTGCTGCATGGGCCGTCATTACGCCTGTTAAACAATTTGCCAGCGGCCCGCGCATGTCGAAGAGCGGTCATGGCCGGCGCGGGCGAAGATAGTTTTTCGACCCGCGCGTGGCAAGCCGCTCTTGGACGCGCGAATTCTAGTTAACTCCTTGCACCGCCAACGGTTCCGGCTCGCACCGACAATGCGGGGAACCTTTGCCGCCCTGGCGCATCCAAGGGGCAGGCTTTATCAAGGATGGGTCATGCCACAGGCAACAGCAAAGGCCGCGCCGCTCTCCGCCGCGACCAGCGATGGCGAGCTGCTGGAGCGCGCCCGTCTGCGCGACGAGCAGGCATTCCGCCTGATCATGCAGCGGAATAACCGGCGGCTTTATCGCATCGCGCGCGGCGTGTTGCGCAACGACAGCGAGGCCGAGGACGTTGTGCAGGAAACGTATTGCCGCGCCTTCGCCCATCTGGATGGATTCCGCGGCGAGTCGAGCCTGGCAACCTGGCTCGCGCGCATCGCGTTTAACGAAGCGCTGGGGCGCTTGCGGCAGCAGCGGCCAACCGTCGACTGGACGACCCTCGAAAACGCCCGGCCTGAAAGCCAAGTCCTTAATAATCAAGTGATCGCGTTTCCCATGCAGAATCAAATCGACCCTGAGCGCACCATGGCCCAACGCGAAATTCAGCGGCTGCTGGAGCAAGCGATCGATGATCTTCCGGAAGCTTTCCGCATCGTGCTGGTGACGCGGACGATCGAGGGCATGAGCGTGGAAGAAACCGCGGACCTGCTTGGACTGCGACCCGAGACGGTCAAGACCCGCCTGCATCGGGCGCGGCATCTGCTGCGCGAGGCGCTGGACAAAAAGGCCGGCTCGGTGCTTCCCGATGCCTTTCCCTTTGGATCCACGCGCTGCGAGCGCATGACCGAACGCGTGCTCGCGAGGCTTCAGCACATTCCCTGACGATTCCGGGAACCTTCCCGGAGCTGCCGCATCAAAAGCTCCGACGTCACCTGGGAGCACGTTCCCTCACGGAGAAAAAACATGCCATTCGCAAAGCTAACCGCCGCAGTTGCCGCCGCTTGCCTCACCTCCAGCTTCACCTTCGCTCAGGCGCCGAAGCCGAGCGATCCGCAAATCGCTCACATTGCTTATACCGCCGGGCAGCTCGACATCGACGCCGCGCAACTGGCGCTGAAAAAATCGAAAAACAAAGAAGTCCGCGACTTCGCCGAGAACATGGTGACCGACCACAAGGCGGTCAACGAAAAGGCGCTCGCCCTGGTCAAGAAGCTCAAGGTCACGCCCGAGGACAATGACACCAGCAAGGCGCTCACCAAGCAAGCCGCCGATAAGAACAAAGAACTGTCCGCGCTCGACGGCGCCGCCTTTGACAAGGCCTATGTTCAGAACGAAGTTGCCTACCACAAGACAGTGAACGGCGCGCTGCAGACCACGCTTATTCCCTCGGCCAGCAATACCGAGCTGAAGGATCTTCTGTCCACGGGACTGAAAATTTTTCAGGGCCACCAACAGCATGCTGAACACGTCGCGCAAGATTTGAAGTAAGGGACGCTCATGCCGGTCGATCAAACAAAGCGATGGCGGCTCGTTGCCGCCGTCGCAATTTTGGCCCTAACCTCATCCGCCGCGACGGCGGGTGAGGTCATTCAAGTCAAAATAAAAAACCTCGCGTTTTCGCCAGCGCAGGTGACAGCCCATGTCGGCGACAGCATCGAATGGGTCAACGAGGATTTCGTCGGCCATACCGCGACCGGAAAAAACAAAGAGTGGGATGTGAACATCCCCGGTAATCGTTCAGGCCGTGTGGTGCTGGATCGCGCCGGCAAGATCGATTATTTTTGCCGCTTCCATCCCGCCATGATCGGCACCATCACCGTCGACTAAGGCGCGGGCGCAGCCGAAGCTACGACTGCGGAATTATCCAGCTTCACTCACAGCAGACATCGTTTCCACGGGATCGGGCGCCGCAAGCCGGTAACCGACGCCAAGCTCCGTGAGCAGTATCGAAGGCTGCGTCGCATCGGCTTCGATTTTCTGCCGCAGTTTGCGGACGAAGATGCGCAGGTAATGCGTGTCGGCGACGTGGGTCGGTCCCCACACCTCGTTGAGCAGCCGCTGATGCGTGACCACGCGGCCGGCGTGCTGGGCGAGAACTTGCAGCAGCCGAAACTCTTTCGGCGGCAGCACGATCTTTACGCCATCGAGCGAGGCAGTGTGCGAGCCGATGTCGATACTGATGCGGCCGACGGTGAAGACGGATTGTTTCGGGTTGACTTCATGCTGGCGGCGCAAGGCGGCGCGCACTCGGGCCAGCAGTTCGCCCATTCCAAACGGCTTCACCACGTAATCGTCGGCGCCGAGTTCGAGCAGCCGTACCTTCTCGGCCTCGCTTGAACGCACCGACAGCACGATGATGGGAATGCGCGACCAGGTTCGCAGTTGGCGCACGACTTCGTCGCCTTCGTTATCGGGCATGGCGAGGTCGAGGATGATCACGTCGGGCGGATTGAGGTTGATCGAATGCAGCGCCTCTACCGCGCTCGCGGCTTCCCGCACATGGAAACCTTCTATTTCAAACCCGGAGCGGAGGAAGCGGCGGATTTGCTTTTCGTCGTCGACAATCAGCACGGAACGAGCGGGCATCTTCATCGGTCGGCCTCGATGCCTTGATCGGAGATTTTTGCCACCGGAAGCGAGATCAAGAAGGTCGAGCCGAGGTCAGGGCCCGAGCTTGTCGCCTCGATGGTTCCGGAATTCGCGGTGACGAAAGCACGCGCGATCCAAAGACCAAGCCCCGAGCCGGTGATTTCCGCGGCATGGCGCTGGCCGCGAAAGAAGCGCTCCCATATCTGATTTTGTTCGGCGCAAACGATGCCGGAGCCGGCGTCGGCGACAGAGAATAGCAGCCGGTCGCGATTGGCGCGCGCCGATAATTTGATCGTCGAGCTAAGCGGAGAATATTTCGCCGCGTTGTCGAGCACTTGCCCCAACGCCTGCTCCATCAGCACGGGATCGACGTTGATCAGCGGCAGATCGGACGCCACCTCAAGCTCGACCTTATGGCTGGCGAGCTGTCGGTGCTTGCGTTGTATCGCGGCGTTGGCGATGTCGGAGGGGTCCACGCATTCCAGATGCGGTTGCAGCCTATTGTTGGTGATCCGCGCGGCATCCAGCAGATTTTGAATATCGCTGTTGAGACGCTCGGCCTCTTCGCTGATGACAGTCGAGAGTTCATGGATTCGTCTATTCTGATTTTCCCCGGACATTTTCGTGATGATCGTCGCGGCTCCCAGGATCGATGCCAGCGGCGTGCGCAGCTCATGGGATACCGAGCCGATCAGCGCATCCCGGAGCATGTCCGCTTCGGAACGCATCCGCGCCTCGCTCAGCGCGCGGCCGAGATCGAGACGCTCAAGCGTCAGCAGCGCGTCGGCGATGACTGGGTCCACGCCGCGGCTAATGACGTCGACGGCGTCGCTTGGCTCGTTGCCGAGATCGATTGCCAAGACGCCGAACTCGGAAATGTTCGGAGCTACCGCGCGAAGCAACCAGACATGCCGGGTAAGCGGGTCAATCACTGTCGCTTCTTTGGGTTTATCCTCACCGCTCAAGCGCTCGATGGCGGCCTGCCGTATGCGCTCGGGTGGCGCTTCGCTGTTTCCGCCGGGCGCTTCATGTCCAGCTCCAATCAAATAGACTGGGCATCGCAGAACGGTGGAGAGATGATCCTGAATGGCGGCGTAAATGTCAGCTGGCGAATAGGCTAATGTCAGCTTTCGCGAAAATTCGTTGAGGTCACGGAACTGCTGCTCGCGCTTGCGCGCGATTTTCAATTGTCGCTTCAGATTTGTCGCCAGATGGCTGGTCACGATGGCGACCACAATGAAGCGAATAAGATCGACGATTTCCTCTGGGTCGCGGACATAAAAGCTGTAAAGCGGCTCGTAAAAAAAGAACATCGCCGCCAACTCGGCGATGATGGCGGCAGTCACGGCGGCGATCATGCCCCAGCGCGTCGCGGCCAAGAGAACCGGAATCAGAAAGATCGGCGAGCCGTGATCGAAAGGGAAGTAAATCGACAACGCGCCGACGAAGAGCGTCGTGAGAGCGACGGCGATCAAGGCATAGGAGATGCCGGCAAGATTTTCGCGGATGAGCCGGCGAATTCGTATTTTACGCGTCAGTTGCTCAATGAGCTGCATCTCGTTGCCTCCGCCCGCAATAAATCAAATTGCGCTAGCTCAGGCGTGTCTCCAGTCTGGTTCGCCGCTCGCCATTCAACCGAGCCGAGAGGCGATCATACGCCGAAGTGACTCTCGTGTGGCGCAAACGTTGCACTGCTCCCCGGTATTTTCAACTTTATGGCCTTTTTACTCGATAGGCCGCAGCGCATCCGGTACCCGTTGATTCTCTAAAAATGCCCCAGCCTCCCCCGAGAATCGGGAGGGAACATGCAGCCGATGCGATTTGACGTACGTCCCGCAAGGCCGGCGGACATTCCCTCGCTTTTTCGCATGAAGCTGCAGTTGGTGATCTCGGAAAAAGCCGAATCGGGTTTCCGCGCCACCGAACAAGATTGGTTGCGCGACGCCTTCGGCACCAACCCCAAATTCATGGCCATCGTCGCCGAGCATGAAGGCGCCGTCGTTGGCATGGTCACCTATAGCGAGCGTTACTCCACCGGATGGGCGGGGCCGACCTACTATGTCCAGGATCTTTTCGTCGAACCGATCCACCGCAAACGCGCGGTCGGCACCGCGCTGTTGGCCGAAGTCGCGGCGCAAGCCGTTCACCGCGCCATCCCGCTGGTGGAATTGACGGTGCGCAACGAAAACGTGGCGCGGAAATTTTATCGCCGCTGTGGATTCCAGCGCATCCGCCATTGCCCCAGCTATGTTCTGGTCGGGCAATCTCTCGCCAATCTTACCGCGCGATCCGCCACTGGAGATCATCCTGTTCGCCTCGCCGCCGCCTCGAGCGCTGCTTCGCCGTTCCGATCGCGAGCAGGCCAGCAAAGCTGACGGCGAGGGTCTGCACCTGGTAAGGCCACTGGTCCGACCCCCCTGGCGCTTAGCCCGGCTGGAAACTAACATCGCCTCCGCAAACCAGGAAAACTGGTCAGGAGGAAAAGCATGCCGATTCGCCTCGCCGCCGCGTTATTGACCGTTCTTGCGCTGATGGCGGCTCCCGCACGCGCCGATTCGGTCAGCGATTTCTATAAGGGTAAGCGGATCAACATGGTGATCGGTTACGGGCCGGGCGGCGGCTACGACACCTACGGGCGCATCATGGCGCAGCATATGGGCAAATACATCCCGGGTAATCCCACGGTCATTATCCAGAACATGCCTGGCGCGGGCAGCTTGCGCGCCGCCAATTACATCTACGCGGTGGCGCCAAAGGACGGCACCACAATCGGCATTTTTGCCCGCAACATGCCGCTGCTCGGCCTGCTCAAGACCGATCAGAACGTGCAGTTCGATCCGCGCAAATTCACCTGGCTTGGCTCGTCGTCGAGCTTCGCCAACGATGCCTATCTGCTGCTGGCGCGCAAGGACGCCACGGTAAAATCCGTCGAAGAGGCGCGCAAGCCCGGCGGCCCGCCGCTCTTGCTTGGGAGCACCGCGGAAGGCACCTCGAGCGACGCCATGCCGATCGTGCTGCGGGAGATGCTCGGGTTCAACATCAAGCTCATCCCCGGCTACACCGACAGCGGGCAGCTATTCCTTGCCATGGAACGCAATGAGATCGAGGGACGCACCGTTGGCCTCTCCGCGGTCAGATCCAACCGGCCGGAATGGGTTAAGCCCGATGGTCCGATGCGCGTCCTTGTAGTGTTCGGACGCGCGACGCGGCATCCCGATTTTCCCAACGCGCCCACCGCCCGGGAGCTGGCGCGCAACGATAAAGATCGTGCGCTGATCCAGGTGGTCGAAGCGCCCTACACTTTGTCGCGGCCCTTCGTGGCGCCGCCGGACGTTCCGGCCGACCGCGCCAAAGCCTTACAGGATGCTTTCATGGCTACACATAAAGATCCGGACTTCCTGCGCGACGCCGAGAGGCTCGGTATCGATGTCAGCCCGATCGATGGCAACGCGGTGCTGAAACTGATTGACGATATTTCCAAGACGCCGCCCGAGCAGCTCAAGTCCGTCGAGAAGCTGATCGAAGGCGGCGGCTAAAGCGCGCGCGCCATCATGCACGACAAGACCGACCAAACACATTGGCATGAACCGAAGGCCGGCGAGAATGCCGGGCTCGGCAACTTCAAGCGGCCGCAGATGCCCTACGACCGCTTCATGGAAGCGGAAGGCATTCCGGTCTACCGCGGCATCGGCGTGAAAAATGTGCGCGACCTGCCATTGAAGCCGTGGAAGCGGCTCGGCGGTAACGGCAGTTACGTTCAGCTCTACGGCACCGAAGGTCTATGGGGCATGTATGTGGTGGAGGTGCCCGGCGCCGGCGCGCTCAACGTCGAGCGGCACATGTATGAGAAAGTGGTGTTGGTGCTCGATGGCCGCGGCACCACCGAAGTCTGGCAGGAAGGCCAGAGCAAGCGCCACGTCTTCGAGTGGACGAAGGGCTCGATGTTCACCATCCCGCTCAACGCCAATCATCGCTTCGTCAATGCCGCGAGCGCGCCGGCGCTGATGCTATGCGGCACTTCGGCGCCGAACGTGATGAACCTGCTCGACAACATGGATTTCATCTTCAACTGTCCCTACGCGTTTAAGGACCGCTTCTCCGGCGCCGACGATTTCTTCAAGCCGAACGACGACGTGGTGCCGGACCCGATCCGCGGGCTGGCGATGCGCAAGACCAATCTCATTCCCGACGTCGTCAACGCGGAGCTACCGCTGGATAATCGCCGCTCGCCCGGCTATCGCCGCATGGAGCCGCAAATGGCGAACAACCGGTTCTATACCTGGATCGGTCAGCACGAGACCGGGCGCTATTCCAAGGCGCACAAGCACGCTTCCGCGGCGGTGCTGATCTGCCTCAAAGGCGGCGGCTACACTTACACTTGGCCGGAATCGCTCGGCGCCCAGCCTTGGGCCGCCGGCAAGGGCGAAAAAGTTTTGCGGCAGGACTACGAGCCGGGTGGCATGGTTTCCGCCGCGCCAATGAGCGGCGACTGGTTCCACCAGCATTTCGGCACCAGCAAAGAGGGCCTACGTGTCACCGCTTGGCATGGACCGAACAATCAGCGCGCGCGCAAGGCCGGCATTCCCGGCGAGCAGTTGATGGATTACGGCGCCATCGATCTGAACAAGGGCGGCAGCGCCATTCCCTATCATCAGGAAGATCCGGCGATCCGCAAGGGATTCGCCGAGGCGCTGAAGGCGCAAGGCGTCGCCAATCGGATGGACCCGAAGTGGTACGAAGGCGAATCCGGAGATGAGCCCGGCGACGTGATGTAGTTACGCCGCCCTTCGTATTTCGTCCGCCATCGTCCGATAGGACAAAGCTTCCGCCAGATGCACGCGGCCGACTTTGTCGGCGCCGTCGAGGTCGGCGAGCGTGCGCGCCACGCGCAACACCCGATGATACCCGCGCGCGGAAAGCCGCATGACGTCGGCGGCGTCGCGCAGCAGGGTCAAGCCGGTGGCATCGGGCCGCGCCGCATCTTCCAGGACCGCGCCATTGGCTTCCGCATTGGTGCGCACGCCGGGCAAGCCGAGCGCGGCGTAACGCTGTGCCTGCATGGCGCGCGCCCGCGCCACGCGGATGGCGACTTCGCGGCTGCCTTCCGCCGGGGGCGGCAGGATGAGATCGGCGGCGGTGACCGCCGGGACTTCGATATGCAGGTCGATCCGATCAAGCAGCGGACCGGAGAGCCGCCCCTGGTAGTCGGCGGCGCAGCGGATGTTGGGCGCGCGTCTGCAGGCAAAGCCCGGATCGGACGCGCGGCCGCAGCGGCACGGGTTCATGGCGGCGACCAACATGAAGCGCGCCGGATACGTGACGCGGTGATTGGCGCGGGAGATCGCGACCTCGCCCGTCTCCAGTGGCTGGCGAAGCGAATCCAGCACCTGCGGCTGGAATTCCGGAAGCTCGTCGAGAAACAGCACGCCGCTATGCGCCAGCGAGATTTCTCCCGGCTTCGCGCGTAAGCCGCCGCCGACCAACGCCGCCATGCTGGCGGAATGATGGGGGCTACGGAACGGGCGGCGGTTGGTCAGCGCGCCCTCGGCGATTTCACCCGCGACGGAGGCGACCATGGAGACTTCCAGCAATTCGGCGGGCGTCAGCGGCGGCAGGATCGACGGCAAGCGCGCAGCCAGCATCGATTTCCCGGCGCCAGGCGGGCCGACCATGATCAGGTTATGACCACCGGCGGCGGCGACTTCGAGCGCGCGCTTGGCGCTCTCCTGACCCTTGATGTCGGCAAGGTCGAGCAAGCCGTCCTCGACTTCGTGGATTTTCGGCACCGGCCGCGCTAGCACCTGCGTACCCTTGAAATGGTTGGCGAGCTGGATCAGCGACGACGCCGCAATGATCTCGATATCGGGACTGGCCCAAGCGGCTTCCGGTCCGCAGCGGGCAGGGCAGATCAAGCCTTCGCCGCGCGCATTGGCTCCGATCGCGGCCGGCAGCACGCCCGCCACCGCGGCGATGGAGCCGTCCAGTCCAAGCTCGCCAAGCACGGTGAAGCCGGACAGCGCGTCGTGGGGAATGGCGCCGATCGCCGCCATCAAGCCGAGCGCAATGGGCAGGTCATAATGACTGCCTTCCTTCGGCAGGTCGGCGGGCGCGAGATTGATAGTGATGCGGCGCGACGGCAAAGCGAGACCGGAGGCGACCAGCGCGGCGCGCACCCGCTCGCGCGCCTCGGAGACCGCTTTATCGGGAAGCCCGACCACGGTAAAAGCAGGCAGCCCCGGCGCGACTTGCACCTGGACGTCGACCGCGCGAGCTTCGATGCCCTCGAATGCGACTGTGGATACGCGCTGGACCATGCGGCCGCCCTGCCTCTAGGCAAAATACTACCGGAAGGCGAACGGAAAGCAAGAACAATTCAGGAACGGAGTTGGCGATGCCGCCTCTTGCCCGGACCCAAGACCGCCCTAACGCGGAAGTCTGGCCGCGCCTGGAATATGCCGACTGGGCCGACACCTGCGCCACCCTGCATCTGTGGACCCAGGTGATCGGCAAAGTGCGGCTGGCGCTGGCGCCGCTGGTGAATCACTGGTGGCAGGTCACGCTTTATGTAACCGCGCGCGGGCTGACCACATCGGCGATGCCGTATCAGGGACGGCTGCTGCAGATCGATTTCGATTTCTGCGATCATCTACTGGTGTTGCGCACCAGCGACGGTCAGGTGGAGCGCATCGCGCTGGCGCCGCGCAGCGTCGCCGACTTTTATGCCGAGGTGATGGGTCGCCTGCGCGCGTTCGGCGTCGAGGTGGATATCTGGACCATGCCGGTGGAAATCCCGGACGCTATTCCCTTCGAGACCGACCATGTGCACGCGTCTTACGATGCAAAGGCCGCGCATACCTTCTGGCGGCAACTCGTGCAGATCGAACGCGTGTTCAACCTGTTCCGCGCGCGCTTCCTCGGCAAATGCAGCCCGGTGCATTTCTTCTGGGGCAGCTTCGATCTGGCAGTGACGCGATTCTCCGGACGCACGGCGCCACCGATGACGCGTGCCGCGCCGAACCTCGGCGCCTGGGTGATGCAGGAAGCCTATTCCCACGAGGTGTCGAGTTGCGGCTTCTGGCCCGGCAACGGTGGCTTCGGCAAAGCGGCATTTTATTGCTACGCCTATCCGGAGCCGGACGGATTTTCCGCGGCCGCGGTGCCGGCGGGCGCATATTACGACAAGGCGTTGGGCGAATTCGTGTTGCCCTACGACGTGGTGGCGCAAGCGTCATCGCCGGATGAGGCGCTGCTGGAGTTTATGCAGGCGACTTACAAAGCCTGCGCCGATCGTGGGGGGTGGGATTGTGATGCTTTGGAGAGAAGAAAGCCGCTGAAGTGAAAGCTTAAGCGCGCCGCTTACTTTCGATCACATCCCACACCATCGCCGCGATATCCGGCCCGCCGAGATTCGCAATCGCGCGAATGCCGGTGGGTGACGTGACGTTGATCTCGGTGAGCAGGTTGCCGATCACGTCGATGCCGACGAAGATCAACCCGCGCTCGCGCAGCGATGGGCCGAGGCGCTTGCAGATCTCGCGCTCGCGCGGCGTCAGTTCGGTCGCCTTCGCGGCGCCGCCGCGGATCAGGTTGGAGCGGATATCGTCGGCGGCGGGCACGCGGTTGATGGCGCCGGCGAATTCGCCGTCGACCAGGATGATGCGCTTGTCGCCCTCGCGCACCGCCGGCAGGAATTTCTGCACCACCCAGGCCTCGCGGAAGGTGGCGGCGAACATGTCATAGAGCGAGCGGAAATTCATGTCCTCGCGCGCGAGCTTGAACACCGCTTCGCCGCCGTTGCCGTACAGCGGCTTCATCACGATGTCGCCATGCTCGGCGCGGAAGGCTTTGATCTCGGCGAGGTCGCGCGTGATCAGCGTCGGCGGCATCAGATCGGGAAATTCGGTGACGAAGATTTTCTCCGGGGCGTTGCGCACATGCGCCGGATCGTTGACCACGAGCGTCTTCGGGTGCACGCGCTCAAGCAGATGCGTGGTGGTGATGTAGTTGAGGTCGAAAGGCGGGTCCTGACGCAGCAGCACCACGTCGAAGCCGCTCAGCTCGGCGCGCCGGGCTTCACCAAGGGTGAAATGGTCGCCTTCCTGGTCGCGTACCGCAAGCGGCTGCACCGACGCGAACACCTGGCCGTCGCGCATGGCGAGCTTGCTGGGGGTGTAATAGGAAATCCCGTGTCCGCGCCGCTGCGCTTCCAGCAATAGCGCTATGGTTGAATCGCCGCGGATATTGATCCGCTCGATCGGGTCCATTTGCACAGCGACTTGGAGGGCCATCGGTTTCTCGAAATTCTCTAAGGTAAAGGACTAGTTAACATATTACCTCCACTCTCTGTCTGGAATCAGAGGGGCGGCGGGGGAGACGCGTGAAATTATCGAATGTGACGATTGCGGCCAAGCTCTACGCGATCTTTGCACTGCTGGCCACCGTGACCATAGCCCTGGCGGCCGTCGCCGTGGTCAATGCGCGCCAACACGCCCTCCTCACCCGTGAATTCGAAGCCGCCTTCCAGGGCGCGCAGAATGTCGAGCGCGTCAATGGGCTGATCCAAGCCGTGGTCATGGAATCGCGCGGGATTTATCTGGCCGCCGACGCCGACACGGCCAAGTCGCGCGCCAACGCGCTTGCCAAATTCAACGACCGCCTCAGTGAAGTCATGAAGGACTGGGGCCGTGGCCTGCGCGCCGACGAGGCTGCGCAGTTTCAGGATTTTTCCGGACGCGTGCGCATCTTTCAGGACTTCCGCCGCGAACTCGTCCGCCGCGCCATCCAGGTCAGCGCGCAGGCTGCGCGTGAATGGGGCGACTTCGACGACAGCGACTCGGTGCATATGCTTCTGAGCAACAACCTCAATGCACTGGCGAAAATTTATGCCCAGCGCGCCGACGAGGTTTACACGAAGGTCGACCGGAGTATTACGTCCACCGCATGGCTGATGACGCTTTTAGGATCGCTCGCCGTCGTGCTTGCGGCTTTTGGCGCGCTGCTAATCTGGCGCGCGGTGGCGCGGCCCTTGGCGACCATCACCGGCGTCACCGAAGCGGTGGCGGCGGGCAACAAGGACATCGCGGTTCCTTACAGCGAGCGCCGGGACGAAATCGGCGCCTTGGCCCGTTCCATCGCGGTGTTCCAGCGCGCGCTGCGGCACAATGACGAACTGAATCACACGGTGCAGGAAGATGCGGAGGTTCGTACCCGGCGCCAGGAGCATGTGGCGACGGAAATCGACCGCTTCGGCTCCGAGGTGGAAGCAACCTTATCGGAACTCCATCGGCTCTCCGGGCAGATGCTGACGGCGGCGGCGGAGCTTTCGGCCGCGGCCGACGACGCGTCCACCCGCACCGCAGGCGCATCCGGCGCGTCGGCGGAAGCGTCGGCCAACGTCCGTGACATCGCCTCCGCCGCCACCGAGCTTTCCGCCTCGGTATCGGAGATCAACCGCCAGGTCGCGCTCTCGACCACTATCGCCGCCAAGGCCGTGAACGAGGCCGAGCGCACCAACGGCGCCGTCAAGGAACTCGACGAAGCGGCAGGCCACATCGGCGATGTGATCCGTCTCATTACCGACATCGCGGAGCAGACAAATCTTTTGGCGCTCAACGCCACTATCGAAGCGGCGCGCGCCGGCGAGGCCGGCCGCGGCTTTGCGGTGGTCGCTAACGAGGTAAAGGCGCTCTCCGGACAGACCGCGGAGGCAACCGAGGAGATCGGCGCGCAGATCGCCGGGATGCAGCGGGCGACGCAGCGGTCGATTGAGGCCATCGGCGCCATCGAACGGACCATACGGGAAATCGGCGACATCAGCGGCGCCATCGCCGCCGCCGTCACGCAACAGGCCGCGGCAACTGAAGAGATCACCCGCAGCGTCGGCACCGCCGCTCAACGGACCAGTGAGACGGCGGAACAGGTACAGCACGTCGGTGAGGCGACCACGAATACCCGCGCCAACGCCCATTCCGTGAAGACCGTGGCCGACGATTTGGGCAACGTGTCGGAACGCGTTCGCAATCAGGTGGATCACTTCTTCCAGCGGCTGCGCGCTGCCGACGCTCGTTGAGCGACTAAGCTCACTTCAGCAATCAGAACGACGGCGCCTCGAACGCCGCCGCGATGTGACGCGGCATGGATCCCGGCGCCACCAGCACCGCGTCAAAACGCACGTCATGCACCGGATCGTCGGGGTGCGACGCGAGCCAAGCTTCCGCGGCAGCCGCGATCCGGAGTTTTTGCCGGTCCGTCACTGATTCCGCCGCGCCGTCCAGCGTCGCCCGCGCCTTCACCTCGACAAAGATCAATAAGGTGCGCCGCCGCGCCACGATATCGATCTCGCCAGCCGGGCTGCGCCAGCGGCGCGCGAGAATGCGAAAACCCTTGGCGATGAGGAACGCCGCGGCGCGGCTTTCCGCCGAGAGTCCGAGACGGAAGGCGACTTGACGCGCGGCTGCCGGAGTTGCGCCGGGCGGGATTTCGGAAGGTTCACCGCGCCGCGCCATCGGCTCCATCCTTGGTGAGCGCGAGCGCGCGCTGATAGATATCGCGGCGGGACAGGCCGGTCGCGGTGGCGATCTCGCTCACCGCATCCTTCACCGACACCCGGCTCAGCGCCTGGCGCAGCAGATCGTCCACTTCGGCGACGCTCGCGTGCGCGGCTTCAGCCGGGGGTCCGATCACGATTACGATCTCGCCGCGCGGCGGATCTTCCGCTGCGTAATCGCGCGCCAGCGTTTGGAGATCGCCACGGCGGGTTTCCTCATGCAGCTTGGTCATCTCGCGGCAGATCGCGGTCTCGCGCGCGCCCAACCCATCGGCGAGATCGGCGAGCGCGGCGGCAAGGCGCGGTCCGGTCTCGAACAGCACCAGCG
>JAXDOR010000179.1:0-10206 GCA_034668825.1 Alphaproteobacteria bacterium | reverse complement strand
CAGGATTCCAGCGCAACAGGCCGGGAAAGCGCCGATATGCAGCGGCAGCACCACATGCTGCGCCACCACTTCGCCGCGCGCATTCATCAGCGCGCAGGAGGCGTCCTGCGATTCCCGGACGATGGTGGAGAAGCCGGTGCGGAACAGCGAGTTCTGCATCTCCTGCACGATGCCGGAAAGGCTCGCCTTCACCACTTCCAGATCGACGGCGTCGATGTGCATTAGCGGGCTCCGCTCTGCTCCCTCTCCCCGCGTGCGGGGAGAGGGTTGGGGTGAGGGGGAGTCGCGTCGAGCACGGTCTGCCGAGAGTCCCCCTCACCCGCCGCGCCTTCGCCCTTCGGGCTATGGCGGGCGACCTCTCCCCGCACGCGGGGAGAGGTAAATAGGCGTCGCGTCTTGGGGAGAAAATCCATCACCCCTCCCCCGTCACGATTAAATTCTTCCACTCATCCACACGCACCTGCTGGCCGGGAACGATAACGGTGGTGCAATCGAATTGGTCGAGCACAGCCGGGCCGGAAAAAGTCAGCCCAACGTCGAGTTTCTCGCGCTGATAGACCGGGCAGTCCACGGTCTTGCCGCCGAAGCGTACTTTGCGCGTTTCCCGCAGGGCATCCGCGAGCGTTGTTCTCGCACGCTTGAATGTCGGCATCTGCACCGGCGGCACCAAGCCGATGCCGCGCACGCGATAGGACACGATCTCGACCGGCTCTTCCGGGGCCATGTGGCCGAACATGCCGCGGTGCTGCACGTCGAAGCGCAGGCGCAACTCTTTCAGGCTATCGGCAGTCATGGCGTCGGCTGCGCAATCCATGGTGATCTCGTAGCCCTGACCGGCATAACGCATGTCGAGCGCGCGCTGGATGCGGATTGTCTCGGACGAAAACCCGTCATCGCGCAAATCCGCCAGTGCCTGCGCGGCGAGGCGCTCGAACATCGCATTCAAATCCGCAGGCGCGATCTCCGACAGCGCCGTCATCTTCGACTGAATGTAGTCGTGCTTCACGTCCGACATCAGCAAGCCGATGGCCGAATAAACGCCGGGATAGAGCGGCACGATCACGCCCGCCATGCCAAGGTCGCGGGCGATACGGCAGGCATGGACAGGCCCGGCACCGCCGAAGGCGAGCAGCATGAAATCGCGGAGATCGTGCCCACGCATGGTGGAAATGGCCTTGATGGCCTCTTCCATTTTCACGTCGATGATGCGGACGATGCCTTCGGCCGCACTCTCCACGCTCATGGACAGCGGCGTCGCCACCACATCTTGAATCGCCTTGCGCGCCTTGGCGCCGTCGAGCCGCATCTGCCCGCCCAGGAAATTGTCCTCGCCGAGATAGCCGAGCACGACATTGCAGTCGGTAATGGTAGGAAGCGTGCCGCCACGGCTGTAGCAGGCGGGCCCCGGCTGCGCGCCCGCGCTTTCCGGGCCGACGGCGAGCACGCCGAAGCGGTCGACTTTGGCGATGGTGCCGCCGCCCGCGCTGACGGTATTGATATCCATCATCGGCACGGCGATATCGCGGCCTTCGATCTTGCCGCGCCCGCTGACGAAGGGCTCGCCGTCCTTGATGAGCGCCACGTCGCAGGAGGTGCCGCCCATGTCGAAGGTGATCAGGTTGTGCGCGCCGGTCATGACGCAGGCGTAAGCGCCCGCGGTGACGCCGCCCGCCGGGCCCGACAACACCGTGGTCACCGCCTTACGCGCGGCGGCGGCGAAGGTCGACATGCCGCCGTTCGACTGCATGATGTATTTTTGCCGCGTGGTCACACCGGCGCTCGACAGCCGCCGGTCCAGTTGCGCGATGTAATGCGCCAGGATCGGCTGCAGATAGGCGTTCATCACCGTGGTGCTCAGGCGGTAATATTCGCGGATCTGCGGCAGGATGTCGGAGGAGAGCGAAATGCTGCATTCCGGCATTTCCTCACGGACGATCTCGGCCACGCGCTGCTCGTGCTGCGGATGCAGGAAAGAAAACAAAAGACACACCGCGATCGACTCGATCTTCTCCCCCGCCAGCGCGCGCAAGGTCTGCCGCAGCGCCGCCTCGTCCAATTCGCGCAGCACGTTGCCGCGAAAATCCACGCGCTCGGCCACTTCGCCGGTCAAGCTTTGCGGCACCAGCATCGCCGGCTTGTCGAACATCACGTCGAAGATCGCTGGGCCATAAGGCCGCGCCTGCTCGCCCACGGGATAGATGGCGCGGAAGCCTTGCGTGACCAAGAGGCCGGTCTTGACGCCCTTGCCTTCCAACAGCGCGTTGGTGCCGACCGTGGTGCCGTGGCAGAAATAGCCGATGTCGGCGGCGGCCACGCCCTTTCCCAGCAGCATCTCGATGCCGTGCAGGATCGCCCGCGAAGGATCGTCCGGGGTGGACGGCACCTTGGAGATCGTTACTTCTCCGGTGTCCTCATCGAGATAGACGAAATCGGAAAACGTCCCGCCCGTATCGACCGTTACGCGGTAGCGACCCATTACGCTCTTTCTCTCCACTGCCGCCTACGGGCGTGCGTTCTTCCTATCCTAGCTTGGATTTCGACGGTAGAGGTGGAAGCTGGGCAACAGAGGATGACCCATCGATGAAGCTGACAGGTCAGGTCGCGATCGTCACCGGCGGCGGCCGCAACATCGGCGAGGCGATTGCGAAGCTATTTGCAACCGAAGGTGCCAAGGTCGCGATCATCGACATGGACAAGGCGCGCGGCGAGCGCGTCGCCGGGGACATCATCGCGGCGGGCGGCGAGGCTGCGGGTTTCGTGGTCGATGTGTCCAAGGGCGCGGATGTGGCCGCCGGTGTCGCCGCGGTGACCAAGCATTTCGGTCGCGTCGACATCCTGGTCAACAACGTCGCCATCTCCGACAACAAGACCATCCTCGATCTGAGCGAAGAGGAGTGGGACCGCGTCATGAGCGTAACGCTGAAGGGTCCGTTCCTGATGGGTAAACATGCCGCGCTACAAATGATCGCGCAGAACTCCGGCGGCAAGATCGTCAATATCGCCTCGACCTCGGGCTTTCGCGGCCGCCGCCGCGCCATCGCCTATACCAGCGCCAAGGGCGGCGTCATCAATCTCACCCGCAGCATGGCGGTGCAGCTCGCGCCCTATAATATCCGGGTGAATTCGGTATCGCCGAACAAGGCCGGGTCGCCGGTCGGCAAGGATGAGCCCGACAGCGACCGGCTGATCAACAACCTGCTGAAGCGGCTGGTCGAGCCCATCGACGTGGCGCGGGCGGTGTTGTTTCTGGTGTCCGATGACTCAGCCTTTGTGCTCGGTGAAAATATCTTCGTCGATGGTGGCATCATGGCGGTCGATGTGCCGATGCCTTGATGCGGCATTGAGACTTACCCGTGCGTGACGCAGAGGAGCGGCGATGCAGCGAATATTATGCGCGTTCTTTCTCATCCTGGCGCCGGCGGCGCCGGCCGCTGCCGACCCGGTGGCGGATTTCTATAAAGGCAAGCAGCTCAGGATCATCATCCGCACCGGCGTCGGCGGAAGTTACGACCTCTACGCGCGCCTGCTCGCCTTGCATATCGGCCGGCATATCCCGGGCAATCCCACCGTCATCCCAGTGAACATGACGGGCGGCGGCGGCATCAAGGCGGCGAATTACGTCGCCACAGTCGCTCCCAAGGACGGCACCGTCCTCACCATCGTCAGTCAGGGATTGGCCGTAGATCAGGCGCTTGGCCTCACCTCGGGCCTGCAAGCGGACCTGCGCGACTTCCATTGGATCGGCAACATGAGTTCCGCCAACCAGGTTACCGTGACCTGGCACACCTCGGCGACGCAGACGCTGGAAGACGCCAAGCGGCGCGAAACCGTGATCGGCACCACCGGTGCCGGATCGATCTCGACGCAACTGCCGGCGGTCTACAACAATATCCTCGGCACCAAGCTGAAGCTGGTGCTGGGCTATCCCGACGGCGCCGACATCAACCTCGCCATGGAGCGCGGCGAAGTCGAAGGCCGCGCCACCAATCCCTGGGCGAGCTACAAGGCCAGCAACCCGCGCTACGTGACGGACAAGCTGATCACGCCCTTTATCCAGGTCGGCATGGAAAAGGACGAGGATTTGCCCAACGTTCCGCTGATGCGCGATCTCGCCAAGACGCCGGAGGAAAAACAGATTTTGGATTTCATGTCGCTGTCGGTCTCGATCGGACGGCCGATTGCCACCACGCCGGGCGTTCCGGCCGAACGCGTGGCGGCGCTGCGTCAGGCTTTCGACGAGACACTAAAGGATGCCGAATTTCTCGCCGACGCCGAGCGGCAACGGCTGGAGGTTCGCGGCATGACCGGGGAACAGCTTGCCCAGTTGATCAAGCAGGTGATCGAAACGCCCGCCGCTATCCGGGAAAAGGTGAAGCTCGCAATCGAGCCGACAAACACAACGACGCTACCCGGCGCGAAAACCGGCAACGAATAACGCTGGTGCCGGGATTATGGTGCTTGCTGTGCCGATGGCTTGAGACGAATGTCATCCGGCGCCGCTGGATATAGCGCGCTGGGGAGCGCCATCAGCCGTTCGAAATGCTTGCGATTGATTGCGTAACACTCGCAAGCCGCCTCTTCGAGCGCCTCGCGATTGAGCACGTCGATGCGTCCGCGGCGATATTTGATCAAACCGGCCTTTTGCAATGCGCTCGCGATCAGCGTCACCGTGGTGCGCTGAACGCCCAGCATCTGCCCGAGGAATTCCTGGGTAAGGCGGAGGGTGTCGCCTTGGACCCGATCATGAACCATCAGCAGCCAGCGGCTCAGCCGCCCTTCGGCCGCATGCATGGCGTTGCAAGCCACGGTACGGACCAGCTGCGCCATCAACGCTTCGTTGTGATATTCGAGAAGCTTCCGCAGCGACGCGCTCTTTTCCACGGCGGCGCGAAACTGGCTGGCGGGAATGCGCGCTCCGCGGCCCGCGACCTGGACGATCGCCCGCAGCGGCGATTGGCCGGTGCCGTCGGCGAGAGAGGGGCCGGCGAAGCCCTCATATCCGACCGCGGCCAGTTCTACTGTCCCGCCGTCTTCCACGCTACAGACCAGCGAGATCATGCCTGAGTCGGGAAAATAGAATTGATCGATTTGGTCGCCTTGATCAAATAGAATTTTTCCCTGATCAAGCACGGTGTTTTTAAGATGGGGATTCAATAATTTAAGATCAGCGGGATCGAGCGAAAGTAAAACCTGATTTTTTTGTTCCACGAGTAAACATTCCACCTGCCCTGTATTGACCAGGCGGGAGGGGGCGGGAAGTCCCGGATGGATGATGATTAGGTATAGATAATCATTAGCTGCTCATTACGTGAGGGGCGCAACGGTTATATTTTCTCCAGTTCTGTCGGGTCCGTTGCAGATAATCTCGGATTATCGAGTCGTCGCCGGATAGGGCTCGAGTTATCCTCAGCCGGACGAATCATTTGTTAATTGTGTCGGGTCGGAAACTGACGGCGTCATTTGTTCAGTCGAATATCGCAGGTTCCAACGAACCAGTCTGCTGCCAACGCAGCCACCCAAGTCTTTTTGTGGGGGAGTCCGTCATGCTTAGCCACGCCGAAGGGGCGTTCGATCCAGAAACGCTCTCGATCTTGAAGGCCGTTTACGATGAAGCTTGCGCGCTGGTACCGGAAGGGCAACACACGCCGGAAATCCGCACGAATTTAGCAGCACGCATTATCAACCTTGCGACCAAAGGCGAGCGCGACCCGATCCGGTTGCGAACTTATGCCTTGATGGAAGTCACCCCGCGCGCAAAAGCGGGTTAGTTAGGACAGCGACGGTGTTCCTTTGACGCCGGTGCTTCTGAGCAAGTTCATTGGGCGGTCTAATCTGCTGTGGCGTTGTAGGAGCCGCATTCCTTGCAGTGAATGAGGAGGCTGTGAACTTGGCCGTCCTCCGCATGCATCAATACCGTGCCGCATCGTCCGCAGGTATAATCGATCGTGTGTGAGCTTGCTGTGAGGACCGGCGGGGCGTCGACCGCATGACCGGCAGCAGGCTTCGCGACTACTCGAAGCGGCACTTTTGGCTTCTCACTCACGTCTTAACCCTACGCCTCATTGCGCAATGTTATCAACAATTCGGCAGCCGGTTTATTTCAGCGGGATTATCGTCAACAATCAATGAGCGACTTTTAGGTCGCCTAATGATTTTCTTGATTTGGATTTGGATTGGTACAGCTGGGTGGACTTGAACCACCGACCTCTGGTTCCACAGACCAGCGCTCTAACCAACTGAGCTACAGCTGCACACGGCTTGCGTAAGACGCGAGCGGGCGGAACCTAGGTGCCGCGTGGCTTCCTGGCAAGAGCCGCGCCCCCTTTCTGCCCATCAGCGGCCAATGGAATTCCAATAAGACAATCCGGCCCAAATCATCGCTGCGGCACCAACAATCCAGATCGTGACAATGGCAATGGCTCCGGTCTTGCTGACGGGGCGCTCGCCAGCGGCGCTTGCGATGGCCCGGTATTCCGCCATTACTTGCGGTGGGATCAAGGAAACCACGAGCCAAATGCCAAGCGGCACGATTATCAGGTCGTCCAAGTACCCGATGACCGGAATGAAATCCGGGATGAGGTCAATGGGCGAGAGGGCATAGCCGGCAACAGCGACCGCGAGGACCTTTGCATACCACGGCACCCGAGGATCGCGCGCGGCTAGGTAAATGGCATGAACGTCACGCTTGGCCGTTCGTGCCCACGCCTTCAATGCCGAGAACATCAATGTCTCTCTGAAAATCAGAATCGCCTTGATTGGCTGCCTGTCTCCTTGCAGCCCGACCGGCGTCGGAATGGCGTTGTGCCCGAATGCCACACCAGAATAGTAGTTTGTTTTTCGCCGGAACAATTCTACGCGCCGAAAGTTTGCGATCAAATCGGGGGCGGCAGCTTGGGGCTAATCGACGAATTTCAGAAGAACGCCGACGAATGCTTTCGGCTATCCGAAAACGCCATCAGCCTTGAGGCGAGGGCACATTGGCTGAGCATGGCCCAGTTTTGGCTCAAGCTCGCGATGCAGACCGAAGAACAGGATGCGATCTCCGCCATAGATCCGGCCATTGATCCGGAAAACGGCAAATCCAACGGCGATCACGATAAGAAGAACTAGGCCCCCACGCTGGCCAGAGCGCAAGCAAAAGCCCGGGCAACTGACCCGGGCCTCGGCTTACGCAATAAAAACGCTACAACGCTACAAGTACAAACGCTTGTCCGGCGATTAGGCGGCGGCCTTGTTGAAGGCCTTGGTCACGCCATTCTTCAGCGGCTCGCTGGCGTCATTCGCTACCTTTTGCACGGTCGACGTCAGTTCCCGCGTCTGCGCGGAGACTGTTTCGAACTGCTTGCGCATATGCGCGGTCGACAACTCGACGGCTTCCGACAGCGACTTCACGTTCATGAATTCGGCGAGGAAGTCGAAGGTCGCGTTGGCGTTGGCGCGCGCGGCGTCGAGAACCTTGAGGCCGTATTCGGCGCTGCCCTTGCTGGCGGTCGAGTAGGTCGCTTCGAGAACGTCGGTGGCCTCTTCGGCGACAGCCTTCATCTTCTCGTAGTTTTCCTTGGCATGGACGACACCCTTTTCCGCAAGCTCGCGGAACGCGGCGGGGACTTCCATCTTCGGAATTTCGAATTTCGGGATCTCAAACCGGGGGGTCTCGAACTTCGGTGTCTCGAAAGCGCCGGCGGGTTTCGCCTTCGCTTTGTTGGTGTTCGTATTGAGTTCAACCATGGCACTATCCTTCAGGTTCGGGGACTTGTCTGGCGGCCTCAACCAAGGAGAGACCGTGCTTTCAGGGACCCCAGCAAAACCCTTCTGGGTGTCTCGCCCTCTTTATATAGCAGGCTGGATGGTGCATTGCAACATAAATATTGCGCCGCACAAATGCCATATTCTGTCGACTTGCCGACTTAAACAGGTCTTTGACGGCTGGCGGCGGCAGTGTGGCTAACCCTTGGCTAGCGCCCTCTCCGCCTTCTTTGGTTCGGTGAGTTTTACCGCGATGACCCATCCGGCCCAGAGCGAGAGGAAGTACATCGTCAAGAAGACGGGAAGGCTCGCCGGCTCGGAATAGCTCTCGACCGCGACGCCGATAAGGTAATCCAAGAAATCCAGAACAATTGTGATTCCGACATAGACGAGCATCAGCCACATGGTCGCCTCGGGATGGTGCTGGAAGCCAAAAAATAACCCCGCTAGGCGGACCGCGCGGGGCTAGGAAGGAAACGGGAGCGTTCAAGCACCTAAGAATTATCGGCGGCGATCTCCTGGATCGAGTAAAAAGGTCATAAATTCCACGTCACTGGGCGACCGTTGGCGATGTCACCGGCCTTTTGGCGTGGCGGTATCCGCCGCCTTCTGCGCCGTGCTTTGCCCCAGTTCCTCCGCTTGTTTGGATAGGGTCTGCATCTGCGCCTTCACATAGTCGGAATGCAATTTGGTGACTTCGCCGATGTCCTTCGCCCGCACGAGCTTCTGTGCGAACTCGAAGGAACTGGCGACATTCTGCTCGGCAAAAGTCATGGCCTTTTTGGTCACGTCCTTGGCGCCTGCCTGAGCCGCTGCCGCGCGGCCTTCCAAGCCGCTGACCGCCTGGTTGGCGGCGGCGGCAAATCCGTCAAACGCCTTTTTCGCCTGCTCGACGCTTTTCTCGGCGAAGGCGCGCATCTCGGCCGGAACTTCGAAATGTCCCAATGCTTCCTTATTCATAGTCCTCTCCTTAGCGATGGGGGCTTCGGGGTCGTCTTGGTTAACTACCGAGGCGGGCGATTGTGCCGGGAACATGCGCGGTAATGGCTGCCTCTCGCCGACCGAGTTCCCGGATGTTCCATCAGACAAACAGCCTTACGGGATTAACGTTATCCCTGCATAGCAGGGGCTAAAGCACGGCCGAGCGTGGACGCCGCGCGGTGCCGGGCTTATTAATAAATCGTTAAATTGTAACGTTATGCGTCAGGCTCCACTCCGGGGCGAGCATCAGCATCGATGAATGATTCCGCGTCCCAACTGCGCTATCTGCGCGATCCGCGCCTGTCGGTTCACGCGCTCGGCGCGGCGCCGGCTTGGCTATGGACGGCGGACGCCACGCGGATTCTATGGTCCAACGCGGTGGGCGCCGCGATCTTCGATGCCCCGAGCCCGGCCGCGCTGGCGAGCCGTAGCATCGGCTCCGACGATACCGCCGCCCGGCAGATCGCCCGCATCGCCGGAACCCTGCCGGCCAGCGGCGCGCCCCGACTGGAACGGCTGCGCGGATTCGGCCCGGGCTTCGGCCGGGCGCTGACCTGCTCTTGCTCGCATATCGTGCTCGGCGACGGCACGCCGACGATCCTCGTGGTCGCACGCCAAGCCGCCGGTCCCACACTTCCCCTCGAGGAACGAGTGCGCCGCCTGGTGGCGGAGATCGACGCGCCGATCGCGGTATTCTCCGCCGAGGGGATGCTGCTGCATGCCGCCGCGCCGGCGCTTGATCGCCTGGCGGCGGCGACCACCCTCTCTTTCCTTGGCGCCGACGCGCTCGCCGCCGACGCCTTGCGCGCTGGGCACGCCAGCGGCGAGACCAAAGTCGGTTCGCTCTGCATCGAACGCATCGGCACCGAGCCGGCGACGGCGCTTGTCGCCATCCTTCCCTCCTCCGAGGTTGAGCGCGCGATCGATGTGGACGCCGACGTGCTGGAACCAGCCGACGCGGGTGAACAGCCCGCCGTCACGCCGGACTCCTGGGCAGAGCCCCCGCCCCTGACCAGCGCCGCCGCGCTGCCGGAGCGCCGGCATCCGCTGCGCTTCGTCTGGCAGATGGATGCAGCCGGCCGCTTCAACATCGATTCCGGAGACTTCACCAAGCTGATGGGTCCGCGCACGGCGGAAGTTCTCGGCCGCCCCTGGAACGAGATCGTCGCTGCGCTTGGCATCGATCCGCAAGGCCAGGTCGCCCAGGCCCTCGCCACCCGCGATACCTGGAGCGGCATCACCATCCCGTGGCCGGTGGACGCGACCGGCGAATCCCTGGCCGTCGAGTTGTCCGGCCTTCCCATTTACGACCGCGAACGCGCGTTCAACGGCTATCGCGGATTTGGCGTCTGCCGGGATGCGCGCCGGGTTTCCATCGCCGCGTCGCTGCGCTATTCGCCGCCGCAAGCCGCAGAGGCTCCGGTTGAAGCCGAAGCGCCGGAGCCGGCCGCTCCGGTCGAAGAGGCGCAGGTACCCGAG
>JAXDOR010000178.1:0-2832 GCA_034668825.1 Alphaproteobacteria bacterium | reverse complement strand
GAGCGCATGGAGGTCGAGGTCGCGCGCGGGCAACAGCTCTACCGCATGGTGTTCGAGCGCGGCCAGCCTAAAAGCAAGCTTGAGGACGCCGGCAAAGCGCCGAACCGCCGCGGCACAAAAATTCGCTTCCGCCCCGATCCGCAGATTTTCGGGGCCAAGGCGCGCTTCCAGCCCGAACGCGTGTTCAAGATGGCGCGCTCCAAGGCCTATCTGTTCGGCGGCGTCGAAATCCGCTGGACCTGCGCCAAGGAATTGTTGCACGGCGTCGAGAATGTCCCCGAACAGGCAACGTTCCACTTTGCCGACGGATTGAAGGATTTCCTCGCAGCCGCGATCCACAACGACACGCTGGTGCATCCTGACATCTTCATCGCCAAGTCGGGCAAGACCGGCACGCATGGCACGGTGGAATGCGCCGTGGCTTGGACCGCCGACGCCGATGGCTTTGTCTCCTCCTATTGCAACACCATTCCCACCGGCGACGGCGGCACCCATGAATCCGGGCTCAAAAGCGCCCTCACCCGCGGCCTCAAAGATCACGCCGAGCGCACCGGCCAGGGCAAACGCGCGGCTGCCGTCACCAGCGACGACGTGATGGCAGGCGCGGCCGCGATGCTTTCGGTATTCATCCGCGAGCCGGAATTCCAGGGCCAGACCAAGGACCGGCTCGCCACCGCGGAAGCGCAAAAGATCGTCGAGCAGGGAATCCGCGATCCCTTTGACCATTGGCTCGCGGGCAATCCGAACCAGGCCAGCAAGCTGCTCGATTTCGTCGTCGAGCGCGCGGACGAGCGCATCCGCCGCCGCCAGGAAAAGGAAATCTCGCGCAAGACCGCCGTGCGCAAGCTGCGCCTGCCCGGCAAGCTCGCCGACTGCACCAATACCGGCGCCGAGGGCTCGGAGATTTTCATCGTCGAGGGCGACTCCGCCGGCGGTTCGGCCAAGCAAGCGCGCGACCGCGCCACGCAAGCCGTGATGCCGCTGCGCGGCAAAATCCTCAACGTCGCATCGGCGACAAAAGACAAGTTGATGCAGAACCAGCAGCTCGCCGATCTGGTGCAGGCGCTCGGCTGCGGCACCGGAGTGCACTATCGCAACGAGGATCTCCGTTACGAGAAGGTGATCGTGATGACCGACGCCGATGTCGACGGCGCCCACATCGCTTCATTGCTGATCACCTTCTTCTATCGGGAAATGCCGAAGCTGATCGACAATGGCCACCTCTATCTCGCGGTGCCGCCGCTCTATCGGCTGACCCATGGCGCCAAGACGGTTTATGCGCGCGACGACAAGCACAAGGCTGAGTTGCTGAAAAAGGAATTTCACGCGAATGCCAAAGTGGATATCGGCCGCTTCAAGGGGCTCGGCGAGATGATGGCGGCGCAGCTCAAAGACACGACCATGGACCGGCGCAAGCGCACTTTACTGCGCGTGGTGCTGCTGGCCGAGGATCGCGAGGATACGGCGGACTCGGTCGAGCGGCTGATGGGCGCCAAGGCCGAATCCCGCTTCGCTTTCATCCAGGAGAAGGCGGAATTCGCCAACGAGGAATTGCTGGACGTGTAAGGGCATTGTTGCCGTTTCTTCCTTCCGGCCCGGCCCCCCCTCGTCTTGGTTGCGGCGCGAGTGCTTCGCTTCTATGATCCCTTCCAAACGCGGCAGGCGTCCGCGTCCTTTATCAATCTTTGGTGGAAGCACCTATGCGCAGATATACTCTTTCCTATCTCGCGGCGATTGCGTTTGCTCTGGCGCTTAACAGCGCGGCGCCTTCCGCCTATGCCCAAGGTAAAACGGCCGCGCTGAGCGGCAAGGTCTCCTCCGCCGAGGAAGGCGCGATGGAAGGCGTCGTCGTCAGCGCGAAGAAGGGCATCGTTACCATCAGCGTCGTCAGCGACGACAAGGGGCAGTTCAGCTTCCCCACCGACAAGCTTGGCGCCGGCGACTATGCCATCTCGATCCGCGCCAACGGCTACGACCTGGAAGGCGGAGCGAAATCCATCGCCGTTGCCGCCGACAAGCCCGCGACCGCCGATCTGAAGCTGGTGAAAGCCAAGAACCTCGCGGCGCAGCTCACCAACCAAGAATGGATCACCAGCGTTCCCGGCACCGACGAGGAAAAGAAATTCCTGTTCGGCTGCACCAATTGCCACAGCGTCGAGCGCATCGTGACCTCGACGCATACGGCGGACGAATTCCTCCAGGTCATCACGCGCATGGCGGGCTATTCCAACAACAGCTTCTTCCTCAAACCGCAATTGCGCGCGGTGCCCCGCGACCCAGGCCGCCTCGCCCCCAATGTCTCGAAGGACGCCGCTTATCTTGCCAGCATCAACAGGAGCGCGGACGACCGGAAAATCGAACTCAAAACCTTGCCGCGCGTGAAGGGGGAAGGAACCAAGGTCGTCATCACGGAATACGACCTGCCGCGAAAGGAATCCCAGCCACACGACGTCGTTGTCGATGCCGACGGAATGGCTTGGTACACCGACTTCGGCGGTCAGTTCCTCGGCCGGCTGAATACCAAGACACTCGAATACACGGAATTCCCGGTCCCGGTGCATCGCGCCGAGATGCCGAAGGGCGCGCTCGATCTCGAAGTCGATCCGCAGGGCAATTATTGGATGGCGTTGATGTTCCAGGGCGGCGTCGCCAAGTTCGACAAGAAGACCGAGAAATTCGAGACCATGCAGCTCTCGACCGAATTCCTCAATTCGGAGACGCAGCAGGCCATGGTCGGCCCGACCTCCTGGACGGTCGACAATAAGCTCTGGCTGCAAGACCCGAGCTTGCCCGGTATGTATCGCGTCGACATGACCACCGGTAAGACCGAGC
>JAXDOR010000177.1:0-13343 GCA_034668825.1 Alphaproteobacteria bacterium | reverse complement strand
TCTTCCGCTCGCACGGGAAGCTGACTGCCTATCTGAACGCGACCAGCGAACGCCGGCATCGTCGATGCCCTTAATTGCTGGCGGATGCGTGATGATGGTGATCAGTCCAATGCTCGCTGTGGCGGCGTTGTATCTGAAAGACTTTGAATATTTCTGGGCAGGAGCCGTGCTTTGCATCCTACCTGCAGCGCTGGGCATTGATCTCATTTACACCGGAATACGTCAACGCAAGCTGCGATCAACAAATTAGCAAACGGACACACGGCCTCTAATAGCTAACCGGATGGCATCGTCACCGTCGCGACGAATTTTTTAAAAAAGTCGTCCGCCATCTTTTTCGCGACCCCATTTACCAGCCGCTGGCCTAGCTGCGCGAGCTTGCCCCCAATTTGCGCTTCGACATTATAGGTCAGGAGCGTGCCGCCATCCTTCTCGACCAAGGCCACCGTAGCCCCGCCTTTGGCGAAGCCGGCGACGCCGCCGTCACCTTCCCCAGAAATCTTGTAACCGTTTGGCGGGTCGATATCCGAGAGCCGGACCTTGCCTTTGAACTTGGCTTTCACCGGCCCGATCTTATTCACAGCCACTGCTTGGAATTCCGTCTCAGACACCTTTTCTAGCTGCTCGCAGCCCGGAATGCAGGCCTTCAAGACCTCAGGATCATTGAGCTTTTCCCACACCACGTCGCGAGGCGCCGCGATCTGATATTCGCCGCTCATCACCATGGCCATCGGCATTCTCCGGTCAATGGCCTGCACCGACGCCGGCCGAAACAGTGGATTAAAGCCTCATGCGACGCCTTGGAAGAGCCAATCGGCCTTGGCGGCCAGCGCGCGGACCGCTAAGAGCCTCAAAGTGTGTCATTATCGCTCGCCCGGCCATGACGAATCCTCTCCTCTCTTCCTCGCTGCTCACCCCGCTCTTTTCCAGCGCGGCGATGCAAACCGTTGTCGAAGATCGCGCGCGGTTGCAGCGGATGCTCGACTTCGAGGCGGCGCTAGCGCGGGCAGAAGCGGCACTCGGCGTCATTCCGGCGACGGCCGCCGCAGCTATTGCCGGCGCCTGTCAGGCCGACCGTTACGATATTGCCGCGATCGGCCAAGCCGCTGTGGCGGCGGGTAATATTGCCATTCCGCTGATCAAGGCGCTGACCGCCGAGGTGGCGAAATCCGATGCCGAGGCGGCGCGCTATGTGCACTGGGGCGCGACCAGCCAAGACGTCATCGATACCGCGCTTGTGCTCGAACTGCGCGCCGCGATTGACGCCCTAACGACCGATCTCGACCGCGCAATCAACGCTTTCACGACGCTTACAGGTCGCAATCGCCGCCTGCCGACCGTGGCCCGTACGTGGCTGCAGCACGCTTTACCCATGCCCTTTGGCCTCAAGCTCGCGGGCTATGCGGCGGCGCTCGCGCGCTCACGCGACCGCCTGAAGCGGCTGCGGAAGGAAGCATTGATGCTGCAATTCGGCGGCGCCGCGGGGACTCTGGCGGCGCTCGGTGACCGCGGACTCGACGTGACCGAGAAGCTGGCGGCTTTGCTTGACCTGCCCGCCCCCGAAGCTCCTTGGCATAGTCATCGCGATCGGCTGGCTGAGGTCGCGAGCACGCTGGCGATCCTGGCGGGAACCTGCGGCAAAATCGCGCGCGATGTCGGCTTGCTGATGCAGACCGAAGTTGGCGAGGCCTTCGAACCGGCAGAGCCCGGGCGCGGTGGCTCCTCGACCATGCCGCAGAAGCGCAATCCGACAGCGGCAGCCGCGGCATTGGCAGCCGCGACCATTGCTCCTCAACTCGCGGCCACCATCTTTGCTGCTCAAGTGCAGGAACACGAGCGCGCGCTGGGTGGCTGGCAAGCCGAATGGCCGATCTTTCCTGCGCTTGCCCTTGTCGTCTCCGGCGGGCTGCAGGCCGTCGTCGATATCGCGGAGGGAATGGAGATCGATGGCGCACGCATGCGTTCCAATCTCGATCTCGCCCAGGGCTTGATCATGGCCGAAGCCGTGTCCATGGGGCTCGCGGCGAAAATCGGCAAAGCGGATGCGCATCAACTCGTCGAGGAATTGGCGAAAAAGGCGATTGCCGAGAAGCGGAATTTGCAGGAGGTGATGAGCGAAGACCCGCGCATCGCCGCCCAGCTTTCCGCCAGCGACTTGGCCAAGCTGTTCGAGCCCATGGCCTATCAAGGCGCCGCGCAAACTTTTATCGACCGGCTCGTTACTTCGACCAAAAGTCGCGGAAACCACCGAACGTGATCATGTCCATCTTTCGGAGATGCGCATGGCGATGATCGATGTGGAGGGCTGCGCGCTTTATGTCGAGGTGGAAGGCCCTGCCGCAGCACCCGTGCTCATGCTGTCCAACTCGCTGGGAACTGATCTCCACGTATGGGATGAGCAGGCGCCCGTCTGGTCCCGGCACTTCCGTCTCATACGCTATGACCGGCGCGGGCACGGAAGATCGGGCGTCACGCCGGGCCCCTATTCCATGGAGCGTCTGGGAAAGGACGCTCTGGCAATCATGGATGCCCTTAACGTCAGCAAGGTAAGCTGGTGTGGCCTGTCCATGGGCGGCATGGTCGGGCAGTGGCTGGCGGCCCATGCGCCGCAGCGCATCGACAAGCTCATTCTTTCCAATACCTCCTGCTACTATCCCGACAAGGAGCCTTGGAACCAGCGTATCAAAACCATTCGCGCGCGCGGGTTAGAGGCGGTTGCCGATAACCTCATGAACCTCTGGTTCACGGCGGATTTTCGCACACGGGCGCCGGACACCGTCGCTCGTATTAAGGAGGCGTTAGTGGCAACGCCGATCGATGGCTATATCGCGTGTTGCGAGGCCGTCCGTGACATGGATCATCGCGCTATATTGGCCAAGATCAATTCGCCGACGCTGGTGATCGCGGGACGGCATGACACGGCAACGCCGGTCGCGGCGGCTGAATTCATCCGTAGCCACATTCCGCGCGCATCGCTTACCGTGTTGGATGCCGCGCACATCTCCAATGTCGAGCAGCCAGCCGCCTTTATAGCCGAAGTGCTCGGATTTCTGACGCAACCTAAATCGTAGTGTTTGCGATTCGCACTCCAGAGGAGGATTTATGGACGAACGCGAACGACATAAAACTGGAATGGCACGCCGCCGCAAAGTGCTCGGCAATGCGTGGGTGGATCGCGCGAATGCGAATAAGACTGCGCTCAATGAAGAATTCCAGGATCTCATCACCCGCTATGCCTGGGGCGAGATCTGGACGCGGCCTCACTTCGATGAGCGAACGCGCCGCATACTTGTGATCGGCACGATGATCGCGCTCGACAAATGGGAGGAATTCCGCCTTCACGTGCGCGTCGCGCTCACCGAGGGCGGATTCTCATCCGACGATATTAAGGAAGTGATCCTGCAGCAGGCGATCTATTGCGGCGTTCCAGCCGCCAATCACGCTTTCAAGGAAGCCGCTGAAGTCATCGCAGAAACTGCCAAGGCCGGCTGAGTCCAGATCGGCTGGCGGCTTGGCGTTGCCGGGACTGACGCCCCCTGCTACAGGTGGATTCTCCACGTCGCCGCTTCAGACATCGATGATCGGCGTCACGGCAGAGTAAGCGCGGGGGCGCGGCGGACGCATGGAAGTTTTCGTCCAGCAGCTCATCAACGGCATCACCCTCGGTTCGATCTACGGCCTCATTGCCCTCGGCTATACGATGGTGTTCGGCATCATCGGCATGGTGAATTTCGCCCACGGCGACGTATTCATGGTATCGGCCTTCATCGCTCTTATCGCCTTCCTGATCTTGACGAACTGGATCGGCGTAGGATCGGTCGTGCTAACCTTGTTGATCGTGCTCGTCGTCGCCATGGTGCTGACGTCAGTCGTCAATTGGGCAATCGAGCGCGTCGCCTATCGGCCATTGCGAGGTTCGTTCCGCCTAGCACCGCTGATCTCCGCCATCGGCATGTCGATTTTTCTTAGCAATTTCGTTCAGGTGACCCAGGGCCCGCGCAACAAATCGATTCCTCCGATGTTCAACCAGGTGATCGTGGTGATGCACGGGGAAAGCTATGATGTCGCGGTTTCCTACAAGCAACTCATCATCTGGAGTGTCACCGCCCTCCTGCTTGCCGCCTTCTGGTTCCTGGTGAGCAAAACTTCGCTTGGACGCGCGCAACGCGCCTGCGAGCAGGACCAGAAGATGGCGGCACTCGTCGGCGTCAACGTTGACCGCACCATTTCAATCACCTTCGTTATCGCCGCGGCACTGGCCGCCGTGGCCGGCACTCTGTACCTGATGTACTACGGTGTGGTGAGCTTCGCCGACGGCTTCGTCCCCGGTATCAAGGCTTTCACTGCCGCTGTGCTCGGTGGCATCGGGTCGCTGCCCGGCGCGGTGATTGGCGGCCTTGTGATCGGGTTGGTGGAGACCATGTGGTCGGCGTATTTTTCCATCGATTACAAGGATGTGGCCGTTTTCTCAATCCTCGCCATCACCATGATCTTCCTGCCGCAGGGAATCCTCGGCAGACCGGACGTCGAGAAGGTGTGAGGTGACGGCCGAGGCACCCTCCCCGGCCCCGCGCGCCGACTTCCTCCGAGCGCTGAAGGACGCGAGCCTTGCCGCGTTGTTTGCCTTCGGGCTGCTGCTGCCGCTTGTCGGATTCAGGACAGTGCAGGATATGCGTAACGAGCTGGCGCTCGAAACGCATTGGACATTGTTATTCGGGCTCGTCGCGGTGATCGGCCTGAGCCGATTTTTTTACATTCTTGTTCTCTCGCCACGGCTAGCCAAACCTACCGCCAAACCGTTGGCGCCAAGCGCGCCGATTTCGGACTGGCGCGCGGGTTTCACCAAGTGGTTCACGTCCTTCGCGCTTGGCTTCGTGATCATCTATCCGGCTTTCGTGGTGTCGTTGACGGGATTCGGCGGTGCCGTGAAGTGGATCGACAATTTCGGTATCCAGATTCTGATCTACGTAATGCTTGGCTTGGGGCTCAATATCGTTGTGGGATTGGCCGGCCTACTGGACCTCGGCTATGTCGCTTTTTACGCGGTCGGCGCTTATTCCTATGCGCTATTGGCCAAGAACTTCGGTCTATCGTTCTGGGTACTGCTCCCGCTCGCAGGAATCCTGTCGTCGTTCTGGGGTATCTTGCTTGGGTTTCCCGTGTTGCGGCTGCGTGGCGATTACCTCGCCATTGTCACCCTCGCCTTCGGCGAGATTATCCGCCTCGTCATTACCAACTGGGTTCCGGTGACCAACGGATATGCCGGCATCGGCGGGATTCCACGCCCGACCTTCTTCGGGATTCCGTTCAATGCGTCCGACGAAGGTTTCGCCGCTGTCTTCGGCCTGGAATTCACTCCGCTCTATCGCACCATCTTTTTTTACTACCTCATTCTTGTTCTCGTGCTTTTTACCGCCTTCCTCACGCTCAGACTGCGGCGGCTGCCGGTCGGGCGCGCCTGGGAGGCGTTGCGCGAAGATGAGATCGCCTGCCGCTCCCTTGGGATTAACACCACGAACGCCAAGCTAACGGCCTTTGCCATGGGTGCGATGCTCGCGGGTTTTGCCGGATCGTTCTTTTCCGCGCGCCAGGGATTCATCTCGCCGGAATCGTTCACCTTCATCGAGTCGGCGACGATCCTGTCGATCGTCGTGCTAGGCGGCATGGGCAGCCAGATCGGAGTTGCCATCGCCGCAATCGTCATGATCGGCGGCACCGAGATCATGCGTGAGCTGGGGTTTCTCAAAAATATTTTCGGCAACGACTTCGACCCAACTCAATATCGCATGCTGCTGTTCGGTTTGGCGATGGTTCTTATTATGATTTGGAAGCCGCGCGGGCTGATCTCCACGCGCCAACCTTCCGTGTTTCTGCAGGAGCGCAAGGCAGTTCCCGCCGACCTGCTCAAGGAAAAACGCGGATGACGCCGACCGTCGATGCCGTGCTCCGCGTCGACCATCTCACGATGCGTTTCGGCGGACTGATCGCCGTCAACGAACTGTGCTTCGAGGCGGCGCGTGGCGGGATCACTGCCCTGATCGGCCCGAACGGTGCCGGCAAAACCACCGTATTCAACTGCATCACCGGATTCTACACGCCGACCGAGGGCCGGATCGCGTTGCATCACGGCGATCCAACGCTGTGGAATGAAGTCGAAACTCTGACCAACCGGGGTGAACGCAGCATCCATCGGAGCAATGGCGCGCTGTTCCTGCTCGAACGCATGCCCGATTATCTGGTGACGCAAAAAGCCAAGGTGGCGCGGACCTTTCAGAATATCCGGCTGTTTCCCGGCATGAGCGTTCTGGAGAATTTGCTGATCGCTCAGCACAATGCGCTGATGCTCGCGTCTGGTTTTACCGTTTTCGGCATCCTCGGCGTTCGCTCCTATGGCCGCGCCGAGCGTCGCGCCATTAACAAGGCGCGCTACTGGCTCGATAAAATCGGACTGATTGAGCGCGCCGACGACGCCGCGGGCGAGCTGCCCTATGGCGCACAAAGGCGGCTCGAGATCGCGCGCGCCATGTGCACCGATCCAACGCTGCTTTGTCTCGATGAGCCGGCCGCCGGCCTCAACCCGCGGGAAAGCGGCGAGCTCAACCAGCTCCTGCTTTCGATCCGCGAGCAGCATCCCACCTCGATCCTCCTGATCGAGCATGACATGTCGGTGGTGATGCAGATTTCCGACCACGTTGTCGTGCTCGATCATGGAGTGAAAATCGCGGATGGGTCGCCGGACGCCGTGCGCAACGACCAGAAGGTGGTCGCCGCCTATCTCGGCGTCGAGAAACACGAAGTGGAGAAGGTGGAAGCGGAGGTAGGATTGTGAGCGCGCCTCTCCTCTGTGTTCGCGGGGTGACGAGTTACTACGGGCGGGTGAGCGCGCTCAAAGGTGTCGACCTCGACGTCCATCAAGGCGAGATCGTCACCTTGATCGGCGCCAACGGCGCCGGAAAATCGACCCTGATGATGACGATTTGCGGCAATCCGCGCGCACGCGAAGGCCAGATCCTGTTCGACGGACATGACATCACCGCGCTCCCCACTCATGACATCGCGCGGCTGAAGATCGCGCAAGCTCCTGAGGGACGCCGTATCTTTGCGCGCATGACGGTGCTGGAAAATTTGCAGATGGGCGGGATCGTCGCCGACCCGGCGCATTTTAATAACGACCTCGAACGAGTACTTGCATTGTTTCCCCTTCTGCGCGAACGCCTCCATCAGCGCGGCGGAACCCTATCCGGCGGCGAACAACAGATGCTTTCGATCGCGCGCGCGCTCATGAGCCGTCCGCGGCTTTTGTTGCTTGACGAGCCTTCGCTCGGTTTGGCGCCGCTTATCGTCCAGCAAATCTTCGACGCTATTCGTGAGCTTAACCAGCGCGATGGACTGACGATATTTCTCGTCGAGCAAAATGCCTTCCACGCCTTGAAGCTCGCCCATCGCGGCTATGTGATGGTCAACGGACGCATTACGCTTTCCGGTACCGGAGGGGAATTGTTGGCGCGCTCCGAGGTCAAGGCCGCTTATCTCGATGGCGGACGGCAGCAGGCAGAATCATAAATGCACGGTCTTCTCTACGAAGAAAATCACATCGGCCTTTTCGTACTTGTCACCCTCGTGCTGGGGGGCGGCGCCGCCTGGCTGACGGGGCGGGCCATTGCCGCGACGTGGCGGCCGTGGTGGCAATTGGTCGGCTATATGCTGATCCTCGGAATGGCCGTGCGATTCATCCATTTCGCGCTGTTCGGCGGCACGTTGCTCTCGCCCTACTACTACGTCATCGATACGGCGCTGTGCTTCATCATCGCCTTGCTGGGATTTGGCGCGACCCGTGCGACCCAGATGGTCACGCAATATCGCTGGATCTATCAACGCACCGGACCGTTTGCCTGGCGGCGGCGGTGACTGAGTCCTAGCCGATGGTTCCCAGCACCGGGAAGGTTTCCAGGAGCCAGTAGCTTGCCTCGCTGATGAATCCGGTGAGGAAGGCCACCCCGGTCAGCACCAGCAGCCCGCCCATCACCTTCTCCACCTTGGCGAGATGGCGGCGGAAGCGGACCAGAAACGCGGCAAAGGGTTCGACCGCGAAAGCCGCCAGCATGAACGGAATGCCGAGTCCAAGCGAATAGACCGCGAGCAATCCCGCACCCCGCGCGACCGTGGCCTCCGAGGCGGCAACCGCCAGGATGGCGGCGAGGATTGGCCCGATGCAGGGTGTCCAGCCGAAGGCGAAGGCAAGGCCCATCACATAGGCGCCCCAAAGGCCGACGGGCTTGGCGACCTCAAGCCGTTTCTCCCGCAACAGCCATCCGATGCGGGTAAAGCCAAGGAAATGCAGGCCCATGATGATGATGGCAATGCCGGCGATTGTCGCCAGCGTATCGGCATGGCTGCGGATCAGCGTTCCGGCCGCGCTGGCGCTGGCGCCGAGCGCGACAAAGACCGTCGAAAATCCCAGCACGAAGAGCAAGGCGGCAAGCACCGTCTCCCGCCGTACCCTGGGCTTGGGCTCGGCATCGGCGAGCCGTTCGAGCGAGACGCCGGAAAGATAGACCAGATACGGCGGCACCAACGGCAACACGCAGGGCGACAGGAAGCTGATCAGCCCGGCGAGAAGCACGGCAGGTATGGTGACGTCGGCCATGGCGTTAGATGCGACGGGTGAGCCGGCGGAAGCAAGACGGAATCGCCGTGCTGCCGAGAATTGATCGGCTGTGATAGCTTGTGGCTAGAGGACAAGTGATATTGCGCAATCTCATCACCGACGTTGCAGGCGTCCGCATCGGCCATGCCGATGACCCGCGATTAGGTTCCGGCGTAACGGCGATCGTGTTCGACGAGCCCGCGGTCGCCAGCATCGATCTGCGCGGTGGCGGTCCTGGTACGCGGGAAACCGCCCTCCTTGACCCGGCGCAAACCGTCAGCGGTATCGATGCGATTGCGCTCTCCGGTGGCTCCGCCTTCGGCCTCGATGCGGCGTCCGGCGTGCAGGCCTGGCTGCGCGATCAGGGCCGGGGCTTCGCCGTCCGCTCGGCGCGGGTACCCATCGTCCCGGGCGCCATCTTGTTCGATCTTCTCAGCGGCGGCGACAAGAATTGGGAGCGATACCCGCCCTATCGCGAACTCGGCTATGCCGCCGCGGCCAGCGCCAATTCGGATTGCGCGCTTGGCAGTGTCGGAGCCGGCCTCGGCGCCACTACGGTAGGTCTCAAAGGCGGCATCGGCTCCGCTTCGGCGGAGATTGACGGTCTCGCGGTCGGAGCCTTAGTCGCTGTCAACGCCGCGGGCAGCGTCACCATCGGCGATGGTCCGTGGTTTTGGGCGGCGCCTTTCGAGCAAAACGGAGAATTCGGTGCGTGCGGCTTTCCCTCCCCTTTCCCCTCCGAAGCGCTGGAGCCGCATACCAAAGGCAGTGCGCGGATGAGCACGACGCTCGCCGTGGTGGCGACCGACGCCATCTTGTCCAAGGCGCAGGCCAAGCGCCTGGCGGTGATGGCGCAGACCGGCCTCGCACGCGCGATCTATCCGGTCCACACCCCGCTCGATGGTGACGTGTTGTTTGCCGCAGCCACGGGACGAAAAGCCCTCGCCGATCCCTTCGTCGCGCTTTCCCGGCTAGGCACGGTCGCCGCCAATGTGGTTGCCCGCGCTATTGCGCGCGCGGTGTACGAGGCAACGCCCCTTCCCTTTCCTGGGGCCTTGCCAAGCTGGCGCGACAGGTTCGGCAAGTAACCCCGCCGGCGTGAACAAAAGCGGGCAAAAGGCGTTGATTATGAGCAACGCCACAGCCGGATGAGGCTGCAAATGCCCTCAACAGCCATCGCCTTTATCAGTTATGACCGCGATCGCGGGATGCTGACGGTTACCTTCGTTTCCGGCCGCCGCTACCAATATTATGGGGTGTCGAGCGACGTGGTCAGCGCCTTTCGGAATTCGCCTTCAAAAGGCGCGTTTTTCAACCTGCGCATTCGCGACCGCTATCGTTTCCGCGAGGTGACCGCCGGCGCAGCGTGATCGCCCGCGTCGTTCCCAGCTCACATTGCCCCTTCGGCGTCGCCGTGGTACCCGGAGCAGTCCAATCCGGAGCTTTCGATGCGGCCGCTTGCTATCGCACCTTCGATTCTCTCCTCCGATTTTGCCAAGCTTGGAGAGGAGGTTCGCGCCATCGAGGCCGCGGGCGCCGACTGGATCCATGTGGACGTGATGGACGGACATTTTGTCCCCGTCATCTCCTTCGGCCCGGAGGTGGTGAAAGCCATCCGCCCGGTGACCAAGAAACCTCTAGACGTACATCTCATGGTCGCACCTTGCGATCCGCATCTTGAAGCCTTTGCCAAGGCCGGCTCCGACATCATTACCGTTCACGTCGAGGCCGGACCGCATCTGCATCGTTCGCTACAGGCGATCCGCGCGCTCGGCAAGAAGGCCGGCGTCACCATGAATCCAAGCACGCCGGTGGAATCCATCGAGCACGTCATCGACACCGTCGATCTCGTTCTCGTCATGTCGGTCAACCCCGGCTACGGCGGCCAAAGCTTTATCCCGGCGGCCGTGGAGAAAATCCGGCGCGTAGCGGCGCTAGTCGCCGGCCGGCCGATCGACATCGAAATTGATGGCGGCGTCACGCCGGACAATGCAGCGATGGTCGTAGCCGCCGGGGCCAACGTGTTGGTCGCCGGTTCTGCCGTATTCAAAGGTGGGCCTGCGTCCTACCGCGCCAATATCGCGGCAATCCGCCAAGCCGCGGCCATGGCGCGCGGAGAAGCCGCGTAGCAGGGCTTAAGCCGGGCGATAGTCAGCGGCGTGATCGCCGCGCCGGAGGCTGGTACTGGATATTGATAGCCTGGACCTCGGCGGCGAAGTGACGGCCAATCCAGCCAAGAAACGCGGAGAGCAACCGTGCTTCCTCGTCCTGATCGGGCGATTTGATCTCAACGCTGATCAGCTCCGACGGAGTTCGTTCTAGACTGATGGAGCCAGGATATCTGGCATGCTTCCATCTCGCCGCACTCGCCCGCTTGCGTCCGGCGCGCGAGAACGTCCCGCGACCACCTTTTCGAATTTCGGCTTCCCGTCTGACCATCGCGCCATACAGCCGCATGCCATTGCGGGGCATGATCTGAAGCAGTTTCATGGTGGAATTCCCCCGTGATTCGCTGCCTGACCAGCATTGCACGGCCACTCGCAATTGTTGAGCGCCGCCTGATCTGCTACAGCGCAGGCTTGCTCGGAGGCATCGATGATCCCCCGCTATAGTCGACCTGAGATGGCCGCGATCTGGTCGCCGCAGACGCGTTTTCGCATCTGGTTCGAAATCGAAGCGCATGCGGCCGATGCCATGGCCGAGCTCGGCATCATCCCGAAGGAAGCCGCCAAAAAGATTTGGGAAAAGGGCAAGAACGCCACATTCGATGTGGCGCGCATCGATGCGATCGAAGCCGAGGTCAAGCACGACGTCATCGCCTTCCTGACTCATCTTGCGGAGATCGTCGGACCCGAAGCGCGCTTCGTGCATTCCGGCATGACATCGTCCGACGTGCTCGACACCTGCTTCAATATCCAGCTCGTGCGCGCGGCGGAGTTGTTGATCGGTGATATCGACAAACTATTGGCAGCGATCAAGCGCCGCGCCTTCGAATACAAGCTGACGCCGACGATCGGCCGCTCTCACGGCATCCACGCGGAGCCAACGACTTTCGGGTTGAAGCTCGCCTATGCCTATGCGGAATTCTTCCGCGCCAAGGAGCGCCTGATCTGCGCACGCACAGAGGTCGCGACCTGCGCCATTTCCGGCGCCGTCGGCACGTTCGCCCAGGTCGATCCGCGTGTCGAAGAACATGTCGCCAAAGCGCTCGGGCTCGGTGTCGAGCCGGTCTCCACGCAAATCATTCCGCGCGATCGGCATGCGATGTATTTTGCCACGCTCGGCGTCGTGGCCTCATCGGTCGAACGGCTGGCGACGGAGATCCGGCATCTGCAAAGGACGGAAGTGCTCGAAGCCGAGGAATTCTTCTCTCCGGGCCAGAAGGGTTCTTCCGCCATGCCGCACAAGCGCAACCCGGTGCTCAGCGAGAATCTGACCGGGCTTGCCCGCATGGTGCGCGCTTATGTGACGCCGGCGCTGGAGAATGTGGCGCTTTGGCACGAGCGCGACATCTCGCATTCTTCCGTCGAGCGGATGATCGGTCCTGACGCTACGGTGACGCTCGACTTCGCGCTGGCGCGGCTCGCCGGCGTGATCGACAAGCTCGTGGTCTATCCGGAGAACATGAAGAAGAACCTCGACCGGCTCGGCGGCCTTGTTCATTCACAGCGCGTGCTGATCGCGCTGACGCAAAAGGGCGTGGCGCGCGAGGAGGCCTACAAACTGGTCCAGCGCAACGCGATGCAAGTTTGGGAAGGCAAAGGCGATTTCCTCACCCTACTGAAAGCCGACAAGGACGTGCGCGCCAAGCTGACAGACAAAGAGATCGAGACGAATTTCGACCTCGCCTATCACTTCAAACACGTCGATACGATCTTCCAGCGCGTGTTCGGAAGCGCCTGAACATCCGACGCACCGGCGCGGCGCGCTATTGCCAGGCCAGATTATATTCTTCTGGGAAAGGACCGTCCGCCCCGGCGCCAAGTCCGTCGCCATAAAGGGCGCCATTCCGGCGGCTGATCTTCTCTCTGCCCACGATATTTTTTCTCAGCATGACCTGCCGAACCATCTCCGGAATCATCACCATGCCGACGTATTTCCCCAGACATTCGTGTGAGCCGAATCCGAAATTGAAGTGGTGATACCAGTTTCGATTGGGATTGAATGTTTCCGGCTTGTCGTAGGCGTAGCTGTCGAACATGGCCGACTGCGACAGCAAGAGAACATTGGTACTGGCAGGAATGGCGGTTTGGCGGTTGGTGCCCTTGGCGATGACGCAATCTGTCGAGGCTTGCCGAAACATGTAGGGGCTGATCGGCACGAAGCGCAGCGCTTCCCAAACCATGGAATCGAAAGGGGCCGGATCGGGCAACGCCGCCTTTTGTTTGACCTCGTCCAGCAAATCCGGACGGCGCAGGAGAAAAAACTCAATGACTTGCGCCACCGCCTGGGACGTTGTCTCGATGGCGCCGATCAAGAGACCGCCGGCGTTGACGCCTACTCGGACTAACGAGAAATCCACTTCCTTGGCGAACTTGGACCGGATCATCCGCTTGACCATGGTGTCTTTCGACCAACGCGGACCCGGATTGCAGCGAAGCAGCCGGCACAGCAGGTATGCGAGTAGTCGCAGCGGCGCGAGAATGATCCTGATGATATTGCCGATGATGACCGTGACGACCTTACGGGCCATGAG
>JAXDOR010000176.1:0-7349 GCA_034668825.1 Alphaproteobacteria bacterium | reverse complement strand
GCGAGCGCATTCATGCCGGCGTAGAGCGCGCGTCGCGCCGTGCGCAAAGGCTCCTCGGGCTCCAACACCACCGCGAATTCGGCAAGATCGAAGCGGCCGACAAAAACCAGGGTTCCTGCGCCTTGGTCGTCGGCCACGGCCTGGGCATGGGCAAAAGCATCCCCCGCCTCGCGCGGGGTGACCAGGTGGAATGGCGGCGGCAAATCGAGACTTGGGGCCGGTTTGTTGCTGCTTGGCAGCGGCATTTACGCTCTCGGACTGTTACAACAGGGAGGCTAGCACTATAATGTCCCCGGCGCCGCAGCCAGGGCCGCCATGAAAAAGCACCGACAACAGCCATAATAGGTGCTTTCGGGAGGGGAAATGGCCGATTTGCCGCGTAAAGTCGTGGTCTGTTCCTGCGAGGACACGATGCCGCTGGACGCCGAGGCCCTGCGCCGGGGCTGCCGCGGGGCGGAGATTTCGACCGCGCGGCACCTCTGCCGTACTGAAATTGATCGTTTTCGCTCGGTTGCCGCGGAGGCCGGAGCGATCACGGTTGGCTGCACGCAGGAAGCGCCGCTGTTCTCCGAGATCGCGTCGGCGATGGACGACGGTGCACAAATTACCTTCGCCAACATCCGTGAAACCGCAGGATGGTCGGCGGACGCCGCGCAAGCCGGGCCGAAGATGGCGGCGTTGCTCGCCGCCGCGGCCGAGCCGATGCCGGACATCCCTTACGTCAGCTTCGACAGCGAAGGCGTCATTCTCGTTTATGGCCGTGACGAGCGCGCCATCGAAGCGGGGAGCCTGCTCAAGGATCATCTCGATGTGACGGTGATGATCGCGCCGCCGGCCGCTCTCGCGCCGCCGCGTGTCAGCGATTTTCCGGTGGTGAAAGGCGCGATCCGATCCGCCAAAGGACATCTCGGCGCCTTCGAGGTTGTGGTCGATGGTTATGCCACAGCCGCCCCAAGCTCGCGCGGCACGCTCGATTTTCTGTCCGCGCGCGACGGGGCGGTGTCACGTTGCGACATCGTGCTCGATATTTCCGGCGGCGCGCCGCTGTTTCCGGCGCATGAGTTGCGCGAGGGTTATCTGCGCGCCGATCCAGGCGATCCTGCCGCGGTGCTGCGCCTCGTGCTGCGGGCGCGCGATCTCATCGGTACTTTCGACAAGCCGCGCTATATCCAATTCACCGAAGACCTCTGCGCGCATTCACGCTCGAAGATAGTCGGTTGCCGCCGCTGTCTTGATCTCTGCCCGACCGGCGCGATCGCGCCCGCGGGCGAGCATGTCGCCATCGATGCCAATATCTGCGCCGGCTGCGGCCAATGCGCCGCCGCCTGCCCGACCGGCGCCGCATCTTACGCGCTGCCGCCCTCCGATACGCTGATGCGAAAGCTTCGCGTCTTGCTGACGTCTTACCGGGAGGCCGGCGGCGCGCATCCGGTGCTGCTGCTGCACGACGAGGCACATGGCGCTGCGTTGATCGATGCCCTGGCGCGACATGGTGACGGGTTGCCTGCCAACGTGCTTCCGGTGGCCGTCAACGAGATTACGCAGGTCGGGCTGGAAGCCGTCGCTGCCGCTTTCGCCTATGGTGCTTCGGCCATGCGCTTTCTGCTGCGCGGCCGCGCGCGTCATGACATGGCCGGGCTGATGAAGACCATCGCCCTTGCTGATCCCATCCTTGAAGGCCTTGGTTTCGGTATCGGACGCGTGACGACCATCGAGACCGACGATCCGGATTTCCTCGGCGAAACGCTTCGCGCTGCTGCGGTGCAAGAGCCCTCACCTCGCCCGGCAAGCTTTACCGCCGTCGGTCCGAAGCGCGACGTCATGCGTCTGGCGTTGCGCGAGCTGCATCGCGCCGCGCCCGCGCCGGTCGATGTCATCGCGCTGCCGCAAGGCGCGCCCTTTGGCAAGGTCGAGCTGAATGTTGAAGGCTGCACGTTGTGTCTTTCCTGCGTATCCGCTTGCCCAACCGGTGCGCTGCTCGACGATCCGGAACGGCCGATGCTGCGCTTTGCCGAGGATGCCTGCGTGCAATGCGGTCTGTGCGCCGCCACCTGCCCGGAAAAAGTCATCACGCTCATGCCGCAGCTCGACTTCCGCGCCGCCACCGCCTCGGCGCGGGTACTCAAGCAGGAGGAGCCGTTCCACTGCATCCGTTGCGACAAGCCGTTCGGCGTGAAGAGCACGATCGAGCGCGTCGCCGCGAAACTCGAAGGCCGGCACTGGATGTTCAAGGGTCAGGCTCGGCGTCTTGACGTCATCAAGATGTGCGACAGTTGCCGCGTTGCAGCCGTGAGCGAAGAAGACTTCGATCCCTATGGCGCGCCCGCGCGCCCGGCCCCGCGCACGACGGAGGATTATTTACGCGAGCGGGCGGCGCTGGCGGAGAAGTCGGACTAGAACGGCCTGAATGTCTACCGCGGCGGCTGCGGCAATGGCGGTTCGCTGCCTCTTTAGCCCGCAACTCTCAAGGCCCTGTGAGCTGGACTACCGTTTGGGCGGGAGTTTGCGCTTGGGCGGAGGCGGCGGAGGTGGAGGCGGCGGAGGGGGTGGATCGCACTCAAAGTCGACCTCGGAATACAGGCTGTGAGATACAAAGCTCGCGGTCGTGTGACAGTAGGGTTGGTCCTTTTGCTCGAACCATCTCTTTGCGACCTGCTCCAGCACAGGTTGCGGAACCATTCCCGTTCCCATCCCCATCGTCATGCCGGCAGTAATACCGGACGACCTCACTTGCTCGATGTCGGCGGCGACCATTATTTTCGGCTTCGTTTTATGCTGCCAAACATAATAGTTTAGGCCGCTGTCCAGAGTGACTTCGCCATCTGGCGGAGCGCTTCCATATTCGTCATCCAGAGACGACACAGCCGCGCAGCCGCCCATCGCCGCAGCCGCGATCAACACCAACCCAAACTTACGCATTACCCACCCCACCAAGACCCATCCTCCTGGGAGCCTAACATAACGTACGTATGACGGGAACCTTCCCCGGCCGCCCGCACGCGGGGCGCTCAACATTAAGGTTATCAGCGCATGCGGGAGACGGGGCCAGGGGGCATCGTCCCGGCTATCCGCATCTTAGATGCCGGACCTGGAAGACATGGATGCCGGCACAAGACCGGGCACAACGAAAATGCAGATCACTGTTTGCCTGTTGCTTTCTCCAGAAACTTCACCAGCGCGGCGCGGTCTTCCGGCGAGCCGATGCGCTGCTCCGGCATTTTGGTGCCGGGCGTGTAGGCCGCTGGCCCAATTTCAAACAGTTTTGCCACGGTCTCGGGCGACCACACGATGTCGAGCTGCTTCAACGCCTCGGAGAAATTGTAGCCAGGCAGCGTCGCGATTTTGCGCCCGAACACACTGGCGAGAGTGGGCCCGGCGCGATTGCCTTCATCCGGCGTCAATGTGTGACAAGCGATGCAAGCGCGGAACACTTCCGCACCCGGATCTCCGGCAAACGCGGTGAGCGGGTCATCCGCCCCCGCGACAACGACCGAGCCGATCGGATCGCCAGTCGTCGCATCCCAACGTCGGATCATCCGGTCGGCGCCGCCGGTCAATAGCGTGCGGCTATCGGGCAGGAAAGCGACGGACCACACCGGCAGGCCGGGACCTACCAATGTGCGCGCAAGCTTGAGGCCGACGCGCTCGATGATCGACACCGAACCGCGAATGCCCGCTGCCGCCACAAGCTTGCCATCGCCGGATATCGCCAGCGAGATGATTGGAGTCGGCGCCGCTTCCAATTCGCCGCGCAGCGCGCCGGACGGCGAATAGAAATAGACTTTGCCGTCGGCGCCCGCGGCAACGATCTCACCATCGGAGGCGACCGCCACCGCATTCAGCGGCGTCAGCAAGGTGGTGATCGCGGGCGATGCGTTCGCAAGCGGCCAAATGCGCAACGTGGCATCATAGCCGGCGCTGATGATCGACTTTCCGTCTGGACTAAAAGCAACGCCGTTGACATTCTGCTGATGGCCTTCGAGCACGCGCGGCGCGCCGCCCGCCAGCGGCCAAAGGCGTATCGTGCTGTCCCAAGATGCCGACGCAAGTGTCGATCCGTCGGGCGATAGCGCCAGCGCGACAACCGGCGCCTGATGCCCTTCCAACACGGTGGCGGGCTGTTGCTCGCCTGAGCGCCAGATCGCGACGCGGCCGTCCTCGCCCGCGGTCGCCACGCTTCCGTCCTTAAGGATGGCAACCGCATTCACCGCCCCGTCATGAAAGCGCAGCACTTGCTCGGCTGAATTGCGCGTCAGCGACCAGCGGATCGCGGAACTGTCGAAGCTGCCTGAGATCGCGGCAGTGCCGTCCGGCGAAATGGCAAGCGCCCGCACCGGGCCGCCGTGGCCGCGCAGTTGCGCGTTCGCTGCTCCCGCGCCGAGCAGCAGGACGGTAAGGGCGCAGAGCCGGAACAGATGCGGCATTCCCATCATCTCTCCACCGGATGCATTCCGAGCGCGCGAATGCGCTCTTTGGTGTGTTCATCGCGTAGTGCCGCGATGAAAGCCTGAACGGCGGGCCGCTCACGGCGGCTGTCCAGCACCAGGAAATCATAGGACTCCGGCGACAGCGGCAAGAATGCGAGGCCATAAAGCCGCGCCACCGTCTCGATCGCGATACCCCAATCCGCCCGGCCTTGTGCGATGCTGGCCGCTACCGCGTTATGCGACTTGGACTGGTTGGCGTAACCTGGCGGCTTGGCCCCGGCCAGCAAACGGTCAATCAAAATGCGGGTGCCGGCGCCAGCATTGCGATTGACCATCAAACACACGGGATCAGCCAACGCGTTCTTCATCGCCTGTTCCGCGGTGCAGCCGGCGAAACGCTTATCGCCCGGCCGGTGCAGCACGCCTTGCATCCGCTGCCAACCGCGTATCAGCGACAGGCCATCGCCGGTGAGGTGTTCATTATAGTGGCCGGTGCTGGGGTCGAGCAGATGCACTGGCGCAAGATCGCATTCGCCACGTCGCACCGCGGCAAGGCCGCCCAGGCTGCCGACCGCGATCACGCGCGTGTTGATCCCTTGTTCCGCAAGCCGGCCGATCACCACGTCCAGCCCGACGCAATGGCTGCCCATGAGTACCAGATCGGATAACTGCGTTTTGCCACCGATGAGCGTCACCCGCGCCGTGCTGCCGGCGTCGAGCGCGGTGGCGAGCGCATCGACTTCGAGGAACCCGTCGGCTTGCGAAAATGCCGTCACCGCGCCTGATCCTTTGGCGGTGGGGAAAGCCAGCGGGCCTTTCTCCCCGGCGACAACGGCAACGAGGACGAATTCCTTCCGTCCCAACTCTGACGTCACGCGGACCGGCACCTGAACATCGAGGGTCTCCGCTGCCTCAGGCGGAAGACCGGCGCGGGCGCGGATCACCGGGGCCATGAAAGCGTGGAAGGTAAAGATCGCCGAGGTCGGGAATCCTGGCAGCACCGCGATGGGCTTGCCCTCGACGACCGCGAGGCAAAGTGGCTTGCCGGGCTTAAGCGCCACGCCATGCACGAGAATCCCCGGCGCGCCGAGCTGTGAGACCACCCGGTGCGAAAGATCGCCCGCGCCTTTCGAGGTGCCACCGCTGACGACAACCATGTCGCAGCCCGCCAGCGCCCGGCGCAACGCTTTCGTCAGCGCCGCCTCGTCGTCGGGAAAGGCTCCGAATGGCACCGCCTCACCGCCCGCTTCCGCGACGGCTGCGGCGAGGATCGCTCCGTTGCTGTCGTAGACGCCAGCGGGGCGTAGCTCATGACCCAATTCAACAAGCTCGTCGCCCGTCGACAGGACGGCAACTGTCGGCTTGCGGACAACCGGCACTTCCGCAAGACCGCACGCAGCCAGCATCCCGATCTCGCGCGAGCCGATGCGCGTGCCCCGCCGCAGTAGTGTCTCCCCGCGCGCGATGTCGGAACCGGCATAAGACACAAACTGGCCCGGCGAGACGGCGCGACGAATTTCTATCGTGGGCGTATCCACATCGCCGATAAGCTCTGATTGCTCGATCATCACCACGGCGTCGGCGCCGCGCGGCAACATACCGCCCGTGGCTATTGTTGATGCCGTGCCGGGCGCGACTTCGATGACAGGCATATGCCCGCAAGAAATGACTTCAGCATTGAGCCGCAGGTGGCGCGGTGTCATTTCACTTGCGCCGACAGTATCGGCAGCACGCAATGCAAAGCCGTCGACGCCGGAGCGGTCGAACGGCGGCGCGTCGACGGGCGCGGCAATGTCTGCCGCCAGCACGCGACCGAGCGCGGACATAAGCGGTACCGCCTCCGCTGCGAGCGGCGCCAGATCGAGATGACGCTCGAAGCGTACGCGCGCATCCTCGGCGGAGACCACGTCCAAAAACTGCTCCTGCCGCGCCGCGCGGCGGATGGCGGCGAGAAGTTTTTCCCGATCGGGATTTTTCGCGTTGCCGTTCATGCCAACGGCCTCACCGCGACCCGAACTCCTGCGGGATAGCCTTCGCTCTCGGCGGGAACGAATATCCATCCGTCGGCGCGCGCCAAAGCCGAGAACGAAAGGTAGCCGCTTGCGAGTGGTTCAACTTTGCCGTTCTTACGCCGCGCTGGCACGACCTCGGCCATGCCCACAGTCGAGGTGATCTTGCCGGAGAGCTCCGCCATGAGGGGCATTTGCTCATCACTGCGCGCCGTGAGCCGTCCAAGCCAGCGTCGCCCGATCACCAACCAAACCGCGAGCGCGGCATCGATCCGCCCCGGCAGCAGCAATACCGGCCGCGCGCCGGCGAAGCCGAAAGCCACGGTCTCGCCGGGGATGAGCCCGACACCGTGGAATTCAACGCGACCGGCGCGGGCCAACGTGGGCACGCTGATGTCGTTGCTACCGTTGCCCGTCCCGCCGAGGACAATGACCGCGTCGCTGCCTTTGTCATGCAACGCCGCTTCAAGATGATCCGACTGTTCGGTATCTTGATCGAGAATAGCTACTCCGCCATCGGCTTCGATACTCCTCGCGACCCAGCCATGGCAGGCGTCGAGCACGACATTGCCCGCGCGGGCGCGAACGAGCCGAATGCGCGGCTCGCGGATGCTCACGCGCGCAATTCCCGCCGCCCGCAACACTGCCGCATCGATGGAGCGCAAGCACTCGCCGACACGGCGCAATGGCTTCCCCGGTTCGGCGTCTGCGCCTTTCGGCAGCACGCCTTCGTCCGGGGCGACGGGCGCGACCGCTTCCGCGCATTCGCCACGGAACACCACAACGTCCATGAGCGCCACAGCGTCCGCTTCAGGTGGCAGAATATCGCCCGTCTCTATACGAACGGGCGGAAAAGCGAGCACAGCAGGCGCGTAGGACCCCGCGTCCGTCGTCTCTTCCGACTTGACGGCCC
>JAXDOR010000175.1:0-15526 GCA_034668825.1 Alphaproteobacteria bacterium | reverse complement strand
TGTGTTTGGGGGGGGGGGCGTTACCGCAGCCTGTTGGTTGACCGTATCGACGACGCTTTCGAGCACACCGTTTACGTTTTGCAATACATCGTTGTTCCAGAAGCGAAGAACCAGATAGCCCATCGCTTCCAGGACCTTCGTTCGCGCTGCGTCATGCTTGCTCCTGGCCATATGCTGACCGCCATCGATTTCGATAATTAGCCGGGCTTCAGCACAGATAAAATCGACGATGTATTTGTCGATCTGTACCTGTCGCTTGAATTTCCAACCGTTCAGACGACGATCACGCAGTTGGAACCAAAGCGTCCGTTCTGCGTCGGTCTGACCGCGCCGCAAGCGCTTGGCGAAACCAACCTTACGTTTGGACGCGGGAGCCCCCTCACCCCAACCCTCTCCCCTCTGGGGAGAGGGAGCGCGGTGTGCTTGCGGCTTGGCCATGATCTTTCTCGCCGTCATGGCGTCGTGCCCAAAGGTAGCGCCGGAATGCCCCCATCCCGACCCTCTCCCCGCTGGGGAGAGTGAAAAGTCGCCGGACGCAAGCCCAGCAGATGACACACCGCGTAAACCAGGTCGGCGCGCTTCATGGTGTAGCAATGAAAATTGGTGACGCCACGATCGACCAGATCGAGCACCTGCTCGGCGGCGACAGCAGCAGCGATGAGCTTGCGCGTGGCGGGATCGTCGTCGAGGCCCGCAAAGCGTTCCGCCAGCCACGCCGGCACCGAGGCGCCCGTGCGCTCGGCGAAATTCTTCGTCTGCTTGAAATTCTGCACCGGCAAGATGCCGGGGACGACCGGCACATTGATCCCGCGCGCGCGGACGCGGTCGAGATAACGAAAATACAGATCGTTTTCGAAGAAGAATTGCGTGATGGCGCGTGTCGCGCCCGCGTCCACCTTGGCCTTGAGCATGTCGATATCGGATTCGACATTCGGGCTGTCGGGATGCTTTTCGGGATACGCCGAAACCGAAACTTCCACGTCGCAGATGCGCTTGATGCCTGCCACCAAATCGGCCCCGTTCTCATAGCCGCCTGGATGCGGCGCATAGCGCGCGCCGACGCCGCTGGTCGGATCGCCGCGCAAGGCAACGATATGGCGCACGCCGGCGGCGCAATAATCGCGGATCACCTGATCCACTTCGTCGCGAGTCGCGGCAACGCAGGTCAAATGCGCCGCCGGCGTCAGCGGCGTCTCGTCGAGGATGCGCTTGACGGTCGCGTGCGTGCGCTCGCGCGTCGAGCCGCCTGCCCCATAGGTCACCGAGACAAAGTCAGGCGACAGCGGCGCGAGCCGCGTGACCGCCTCCCACAGCGTCTTTTCCATCTCCTCGGTCTTCGGCGGGAAGAATTCGAAAGACACGCCGATGCGGCGCTCGCCTTGAGTATCCACGCGGCTTTGCCGGGCCTGGCTTTCCATCACGCCACCTCCCGCTTGGAAGCGATGGCGATGCGCGGGTCGCCCGCGAGCCACAGCGACACCGCGATCTTTCCCTCGGAGCCGGGTTCGGGCGGAAGCGTGCGGTGTAAAACGAGATCGAGGCCCGCCGCTTGCGTCCATTGCGTCACCGTCTCCGCCGTGAATCCAAGCCGGCGATGGGCGTGCTTCTCGCGCAGGAATTCCAGATCGTGCGGCGCGAAGTCGACCACCAGAAGCCGCCCGCCGGGACGCAGCACCCGCGCCGCCTCCTGGATCGCGCGTGCGCCATCGTCGAGGAAGTGCAGCACTTGATGAACGATGACGAGATCGAAACTCTCTCGCGGCAGAGAGAGATCGTAGAGGTCGCCCTGCCGCACGGTGCAATGCCGCAATCCGGCACGATCGAGCCGTTCACGCGCCAGCGCCAGCATGTCGAGCGAGAGATCGAGGCCGAGGCCGCGCTCGATGTCCGGACCAAACAATTCCAACATGCGGCCGGTGCCAGTACCGAGATCGAGCAGTGAATGGATGGGCCGATCGGCCACGGCCGCGCGGATGGCTTCCTCCACGTCGGCATCGGCGACATGCAGCTTGCGGATGCGGTCCCATTCCACGGCGTGGCGGCGGAAATAGGCCTGTGCCGCCGCCGCGCGGGCGGTACGCACCGCAGTCAGACGTTCGCGATCGCGAGCGACGGTCGCATCCTCCGCGTCGAGACGCGCGATCAGCGCGCGGATGACCTCGGCGCCGCCACCCTGCTCGGCGAGACGAAAGAAGGCCCAGGAGCCCTCGCGGAAGCGTTCGACGAGACCGGCCTCGCTCAGAAGCTTCAGATGCCGCGAGATACGCGGCTGCGACTGGCGCAAAATTTCGGTGAGGTCGGAGACCGTCAGCTCGGCTTCCGCGAGCAGCGCCAGGATGCGCAGACGCGTGGCCTCACCCGCGGCTTTGAGGGCTGCGTTGAGGGTGGCGAAGGGCAGTGGCGCAGGCGTGCTCATGCTTAAAAGGCTCACAGTGGCCCGGATTCCAAGCCAACAACACATATAAACATATCTTTATACGTTTAAAGAGGGGTTAGCAAGCCGCCCGCGGGCAAAACGGGGTCGCCGCGCGCCTTGCGATGCAAGTCACTGGCACGCGCGGGATGCCGCCACAGCTTCGTCGGCGAGCGCGTCTGCCAGCCCCTCGTCGACCGGCCCATACAAAACGTGCGTCCCGAGGCTGTGACCCACGCCTTCATGGATATGCGTGGATACCAACTCGGCCGGGAAGGCCTTGCGCGCGGCGGCAATCTGCCGCTCCGCGAGCGTCTGCGAGTCCCGGTCGCCGTAGTGCAGGCTGATGCGCGTGCGCCAATGCGCGAGCCGCTGCGCCACCGGCGTGTCATCGGAAAACCAGCTCTTCCACCATTCGTAGGAGGACGACGCCGCCGGGCGCGAGGGAAATGGATCGGCATCCGCGTGGTTGAGGACCTCGGCGCGGGTGCGCCCGTATATCTCCATCTGCGTGGCGTGAAGGCGATCGAGATCGGCGCGGGACCAGGCCCCAGTGGGATTGAGCAGGAGATCGAGGCGGTCGAACACGGAGGACGGCGTGCGCCGCCAGTTCGCCTCGACCTCGGCATTGGTGGTGCGCCCGTCTCCATCCGCATCCATCATTTGCAACGACAGGATGTCTCGCTCGGTGCTCTGCCAGCGCATCACGGAGAGCGGGCTTTCCATCAGCGCGCCCATGCCGATGATAAGGGCGGGCGCGAACACGCCGGACTCGGCGAGCCGCGCGACATGCGCCATGCCCTCCGAATGCACGAAGAACAGAACGCAGCTTGCGCCGGGACCTTGCGGCGAGCGTGTCCAGGCATAAACGGCCGCGAGGTCGTCGCGGCTGTTGACGGTCGTGACGGTAGCGAGGGCTGCATGATCGAACGTCTCCGCGCCGGTGCTGCCGTGAATAATGCCGCGTTTGTCGTAGCGCACCGCCATTAGACCGCGCGCGGTCATACGCCGGGCAAGGTCTTTGAACAAGAGATCGCGCTCGGTGCCGCTGCGGCCGAGGCGAGTGTCACGATCGAACGCGCCGCTACCCGCGACGAAGATGACCGCGGCGGAGGCAGTGGCCGGCGGTAGATCCGCCTGGCCGCGTATGATCGTGCTGTCGGCGGAGGGCACGGCGAATGCGAGCGGTGCGCGCTCCTCGCCACGCACCGGAACAACCGCGAGGGTCAGCAACGAAGAAAGGATGGCCCGCAGCATGACGCAGCTCAGCAATGAAGTGCCGCTTTATCCAAGTCTAGCCGGGATTGAGCGCGGGCGAAATCCCGGGCACCCTTCCCATTCGCGCGCGGCTGCCCTCCATGACGGAGCCTTTGATGAGCGAAAAAGACGGTGAAATCCGCTCCGGCGAACTGACCACTGCGCTACCCGATCGCTTCGATGCGTCCGTCTATTTCATCGGCCGTATCCGCACGCCGTGGACGAATCGGGATGATTGTCCGAAGAATCCGCGCGAGTCGGACGCCGTGTGCAGCATCGAGGTCGATACGCGCTGGACGCAGGCACTGAAGGACATCGAGACCTGCTCGCATCTCGTCGTGCTGTATTGGATGGATAAGGCGCGGCGCGATCTGGTCGTGCAGGTGCCGCATCATTATGGAGAGCAGCGCGGCACCTTCGCGTTGCGCTCGCCGGCTCGGCCCAATCCTGTCGCTATAAGTGTTGTGCGGCTGCTGGGCGTGGAAGGCACCACCTTGTCAGTGCAGGGTCTCGATTGCCTCGACGGCACGCCACTGATCGACATCAAACCCTATTTCGCCTCGACCGATGCGGTGCCTGACGCGGTAGCGGGGTGGCACGTGGCACGCAAAACCTGAATAGGTTCATACATTCCGGCATGGCTCCTCATCATTAGCTTCCCACAGCGTCGCCGATGAAACTTTCCCTCGTTTGTGCCGTTGTCGCAGGCCTCATGGGGGATCAGCATGGCTGAACAAGCTGCCACATCGTCAACTGTCGGCGCTCACGGCGCCACCCGTCTGCCTGCGGTGGATGTGGACAGCTATAATCTCGAACTGAAGGACGACGAGGGATTTCTCGGCGATCGCGCCAGCAAAGGCGCTTTCCGCACCATTCTGGAGAACTGGCGCAAGCCCATGCGCAAGAACGGCGGCGATCCATTCGGCGACGAGCCCAGCGAAGAGATCAGCAAGAAGACACTCGACTCCATTCTGGTCGATGGCGATCTCGAAGCCGCGGGCGTATTGCACGGCGCCATCGAGGACTTCGCGCAGGAACTGGCATTGATTACCCGGCGCTTCCTTAAAACCAAGGGATGGCGCGACACCGAGAGGATCATGATCGGCGGCGGATTTCGTTCAAGCCGCGTGGGCGAACTGGCGATCGGCCGCGCTTCGGTCATCCTCAAGACCGACGGACTCGCGCTGGAAATGGTTCCGATCCATAACGATCCTGATGAAGCAGGCCTGCTCGGCGCGGTGCAGCTGGCGCCGGCTTGGGTGTTTCAGGGCTACGACGCCATTCTCGCTGTCGATATCGGCGGCACCAATATCCGCGCCGGCATTGTTGAATTGAACTTAAAAAAAGCGCGCGATTTGTCAAAGGCGGCGGTGTGGGAATTCGATCTTTGGCGCCACGGCGACGAGAAGAAGCTCAAGCGCGACGACGCGGTGGAAGGTCTAATCGACATGCTCGAGAGCTCGATCAAGAGCGCGAAAAAGGCAGACATTCGCCTCGCTCCCTTCATCGGCATCGGCTGTCCCGGCCGCATCGCGGAAGACGGCTCGATCGATCGCGGAGCTCAGAACCTGCCAGGAAATTGGGAGAGCAGCCGCTTCAACCTTCCTAAGTCGCTGTCCGAGGCCATCCCCAAAATCAGCGGCAACGAGACCGTGGTGATCATGCACAACGATGCGGTGGTTCAAGGGCTGAGCGAAGTGCCGCACAACCAAGATGTGGCGCGCTGGGGCGTGCTCACGATCGGCACGGGGCTCGGCAACGCGCGTTTCACCAGCCGCAAGGCAGCGTCGAGCTAACAACGGCGGCATCAGAAGCCAACAACCGGATTTGGCGACGCAGCGTGTAACGGAACCTGCTCCGGTTTCGGCGCGTTTACCTTTGTTAGTTGTCACCCGCGGCGGCCATTATGCGCGAAGAACAGAGCAGAACCCACCCAGTTCCCGAGGATATGCCTTTCCAATACGCGTTCTGGACGGCAGAGCGCGTGGCTTGGATCATTCTCGCATTGGTGCCGCTCGTCGCCCTCAGCGGCATTTTCGCCCATGGCGTGGTGAGCGAGACCACCGCCGGCGCGGCGGGATCGCCGCTGACGATGCAATACGAACGCTTTCAGCGCGAAACCGCATTGTCGAAATTCGTCGCGCATGTTTCGCCGGCGAATTCCGGAGAAGTCCGACTTCGCCTCAGCCCCTCGTTCCAGCGCGTCTTCGAGATCGAAAGCATACAGCCACAGCCGGCGCGAAGCATCGCCAGTACGAACGGCCTTGAATTTTTCTTCCACCCAACAGCTGATGAGTTAACCGCCGTGATCTGGACGCGGCCGCGGGAGTTCGGCGTCATTCCCGTGGAAGCGGAAGGCGGCAGCGGCGGCGCACTCAAGTTTTCCATCTTGGTCTATCCATAGGCCGTTCCATGGACAGCGTATTCAAGGCTCTCATAGTTTACATCGTGTTGTGGGCGATCATCCGTCTTTCCGGCCGCCGCACGATGGCGGAATTGAGCACCTTCGACTTCGTGATGTTTCTCATTATCGGCGGCGCCACGCAGCGCGCCCTCATCGGCCAGGACTATTCGCTAATCAATGCTTTCGTGGTGATCGCAACTTTGTTCGCCGTCGACATTGTCGTCGGCTTGCTGGAACGGGATTACCGGGGCTTTAGCAAGATGATCAAAGGCGTGCCGACCATCCTGGTCGAACATGGCCGGACGCTCAACGGTCGCATGCGGTGGGCCCGGGTGACAAAGGAAGAGGTTCTCGAAATCGCCCGCGCGTCACATGGGCTGGAAAAACTGGATCAGATCAAGTTCGCCATTCTCGAAGCCGGTGGCGATATTTCCATCATTCCCTACGACCAGTCGGCGGGCAAGTAACGGCAGGCGGGCAGCGATCGGCGACTTCCGCTATTTCTTCTGCGCATCGCCCAAATGTGTGGCGAGGAAGCCATCTACGCGGCCGATTGAGTCCGTCCAGGCCTTCTCATTGCCGCCGGTGGTGGCGCCGCGACCCGTCGGTGAGCTGATATTGATGCGTTCCGGAACGAAACGTATCGGCGCCTGACTGTCGAACGAATGATGCGCTCCGGGATAGACCACCAGTTCGACTGGATAACCCGCTTGTTGGGAAGCCGCCGCCAGCTTCCGGCAGGGCTCCGCCGGGGTCCAATCATCGAGTTCGCCGATCAGGATCAGTAACGGTGCCAGCGGCTTGAAGGCGCCGGAATAGCCGACGATCATGTTCGGATGGTCCTTCGCGCGCGTAACGGACCAGCCGCCGAATGTTCGGCCACAGCCGGGATAGAGCGCAATCGCCGCGGCGAATGGCGGAGTTTGGCGCTGCGTATTTAGCGGCGCGTTCATGATCGTGGCCAGCGTCGACGAGCCGCCGTGCGATCCGCCCATCACCGCGATACGTTTGGCATCGACATAGGGCAACGTGCGCAGATGATCGAGGGCCGCATAGGCATCGTTGGCGCGTTCCCCAAAGGTAACGCGCGGCGGAGACGTGTCGGTGCAGACACCGCGGGGATGTTGGCGCGTGGTGAAGCTGTCGGGCCAGATCGTCACATAACCTCTGCCCGTCAGCTCGGTCGCCCATCGCCAAGGAGCACCGCTCGATCGCGGACCGAGACCAGAGCAATCATGCAGGATCACCACAGCAGGGAACGGCCCGTCACCGGCAGGCTTGGTTACCGTGAACGGCAGGTCTAACCCCGCAGCTGCCACCATGGACGGCACAAGCAAGGATGCAGGCAGGCAGAGCAAGGCGCGCGGGAGCAGATGCCCGAACAATCTGTCGCCTCAGGCCGCGGCGGATTTGCGCGCGGCGATGATCTGATCGGCGGTGCGCCCGGTCACCTCGGCCATGTGATCGAACTTGAAGGTGAAGCTGCCGACCCCCGCGGTGGCGGAGCGCACCTCGATAATGAGATTGCCGATTTCCGCTTCGGGCATCTGCAGGCGCACCACGTCCCAGCCGTCCCAGCCCTCGCGCGTGTCGAAGCCGAGGATCTGGCCGCGCCGCCCGGACATCAATGCATTCATTTTCGCCGTGGCTTCCGAGGGGCAGACGATCTCCACATGGTGAATCGGTTCGAGCAGCACCGGCTGACATTGCGGCAAGCCTTCGGCGATGCCGATACGCCCCGCCGTGCGGAAAGCCATGTCGGAGGAATCGACCGAATGATAGGAGCCGTCGATCAGCTTCACCGCGATGTCGACCACGGGGAAGCCGAGCGGCCCGTGCTTGAGCGCGTCGCCGACGCCCTCCTCGACCGACGGGATATAATTGCGCGGCACCACGCCGCCTTTGATCTCTTCGGTGAAGACGAAGCCCGACCCGCGCGGCAGCGGCTTGATGTCGAGCACCACGTCGCCGAATTGGCCATGCCCCCCAGACTGTTTCTTGTGGCGGCCACGCTGCACCACGGCTTTGCGTATGGTCTCGCGATATCCAACGGTCGGCGGCTGCTTCGCGATGGCGACGCCAAAGCGGTCGGCAAGCTTTTCGGTCGCCACCCGCAGGTGCATTTCCCCCTGCCCCCATAAGACGACTTCGTGGGTCTCGGGATTGTGCACCATCGTGAGCGAGGGATCTTCCTCGATCAGCTTGTGCAGCGATTGGCCGAGCTTGACGTCGTCCTTGCGTTCCTTGGCGGCGGCGGCGATGGCCAACACTGGAGCGTGCTGAGCCACTTCAGCTAGTTGCTTGGGCGCCTGCTTGCCGGACGAGAGCGTCTCCCCGGTCTTGGCGTGATCGAGCTTGGCAAGCGCCACCGTATCGCCGGCCGCCGCGGCGCCACGCTTTTCCGTTTGCTGCCCGAACACTTTGAACACGCCGGCGACGCGATCGGCGTTGCCGGAGGGGCCCAGCATCTGCGCCCCCTCAAGAACCGAGCCCGCCAGCACGCGCGCGAGTGACATTTTGCCGCCGTGGCCGGTGTGGAAGGTCTTTATCACATAGACGATCGCCTCGCCGCCCGCGGCCTTGACGCCGAGGCGCTTGGCCGTGATATCGACGCCGGGCGCCTCGTGGCGCAACGCCTTCAGCAGGCGAAGTACGCCGTTGGTACGGGTGGCGACCCCCATCAGCACCGGACAGACAAGACCGTCGCGTAATTCCTTGGCGAGATCGTCGAACACCTTGTCGCGCGGTGGCGGGATGTCTTCAAGCAATTGCTCCATCAGCTCGTCGTCGTGATCGGCCAGCGTTTCCAGCATGGAAAAGCGGGCGGTCTTCTCCCGATCGAGGTCGTCGCCGCGCAACTCGATCACTTCGGAAGCCGCGTTTTCCTTGTAGACATGCGCGCGTTCGAGCGCGAGATCGACAAAGCCGCTGATGGTCTCGCCGGAGAAAGTCGGAATTTGCCGCAACAGCAACTTGCAGCGCGACGCCGGCTGCAACAGCGGCAGCACGTCGTGGATATGGGCGTCGGCCTTGTCGATCTTATTGAGGAATAAGAAGCGCGGAATTTTCTGCGCTTCGAGCTCGCGGAGGATGAGCTGGAGCTGCGGGATTTTCTTTTCGTCCAACTCGCAGACCACCACGGCGGCATCCACCGCCGGCAGCGCGGCGCGCATGTCGTGGACGAATTCGATCGAGCCGGGACAATCGATGAAAGTGTAGCTGTCGCCCATGAAGCTCGTCGTGGCGGCGGACAGCTCGACGCTCATGCGGTGGTGGCGGGCCTCTTTGCTGGCGTCGCCGACGGTCGTTCCAGATTCCACCGTGCCCTGACGCTGGACCGCGCCGGTGCGCGCAAGGATCGCCTCAAGCAGCGTGGTCTTGCCGCTCTGGAAGGGGCCCACCAGCGCGATGCACCGGGGACCCTTGGGACTTCCGCCGTTCTGTCCCATGCCTGCCTCCTCGTTACCGATCGGGCTCGTTCAAAATCCGCCACCCATCGTTTCAGGCGGCAGCCAACCTGGCAAGAGGCATCGTTGTCGCTTTGGTGACGCTTCTTCCGGGAAGCCCCTTAGCGGACGTAGCGCAGTTCGAGGCTGGCAATTCCGGCGGCGACGCTGAGGCCGGTCTGTGCCTGCACGCTCACCGGCTGCAGCGTGAACGAATTGTTGGAGCCTCCAACCAAGACATTGGCGCCCACTCCCACGCCGACCGAAGCACCGGCCTGGACGCCGCCGTAGTTTCCGGCAAGATCTCCCCCACCTATGACTTTGCTTGGTGCGAACACTGCCCAGATGACGGACGATTGATCGGTAAATCCGAGATCAAGGCCGACGTGGCGGACGACCGCCTGATATCTGTCGGTGCCGCCGGCGCTCGCGCGGAACACGCAGCTCAATTCCGTGACCGAACCGACGATGAAGCTCGTTGACGCGCCGCCGCGGCATTCAAGAGCGCCAACCTCGACGCGCGATTGCGCGGAGGCCGGAGCGACAGAACAGGCGAGCGCGGCACAAGTAAAGATTGTTGAGAAGCGAAACATGGGAACCCCCGGAGTTTGAGTAATAACTGCCCGCCGGACTCGGATGAAACCCGGCCTAAATCAATGCTGCAGCTATTTACACGTTTCCGGGCCGGAAGCGAAGAGCCAGCCGCTTATTTGAGATTTCCGCAGAAACGTTGGATGCGCTGGCAGGCTTCTTCCAGGTCTTCGGTTTTCGTCGCATAGGAAATGCGGAACGCCGGCCCGACACCGAAGGCAGAGCCGTGCACCACTGCGACGCCTTCGGCTTCGAGCAGTTCGGTGACGAAATCCTCATCCGTCGCCAGCTTTTTTCCTGAGGGCGCCGTCATGCCCATGGTGCCGGCGCAAGACGGATAGACATAGAAGGCGCCCTCCGGCTTCGGGCACTTGAGGCCCTTGGTCTGGTTGAGCATGGACACCACCAGGTCGCGGCGCTCCTTGAAGATCTTGTTGTGCTTGGGAATGAAGTCCTGCGGCCCGTCGAGCGCCTCCACCGAAGCCCATTGCGACACGGCGGTCGGGTTCGACGTCGACTGCGATTGGATCATCGCCATCGCTTTGATGAGATGTTCGGGCCCGCCGGCATAGCCGATGCGCCAGCCGGTCATACAATAGGCTTTCGACACGCCGTTGATGGTCAGCGTCCGCTCATAAAGCCTCGGCTCGATCTGCGCCGGGGTGAAGTATTTGAAGTCGTCGTAGACGAGATGCTCATACATATCGTCGGTCATCACCCAGACATGCGGGTGCCGCACCAGCACGTCGGTCAGCGCCTTCAGCTCGGCATGGGTATAGGCCGCGCCGGTCGGGTTCGACGGCGAGTTGAGCAACAGCCATTTGGTCTTGGGCGTGATCGCCTTTTCCAACGCCTGCGCGCTGAGCTTGTAGCCGGACTCCATGGTAGTCACCACCGGCACCGGCTCGCCGCCGGCGAGCAGCACCATGTCCGGATAGCTCACCCAATAGGGCGCGGGGATGATCACCTCGTCGCCGGGATTCAGCGTCGCCATGAAGGCGTTGTAGAGCACCTGCTTGCCGCCGGTGCCGACGATAATCTGGCTGGGCTTGTAGTCGAGCTCGTTCTCGCGCTTGAACTTGCGCGCGATTGCCGCCTTCAGCTCGGGGATACCATCGACCGCGGTATATTTGGACGCGCGGCCGCTCTCGATCGCCTTGATCGCCGCCTGCTTGATGTTGTCGGGCGTATCGAAGTCCGGCTCGCCGACGCCAAGGCCAATGACGTTGCGGCCCGCCGCTTTGAGTACGCGCGCCTTGTCCGTCACCGCGATGGTGGCCGAAGGTTTGACGCGCTTGAGCGAATCCGCGAGGAAAGCCATGTAACACCCAGGGATTAATGTAAGCCGTGCTTACTGCCGCGCTCAGTTACTAAAGCCCATGGCGCGGGCCGGCAAGAGTTGCGGGCGGGCTGTTCCCACAATTTCCGTGATGCCGGACGCCGCCGCGTTCACGGCGCCGGGTTGGCAGGGGCGGAAGCCACGGTTCGGGCTACGCCATGCTCGGACAGCAGCTTGGCGTAGCGGTCGGCTACAAAGACCTGGCCTTTTACCGTCCAATGCCGGGTCGGGTCATAGATATCGTCGCCGACAAAATTCACGAAGGGAATGTTCTGGCTCGTCAGATAAGCCTCAAGCTGAGCATCGCGGTCCTGGATGCCGACCAGAAGCTGAGCGCCGTGGCTCTGCACGAAGTCGCGGACCATGCCGACCAAATGTTCGGTCGGATCGGGCACCGTCACCCGCCGATGACGGAGCTCGATGTAAACCGACATCGCGACGCGGCCGAGCATTGAATTACGCGCAAACCAGCTCTCGGTCATATAATCGCGCTTCGGCGGTGGCGCCGGCTGTCCGCGGAATTGCCATACATTCGGTGAGGTTTGCTCAATGTACGGCTTGTAATAATTGTATCGAACATTGTGGGAATTATCGTTGCGATCGTTGAGCGTGCAGAAGGTCAACACCACCGTCGTGGGTTTTACCTTGTCCCAAAGCCGAGCGAGCATCAGGTATTCCTGATCGGTGCCGTAACCGGCGACTCCGGCATTCAAGATTTGGTAGTTCGGAAACTGCGGCTTCAACAATTCCGTGAAGCGATCCGCGGTCGTGACGCCTGCGCCCACGCCCCAGACCAACGAATCGCCGAGGAACAGCACAGTCGGGCGTGATCCGTTCGGTTCGCTGTCGCGAAGGCCGAGACTATTGTTTTGCACGTCGGGCGATTTCACGTCCGGAATAGGCGACCAACCGATTTCGGCGTCATAGCGATAGCCGTAGCCCGAAACGCCTGCTCTTTCAGGCATCAGGTAGGTCGGCTGTAGGATTCTTAAAATAACTTCGATCACCACGAGGGTGGCAAGAGCGATGCCGATTTGGATCAGGATTTCCCGGCCAAGGCTCCGAGTTTTCACAACCGGCACTCTCTTCTCCATCTTCCGTGCATGAACACCTGCTCGCGCGATACGATTCTAACCCCGGCTTAACATCACTTTGCTAGAACCGCCGAAGACTACCTTTGTGACCCGAAGGGGGGAACCATGGCCGGCATATTCGGCCTGCTGCGCAGCGGCGATTATCTCACCCGGGAGCGGATCAGGTTATGGGCTTTGGCCATACTGATCGCAACACTCGGCGGCGCGCTTTATATCCTGGTCACTTCCCAAGGAGTCAACGACTATCAAGGCCGGCCGCTCGGCACTGATTTCGCCAATGTCTATGCCGCCGGAACCTATGTGCGCGACGGCCATCCCGAACTCGCTTTCGATCCAGCGGCGCAACATGCCCGCGAGCAGCAACTCTTCGGCGCCGCCACGCCATTCTATGGATGGCATTATCCGCCCTTCTTCCTTTTCGTCGCCGGCCTCTTGGCATTGATGCCCTACACGACGGCGCTGGCGCTATGGCAGGGCGTGACGCTCGCGCTTTATCTTTGGGCAATAAGGAGCATCGTTTCCACATCGTCATGGCCAGGCTCGTCCCGGCCATCCACGTTTTTCTTTCCTTCGGGACCAGAAGACGTGGATGCCCGGCACGAGGCCTGGCATGACGAGAGAAATCGCGGCGTTGCGTACGACACCCTCTGGATTCTACTAGCCCTCGCCTATCCTGCCGTCTTCATAAACCTGGGCCACGGTCATAACGGCTTCCTCACCGCGGCACTCGTCGGCGCGGCGCTGGTGGTGCTCGATCGTCGGCCCCTCCTCGCCGGCATCCTGTTCGGCCTGCTTGCCTATAAGCCGCAGTTCGGATTGCTGATCCCGCTGGTGCTGCTCGCGACCGGCCGCTGGAAAACTTTTGCCGCTGCTGCCGCGACGGTCGCGCTGCTAGCGCTGGCTACTACCCTGGCCTTCGGGCCGCAGGTGTGGCCTGCCTTCCTCGCCTCCACGGATTTCACCCGCACTGTCGTGCTGGAAGCCGGCGATACCGGCTGGCACAAGATCCAGAGCGTATTTTCCTGGACGCGGATGTGGGGCGGATCGGTGCCGCTGGCCTATGCGATGCAGGCCATCGTGACACTGACCCTCGCTGTCGCCATCGTCGTGCTGTGGCGCAGCGCCTTGTCGTTCCGGCTGAAGGCCGCCGGACTCATTATAGCCGCCATTCTCGCCACGCCTTATAGTCTCGATTACGACCTGATGGTACTGGCACCTGCAATCGCTTTCTTTGCCGCCGAAGGTCTGGCCTGCGGATTTCGGCCATGGGAAAAAACTGCTCTCGCCGCATTGTGGTTGGTGCCGCTGATCGCGCGCACATTCGCCGAAACGACATTTATTCCGCTTAGTGCGCCAATGATGATTCTGGTTTTCACGCTGATCATGTGTCGTGCAACGAGCCGGCGCGGCGCTGCTCTGCAATAAATTTCTCTTTTAGAAGATTGCGTAGTGCCGCTTTAATGCAAACCGTCACAATACGGTGGCGCTGTTCGTTCACACCATAGTGAGAAACGACGAGAAGGCTCGATCGTCGCGGTCAATGTTTGGCCGCGATGTGATGATCCTTTCCCGCCACACACCTGCGAGGGGAACCGGATGTATACGCTCTATTCGATGCAGCGCTCCGGCAATAGCTACAAAGTGCGGCTGGCGCTCGCCAAGCTCGGCATTCCCTATCGGCTTGTCGAGGTGGACATCCTCAAGGGCGAGAGCCACACGCCGGAATTCCTGGCGATGAATCCAAGCGGTCAGGTGCCGCTGCTGGAAGTGGCGCCGGGACGCTATCTCGCCGAGTCGAATGCGATCCTGTGGTATGTGGCCGGCGGCACGCCGCTGGCGCCGGATGAGCGCATCGAACGGGCGCTGATCCTGCAATGGATGTTCTTCGAGCAGCATAGCCTGGAGCCGAATATCGGCGCGGCCTGGTTTTGGCTGTCGCTGATCAAGGGCGGCCGCGAATTGCAGCGTCATGCGCTGGATGATTGGATGGAGGAAGGCTATCGCGCACTCGGCGTGATGGAAAAGCACCTCCAAGCGCATCGTTTCTTTGTCGGCGAGAGGCTCACGATCGCCGACATCGCGCTCTACGCCTACACTCACATCGCGCATGAATGCGACTATGACCTCAGCAGCTTTCCTAATACCCGCGCCTGGGTTGATCGCGTCGCGGCCGAGCCCATCCATGTGCCTATGGAGTGGCAGCCCGCCGTGGCCATGGCCGCGGGGTGAGGCGATGGCCGCGGCGTTAACCATTTGTTAACCGCGATCATCAAATAGCCTTCGTTTCCCACTCGCAGCGCCCAAGTCTGGCCGGATGCGCGCCCGCATCCGCCACGATGTTGGCGCCATGAATGATTCGCACGCCGCCGACCGCGAGCACACGAGCCGAGACATGAGCAACGATTTGAACGACCGGACGGGATTTGATCCCCCGATCCGTCCACAACAGGCGGCGCGGCAGCGCACCGCCTTGGCGCTGATCGCCACCGTCGCCCTCGCGATTTCCATCGCGGTCGCCGCGACCGTGGTTTCGCTCGGCATGGCGCGGGCGAACCTGCTCGGCGCTATCGAGAACAGCAGCGGGCCGCTGGCGCGCTAGCGCATCACCATTTCTGGAATACGAAGAAGGCCCCCGCGGCGATCAAGGCGAAGCCGACCGCGTGGTTCCATCCCAGCGGCTCCTTGAGATAGAGCAAGGAAAATCCGGCGAAGACCAGGAGCGTGATCACCTCCTGCATGGTCTTGAGCTGCGCCGTCGTATAGACCGCGTTGCCCCAGCGGTTGGCCGGCACCGCCATGCAATACTCGATGAAGGCGATGCCCCAGGCCACCAGGATCACGGCGGGCAGCGGCGCTTCCTTGAAGCGCAGGTGCCCATACCAGGCGAGCGTCATGAACACGTTGGAACCGATCAGCAGGAGGATCGGCAGCACGGCAGGCGAGACGAGCATCGAAGGCATGGCGGCACCGCGGGCTGGAGGG
>JAXDOR010000174.1:0-42465 GCA_034668825.1 Alphaproteobacteria bacterium | reverse complement strand
TGAGCGCCCCGTTAGCGCGGCGATTGCACGGCGGCTGAAGCCGTCGGCCGCGTGGCAGCTTCGGCAATGGCGGCGCCGAGCACCTTGGCAACGCAAGCGTAGCTCCAATCGTTCATGTGAAGCTGGTCAGGCGATACGAAGGCGTCGAAATCCATGCCGTCCCGTTCGTGCCAGGAGCGCATCACGGCAAAGCGTTGAAAGAAGCCGACGTTGGATCGCTTGGCCGCGGTAGCAATCAGGCTGATCATGCCCTTGAGTCCCGTCTTGGCGATCACCTTGGGCGCGTATTGCGGGTCGATCAGAATGGCGTCCGCGCCAATCGCCTTTATCCGGGCGAGGCCCTCCTCGATCAGGGACGAGGCGGGCGGAAGCGGCTGATCGCGCAATACGCCATTTGTGCCGACCTGCCACAACACGAGGTCGGGCTTTTCGGCGATGACGGCGGTGTCGAACCGCGCGAGCATGTCGGCGGCCTCTTCGCCGTTGACGCCGCGATTCAATACCGTGATTTCCACGCCAGGAAATCGCTGGGAGAGCTCCACAGCAAGACGATTTGGATAGGATGCGGCCGGTGAACTTGCTCCCGCGCCTGCGGTGGAAGACGATCCAATGGCCACGATCTTGATGGGGCTGCCGGCCGCAAGCAGACGCGCGGTGTGATTGAGCGGACGACCGAGCTGCGTGAGTTCGGCAGGCGCGGAGCAACGCGGTGACCCGGCGGCTGCCCGCTCGGCGGTAGCGGTTGCGCTAGCAGTCGTTGCTGCGGGAACGGCAGGAGCCCCCACGGTCGCAGGTGTAGCAGCGGTTTTATCCGCAGCGGTATTTTTTTCTGGTAGCGCCGAGGCCGGCGCGACGGTTTTCACCGCGGCTCTTGATTCCATGGGCATCGCAGCGATTTGCACGGTAGCAGGGGCTTCCGCATGCGCTGCGAACGCCGTCACGGCAACCGAGCCGGCAAAGAGAAACGTGGCGAATGACGAGGAGCAGCGAGGGCGATGAATCATTATTATTGCAGAACTTTGGAGGTCATGGGGCCCAGGTGCGCGGCATCGATGATTTGCGCCGCGAGCGCGCGTCCAATGCATTCGTGAACCTTTTGAGCGGTAATAAAAGCTTTGGTAGCCGCGTGAAAATCGAAAACTCCTGTGTCGCTCCAGTATCGCATGATTCCCAGCCGGTCGAACAATGGCACATCGCGTTGTTGAGCAGCCCAGCGCATATTTTCTGCATAGGCGCTGTCCGCAATCATCGTCTCGGTCCGCGGACTATATTGCATATTCATAAGGACGACGTCAGCCCCTGCCGATTGTATGGTTTCCACGCCATCGTTAAGCGCAGTGCCAAAGGCGTCGGGTTCCACCCCTCGCATGGCGTCCACCGTCCCCGTTTGCCATACTACCAGGGCAGGCTTTTCGTCGGCTAGGACCTTCTCCAAGTCCTCCAACATCTGCTCGGCGGTCTGTCCAGATTTCGTATGGGCCGTGACCTTGACCGTCACGCCGGAAAGCCGCCGGGTCAGCGCCGCTTCTAAGCGGGCCGGATAAGCATGGGCGGACCCATCCCCGGTAATGGCCGACGATCCGGTCCCAATTATGGCAATGCCTAAGTGGTGGGTTGCCTTAGCGGCGGCAGCGACCCGATTTAGCGGACTTTCTCCGTACAGAAGATTACCCGGCAGGTCGCAATCGGCCTGCTGAGCGCCGGCCGGCGTGATTAACAAACTGCCAACAAGGAGCGCGCCAACCAACACTTTCATGCTTCGCCCCCGGCGAGGTCCGCATCTGGTGACTTGGAGCGCGATCCCGGACTGCGCCCTTCTACTTCCTTGTACCACGAGATGATGATCGCAGTGACAATCATTACCATGATACCTACGACGCTGACCCCTACTTGCATGCTGACGCTACCCGAAATCTCGCCCATGGCGAAATGGGCCGCGAAGGCCAAAAACACGCCAAGGCAGAAGATTTCGAGCGAGTGCTGGCCGCAAAGGACGGCAGGGCGAAATATCGCCCATTTTAGGGGAGGCCAGTCCCGTGGCACAAACCAGACGGTAACTACGCCAAGCGCTAAAAAATGCGCAAAACGAAGTACATCGAGGTTGGTCTTGTCGATTGGATAGAGCAACTCGGCCAGCCAACTCGGAACCAAATGCCCCAAAGCCGGAAAATACCAGGTCATCGAGATGGCAAAGGCGAAGAGAAGATAGCCCATCGCGAGTATCAGCGTGACGCGCGACCGCAGCACCTCGGAAAGACGCTCGGCTCCTCCAAGGGCGCACCAGGCGCCGAAGACGAACAATAGCTGCCAGGCAAATGGATTAAAGACCCAGGAGCCGCTCGGATACGCCGGAAGATTCCACTCGAATTCCCAACTCACGGCATAGAGTGCTGCCGAACCTCCCAGCGCGATATTTGGCCTGCGTTGCAGCAGCCAAAGGATGGGCGGAAACAGCAACAGCAAGATGATGTAGAGCGGCAATACGTCCATATTGACTGGCTTGAATTTCAGCAGCAGTGCCTCGACCATGGTGATATCCGGCTGCTTGAGAAAATCCAGCACGCCCATTTCCTCGGCGTAGAGCGGGTTCTCAAAGCTTGAGGCGACGTAGGCGATTTCCGCCATGTAAATGCAAAAAAGGAAAATATGGGCGACGTAGATTTGCCACGCTCGTCGTAAAATACGGGCGCTGGAAATGAAGAAGCCGCGTTCGTTCATGGCTTTTCCATAGACGAAGGCGGCAGTGTAGCCGGAAATGAAAATGAAGATTTCGGTGGCGTCGCTGAAGCCGTAATTGCGGATCGTGATCCAGCTGACGATATTGGTCGGGATGTGGTCGAGGAAGATCAGCCAAAGCGCCAGTCCCCGAAACAGGTCGAGCCGCAGATCACGTTGGGTCGGGACGGCCGGGGACATGAAACTCGATTTCTCGCGCGCCGTATTCGGCGCAGTGTTTATTGCGGCCTCGCGGGCCTTGTGCACGCGGGGAAGTCCGACGTTGCAAGCGACTGACGGACGCTATTCACTGTCAGATGCTCGGCTGACTCGGTAAGATTCGCAAGGATACACCATGTACCGCGCCCTCACCCGCAACATTGAGGTCACCGTGAAGCCGCGCTTCGTGTCCGACCGTTCGTCCCCTGATAACGGGTACTTTTTTTGGTCTTATACGATCGAAATCACCAACCTCGGTACCGAGACCATCCAACTAAAGACTAGGCACTGGCGCATCACCGACGCGCTTGGCCGCTTGCAGGAGGTGAAGGGTGCGGGGGTGGTCGGTGAGGAACCGGTTTTAAAATCGGGCCAATCTTTCGAATATACCAGCGGCGTGCCCCTGCCCACGCCATCCGGCTTCATGACCGGGACCTACGGCATGGTGACGGAGAGTGGCGAGGGCTTCGATATCGAGATTCCGGCTTTCTCGCTGGACTGTTCTTATGCCGAGCGGACGATCAATTAATTGCTAAGCCCGCTTAGGACGCCATATCGACTTCGCCTGGTTCGAAGCCATAGGTGCTGTTGCAGAACTCGCAAGTAACCGAAATCTTCCCGTTCTCGACCATGTGATCCCGATCGTCCTGCGAAAAACTTTGAAGCATGGCCGAAACCTTTTCACGCGAACACGAGCATTGAGCGCGCAGCTGCACGCTGTTGAACACCTTGACGCCCGACTCATGGAATAGCCGGTAAAGCAGACCTTCGCTCGATACGGCAGGATCGACCAGTTCGATGTCTTCGACGGTCGCAATCAGCGAGCGTCCCTCCACCCAAGCATCATCTTCCGGCACTTCATGGCGCTCGACACCTTCCGGCACGTCGCCGGGATCAAGGTCGGGGCCGCGCATGCGTTCCGCCGCCTTGGGAAGGAACTGCAATAAGATTCCACCGGCCCGCCAATGATGGCCGGCGTCGCCCATGCCCGGGCGCAATTCCTCGGCCACCGCGAGCCGCACCCGGGTCGGGATTTGCTCGGAGCGTAGGAAGTATTCGTGCGCGGCATCTTCCAGGTTGCCGCCTTCGAGCGCGACGAGACCCTGATAGCGGTTCATGTCCGGTCCGCGATCGATGGTCATGGCGAGATGGCCTTGGCCAAGCAATGCGGCGGCCGCGGCTTCTCCAGCGTCGATCATGTCGGTAATGCGGTCTCGATCAAAGCGCGCGCAAGCCCGTATCTGGCCGGGCGTGGTGAAGTCGACGACCAGCATCCGCACCGGCCCGTCGGTCTGCGTCTGCAGGATGAACCGGCCGGCGAATTTGAGCGAGGAGCCGAGCAGCGCGGTGAGCACGATGGCCTCGCCGAGAAGCTTGGCGACCGGCGCGGGATAATCATGGCGCGTCAGGATCTCGTCGACGAGCGGCCCGAGCCGGACCACGCGTCCGCGCAGATCCAGGTTCGGCACCTCGTAAGGCAGGATGGTGTCGTCCTCGGACGTGGCCGCGGGGGCACGCACAGGAATGGCGGTGTCGGCGTTGCTCATCGTTTTCCTATTTAGGGTCCGGCGCGGCGAAAACGAGCCCTGCCCCGGGGGGATCAGGGGACACCGGCATGCAGGCACCAAGCCAGGATGCCTTTTTGCGCATGCAGGCGATTTTCCGCCTCGTCGAATACCACCGAATGCGGCCCGTCGATGACCTCGTCGGTGACCTCCTCGCCGCGATGCGCGGGCAAACAATGCATGAACAAGGCGTCGGGTTTGGCGCGGGCCATTAGCGCGGCATCCACCTGGTAACGCCGCAGCAGATTATGCCGGCCGCCATCCGCGTCGCCGTCGCCCATGGAGACCCAGGTATCGGTGACGACGCAGTCGGCGCCGGCAACGGCCTGTTCCGGGTCATGACCCAAGCGGATTGCCGCGCCGGAGGCCTTCGCCCAATCCACCAGCGATTTTTGCGGCGCCAGTTCCGGAGGAGTTGCCACCCGCAGGCCGAAGTCGAACCGCTGCGCCGCATGCATCCACGAGGCCAAAACGTTGTTGGCGTCGCCTGTCCAGGCAACGGTGCGGCCGCGGATCGGCCCACGGTGTTCCTCGAAGGTCATGACGTCGGCCATGACCTGACAGGGGTGAGAGAACTTGGTCAGCCCATTGATCACCGGCACCGTGGCATGCCGCGCGAATTCCGCCAGCGTCTGATGATCGAGCGTGCGGATCATGATGGCATCCACATAACGCGAGAGTACCCGCGCCGTATCGGCGATGGTTTCGCCGCGGCCAAGCTGCATTTCCTGGCCGGGGAGGATGACCGTGCCGCCGCCAAGCTGACGCATCGCGATATCGAAGGAAACCCGGGTGCGCGTGGACGGTTTGTCGAAGATCATGGCCAGCGTCTTGCCGGCAAGCGGTAGATCGGACTTGTTCCAGCCGCCTTTGCCCTGTGCTTTCATGCGCCGGGCAGCCTCGATCATCGCTCTCAGCTCCGGCGCCGGAAGCTCGATGAGGTCGAGGAAATGGCGAATACCATTGCCGCTCACCGCACCGCTCCCTGCTTGCGCGGCTCTGCCAGCGAGCGCGCGATCTTGCCGCAGGCGTTGTCGATCCGCGCGATGGCCTCCGCGATTTCCGCTTCGGCGATGATAAGCGGCGGCAACAGCCGCACGACATTGTCGCCAGCGGCCACCGCCAGCAATTTCTCGGCGCGCAGTCCATCCACCAACTCGCTGTTTGGTATTACCGCCCGCAATCCAATGAGCAGACCTTCGCCGAGAACCTCCGCGATCACGCCCGGATAACGATCCTTGAGTTCGGCAAGCCGCTGCTTGATCAGCAGCGTGGTCCTGCGCACGCCGTCGAGAAAGCCGGGAGCCAGGATCACGTCGAGCACGGCATTGCCAACCGCGGCGGCAAGCGGATTGCCACCAAAGGTCGAGCCGTGGGTGCCGACGGTCATGCCCTTTGCCGCCTCGGCCGTCGCAAGGCAGGCGCCGAGCGGAAAGCCGCCGCCGATGCCTTTGGCGATGGCCATGATATCGGGCGTGATCCCCGTGCGTTCATATGCGAACAGATCGCCGGTTCGACCGACGCCGGTCTGCACCTCATCGAACACAAACAGCAGGCCATGCTCGTCGCAGAGCCGCCGCAACGCCTTGAGAACATGCGACGGCACCACGCGCACGCCGCCCTCGCCCTGGATCGGTTCGACCAGGATGGCGGCGGTTTCCGCGCCTATCACGCGCTTGGCAGATTCCACATCGGCAAAGGGCACCTGATCGAAACCCTCGACCGGCGGACCGAAGCCTTCGAGATATTTCTTCTGCCCGCCCGCGGCGATCGTCGCCAAGGTCCGCCCGTGAAAGGCGCCTTCGAAGGTAACGATGCGGAAGCGTTCCGGCCTGCCGCTGACCGCCTGATATTTTCGCGCCATCTTGATGGCGCATTCCAACGCCTCGGCCCCGGAATTGGTGAAGAAGACGGTATCGGCGAAGGAGACTTCACAGAGCCGCTCGGCCAGCCGCTCGCTCTCGGGAATCCGATAGAGGTTGGAGACGTGCCAGACCTTCTTCGCCTGTTCGGCCAGAGCCTCGACGAGATGCGGATGGGCGTGGCCAAGGCCATTGACCGCAACGCCGGAAACAAAATCCAGGTAGCGGTCACCGTTCGTCGCGATTAGCCACGCGCCCTCGCCCCGCTCAAAAGCGAGATCGACGCGCGCGTAAGTCGGCAAAATATGCGACGGCACGGCTGGGTTCTTTCAAGGCAACACGGGTCCCGAAATGAAATGTGCCGCCTCGCCGGGCGGCACGAACGCACATTGTATAAGCAGGCTTGGCGCTGTCAACACGGCCACGGAGGTAACGGCGAACCGAAGTGATGCAGGCCGGCTACACATTTCGCCGATAGAACCATATTTTCTACGGAACATGTGGACGCATCACGTAACGACTCTTGCGCGAGAGTCCCGCCATATTGTAGCGTCTTGATCGTCGCATACGACATCTCGTGCGGCGAACACAGTCCACTGCGTTTCTAGTGAGAGCGTATCAGTCGGGCGGCCTTAACGGCTCGCCAGACAGCGTGATTGGATTCCGCGTGGGGTAGCAGCCACGAACGCTGCATGGAGGAATAACATGGGCTGGACCGACGAGCGCGTGGAGCTTCTGAAAAAGCTATGGGCAGACGGCCTTTCCGCAAGCCAAATCGCGGCGGAGCTCGGCGGCGTCACCCGCAACGCAGTGATCGGCAAGGTGCATCGCCTCGGCCTGTCGGGACGCGCGAAAAGCTCTTCCTCCGGCACCGCCCGTCCGCGCAAGGCCCGTGCGCCAGGGCATATGCTGCGGGTATCGCGTCCGTCCATGCGCGGCAACACCGCGCTCGCACATGCCTACGAACATGACCTCGAGCCGGAGCCGGAATACATCGAGAATATCATTCCCATGGGCCAGCGCCGCACCATCCTCGAGCTTACCGAAGACACCTGCCGCTGGCCGATCGGCGATCCTGGCAGCGTCGATTTCTTCTTTTGCGGCGGCAATACCCTGAACACCCTGCCCTACTGCGCTTATCACTCGCGCGTCGCTTATCAGCCGGCGAATGACCGTCGCAGGGTTCGGCCGCAATTCCGGAGCTGAACTTTATCTTCATGGTCTTGAAGACCTGAAACGGCCGGCCTCCTAGCCGGCCGTTTCCTCGTTGTGGAGCTAGCTGCACGCAGGGCAAACAGATAATTTTGCAACGACCGTTAGACGCGCACTTTCAGGCGTTCTTTTCCTAATCTTGCGCGCTCGCGGCTGCTGAAGGAAATTCCCAATGACCGATGCAACGGGCAAAAGCCCGCCGGGAGAAAGCTCCGAAGTCACGTCGATCATCCAGCATACGATTAAGGCTGGAGAACAGGCGGCCTACGAAGAGTGGTTGCGGGGATCGTGCCTGTCTCCACACGCGCCCGAGGTTATCGCGGCATCAATGTCATTCGGCCATCGGCGGGATCGACCGAATACACCGTCGTCCTGCACTTCGACACCATCGACAACTTGCGCGCCTGGCTGGATTCCGAGGAGCGCCGGAAACTGGTCGACAAGGTGCAACCCTGTCTCGTTGGCGAGAGTCGGGTCGAAATCAAGACCGGCTTAGAGTTCTGGTTTGCGCCGCCGTCACCGCAGCAGCGCGCGCGGCCTTTCAAACAGTTCCTGGTGACGCTGTCGGTGATCTATCCGCTGACCATCCTGATACCATTCCTGCTGCATCCGCTCTTCGAACGGATTCCGCTGTTGCAGTCCCTATTCATCCAACAATTTTTTATCGCCGCCGCGATCGTCGCCCTGATCATCTACGTGATCATGCCGCGATACACGCCGTTGATCGCCAAATGGCTTTACAGGTAAAGCGCCGGAGACCCGGATGCCGGCCCAAGGCAAGTGCTCGGGGCCGGCAAGCCGGACCCGAGTGCCGGTCATGCCGACCCAATTCATATCAAGCAGATCAGCGGCGGCCGGGTGACTCCCCCCCGCCCCTATCGGGGCGTGGACTCTCAGGATTCCCACGGCCTCCGCCGTCTGGAATGAGGCCGGGAAGAACTCTGATGATGTCGCCGGGCGTTATGCGCGGCCCGTCGTCACGTTCGACCCTCACGCAGCCCTTGGGCAGCGCCCTATATCCTGGCGGACATATGCAAGCGGTGCCCGCGCGGTTGGGAACCGCCGGCTTCTCGCATTCGAGCCGCCGTACGCATTCGCGTCCGCGCTGGACATATCCGGGCTGACAGACGCAGGCGGTGCCGGCGCCATTCGGTATCTTCGGCGGGGCGCATACGATCGGCAGCACGCATTCGCGGCCTTTCTGCACCAAACCTGCAGGACAGACGCAAGCCGTGCCGGAGGTATTAGGCACGAGCGGCGAGCGGCACTCGATTGTCCGCACGCATTCGCGGCCTTTCTGCACCGTGCCTGGCGGGCACACGCAGACGCCGGGAATAGGGCCGGAGATCATCGGCGGTGTGCAACCGGTCTGCGGCACGCATTTGCCGTCCACGAGCGTAGTTCCCGCAGGACACACGCAGACGCCGGGGATCGGACCTGAGATCATCGGCGGCGCGCAACCGGTCTGCGGCACGCATTTGCCGTCGACCAGCGTAGTTCCCGTGGGACACACGCATATGCCGGGGATTGGGCCAGAGATCATCGGCGGAAGACAGACTGTGGTTGGTTTCGTTACCGTGACGCAAGCCTTGTTGTCCCCCGAGTTGGCATCCACCGGGCCCGAAGTCGGCGTGGGCCCAACCGTCGCGCAATTGGTGAATGGCGGGAACGGCGCCGAGCCCAGGGCGGTCGCGGTAATGTTGATCGTACTGAAGACCTGGCCTGATGTGGTCGGTCCTGTGCCGCTATAGGTACAGGTCAACGTGCCGCCCGCGGGTATCGCGGGAGGCGCATTGCAAGTCCAATCCGGGAGCCCCGTCGCGGCGTTGAATGTCATCCCGGCGGGGACGACATCCTTCACCGTGATGGCGTTGGTGCCAGTGAACGGCGACCCTACATTCGTGACCTTCAAATGGAACGCGTAGCCATTGACCTGCGGGACGGGGCTTGTGCCGCCGGTTTTCTCAATCGCGAGATCGATCTTGTCCCCTACAACAATCTTCTCGCAGTGTAAGCTGTTGTGCACCGTGATGGTGGCGGTTGCCCCGGCCGTAATAGGTACGCTCGCCGGCGTATAGGTGGGCGCCGACCATGTAGGCACGGTGCCGCCAGGACAGACGCCGGGCGGAGGCGTGGGGAATACCCCCTCTATGACCGTGCAGGTATTGGGAACGGGAATGTTGTTCACCGTCAGCGGCGTGCTCACGGTGACGTTGCCGGTGGTCGTGGGGCCCCCGCAGGTGACGGTAACGGGGAACACGAGGGTGGGTAGCGCGATCGGGCCTTGATACTCGACCACCTTCTTCACGACGAGCGATCCGACCGCGGGTTTAGTTATTGTTACACAGGCCTGATCGTTCGACGGATTGGTGTCGATACCGACGTGCGCCGCGATGGAAACGATCGCGCAGTTCTTCAGCGGCTGATCCGTAATCGTGAGGAACCCGGCGAAGACGAGGGAATCGAGAAGCGACGCCCCGGTGCCCAGCGAGCCGGCCAGATTATAGGTGCAGGTTATCGTGGCGGGCCCGGTCGCGGGGACCGGCAGGCAAGTCCAGTTCAGCGAACTCTGGGTGGAGATGGTCAAGCCGGGCGGGATGACGTCCTTGACGATCAGTTCGCCGGGCCCGAACGTGATCGGCGAGCCCACATTGGTCACCCAAACATTGAAGCCGTTGCCCGGCCCGCCGGTTGGCGTGTTCTCCTTGTCGACCTTCACATCGATCGACGGTTTCGGACAGTCCGGCATAGTGATCTTGATCTCGCCGGTACAGCACAAATCGGTGTCGGGCGCGGTGCCGCCGCCGACTTGCGTGGCTGTGGCCGTCAGCGTGACCGTCTGGCCGGGCGTGGCGCCGGCCAATGTCCACGTGGTGGTCGGCGACCAAGGCTGCTGCGACGGCGACACGGTGACGCCGGCTGTCTCCGAGGCCAGCGTGATCTCATTGCCGGTGAAGCCGGCTCCGTTCAGCACCACGGTGTAGGTGCCGTTCGGATTGCACTTCACCTCGACTTTCATATCCTTGAGGCAACCGGCGAATTCCGGCGGCGAGCACTGCGCGCCTTCGACTTTTCCCAGATCGACCCTGCGGGAGACGTTGACCGGCGAGCCGTTGAAGCTGCCCTTGAAAACCGCGTCATTGAAGACGGGGCCGCAATCCACCCGCGTTTGGTAGCAGATCTGCGGATTTTTGTCGGAAACGTAGCCGATTTCGAGGTCGACGGTGAGCGGTGAGCCAGAGTTTGGCAGGTAGGAGAACGACACTGGACCATAGCCAGGGCCGATGCCCGACGGCATGGGTGTCGTGGTGCCGAAACTGACCGTCTGCGTGATGGGTGCGCTGGTGCCCTGGATGATCGTCAGCGTCCCGGTAGCGCCGGGCGTCAGGACGCGGATCGAATTCCATTGGAAGGTGGCTGGGTTCGGCGTGCCGTTGCAGTAGAGCTCTTTGATGTCAGGTGTTGTAACAGGTGGCTTTCCGCATCCGGCTATTCCACCCGTGTGATAATCGAAACGCCACAGGACGTTCCTGTCCCCCAATGTCAGCATGCATTTTGCAGGATCCGAAGGATCGAGCGCGAAACCATATTGCAGCCCATTCGGAGGAGGCGTAGGCGAGGTGAACCCCGCACAAGCTCCGCCTGTGCTGCCCGAATAATCAAAGCATTTCGGTCCGCCGGCGCCATGTGTTGGAAAAAAGACTCTACCGGAATTAGGAAGCCGAAAACTCGAGAGGGCAGGATTTAAAACGCTGCCGGGAGTCGACGAGATCGCCGCACCCAAATTGGTCAGGCAGCCCACCTGGCCGCCAGGCTGTTTCCACAAGCAAACGCCGCCATCTCCAGAAGAACCCGACAGCGGAAGAGAACTCAGCATGATTCCGTCGTTTTGGCCGGCGATCTTGGTCCCGGCCGTCGTCCAGCTTCCGGCACACGGAGTCGGTAGATTGATATTAAGACACTGTATGACGGCATTGCCGTGGTGGATGTAAAGCCGAGTTGGCGACGTGCCATACTCCATCGACACATACGACACGTTCGAAGGGTAATTGGGACTAGTTGCGGCGGTGATGCTGACGAAGCCGCCTGCTGGCCATCCGGGGCAGGTGGTAGCCGCCGGAAGCTGCACACAAAACACTTTGTCTTTCACAGCGGCGAAGACACGGGCCGTGTTGCTCGTATTCTCTTCAACGAGACCGGCCAAGTCCCCCCTGTTGGTAACAGTGGCCGGGAGCGGAATAGCGGCGCAGGCAGTCTGCGTCGAACCGTTAAAACATCCAATTGAAACCTTATTAGTGGCATCATATCCGACAAAATAAATTGTTGTTCCGCGAACCACAGATTGCGGAGTGTAAGGCGTATTGAGAAACCCGCTGGTTGCGTTGGGCTGCGCCGTTCCGCATTTCGCCAGAGTTGTCAGGTCCCAACAATCGATTTTCCCTTCCGCGGGACTGCCTGCGTGATGGAATACTCCAAACACTTTGTTCAGGCTTTGAATTGGAATGGGAATAGTGCCGTCGCCTGTTCCACTAACCGGAGTAGGAACGCCGGTCACCGTGACCTTCACCTTGCCGGTGCCCGGCCCAAATCCCGGATGTTTATATTGTTCGTGATGGCCTATCGAATAGGGCGAACTGCTCCAGGTCCAACTGGAATCGGAAGCTTTCGTCGGCGCCACATAGGTTAGGTTTGGCGACAGTGTATCGTCGATTGTCACGGGACCGGAGCTGGTCGTGCCCGGCTTGTAGGAGAGAACGTAGTTGATAATGTCGCCGACATGGACCGGGCCGGTCCAGGGCGTGCCGTCGGGCTTAAAAGCCTCCTTCTTGAACTGGTACGGATCGGCATTTTGCGCGGAAGCGGGAGCAACGAAAGCCGCCGCCGAAAGCGACAGGAGTAAAAGCGAGAACGCCACTACCTCGCCGCCGATTGCGAAGAGGGTCGCTTTGGCCTGGTTATACATTGTCATTTTCGCGCGACCTTGTGACGGGACCTTCGATCGGTTGCTCATGGCCGCACCGCCACGCAGACGCGATTAGGGATCGCCACCGTCACCTTGGTGCGGCAGCAATCGTAGGGCCTGCCGCTCGCAGCGGCGGCCGCATTGAAAGCGCAGATTTCGATGACGGCGCTTGATCCCGGCGCTCCGTTCACCGGGATACTCGCCGGGTTCAGCGGGAATTGTCCGCCGGGAATCGTAATCCCGGGGGTCAGCGAGACGGCGGATACGGTATTGATGCCGATGCCGCCGGAGCCCGTGACCGTCAACCGATAGACCCAACGCCCGCCGATACAGTCGAATGTGCCGGTGCTCGCGAAACAGGCTTTAGTTGTCGTCGGTCCGCAGGAGCCGTCCGGATTCAGCGGGAAGGGACATGGATTGCAGTTCGGGCCGACGCATGGATTGCAATTCGGTCCGACGCAGCCATCGCCGCCGCCACTTCCGCCTCCACCGCTGATGTAAGGCGGGTTCGACGCATAGCCGGGGCCGCCATAGGCCGCCACGGCTCCGGTGCAAGGCGCGGTGAGAATCCGCACGCTGCCCATGTGACCCAATGCGGCGGCATTGTCGGGCCGGTCGTCATAGTCGACGGAGTAGCTAGTCCACGGCGGCTCGTTGAAGTTACGCACCGGCCCAGCGGGGACGGCGTGAATTCCATGCAACACCAGCGGGCCGCCGGGCAGGAGCTGTTGCTGTAGCGGCGGGGCATTGCGCATGTTTTGCGCCGTGGTCCACAGGACGAATTCGCAGGAGGTGGTGCTGCCCCTGCCGAGCTGGTCATAGCCATAGCCCAGGGCCACGCCGCCATTGGTGTTGCGGTAATTACCGGCAAAGCCGACGGCATATTCCTCAGGCACCGCTATCCAGCGGCTCGGCGTGTTCGGGTCGTCGGGGTTTTCCAGCCAATAGCGCAACACCCGCGGCTCGGCCGGCTTGGTGAAGGCCAAATAATCATAGCTCGCGGCGATCGGTGCGCGCTGCGCCAGGATCATCGCGCCCTTTTGCGAAAAGGCGATGTCGGAAACCGAATAGGGACCCGGCTGCGCCGGAACGTCGAGCTCCCAGTGCGGATCGGCAGCGAAGCTGCCGTCCAGCATGATGCCGACCGACCAGATTTGCGGACCTTCGGTCGTCGACCCGTTCCGCGCGGAATAAAACAGCCGCCCTTCATGGACGGCAAGGCCCCATACCGAACGCTCCGGCGGAGCGAAGCCCCAGGTATCCGGGTTCTCGGAATCAAATCGTGCGTTGGTGATGTTGAGCCGGTTCGCCGGGCTGAATGGCGCCGGCGGCATGTTCGCAGCCGTGCGGCCAGTGACACCGTGATCGTAGGGAGCGCCGGGTTCGCTGCCATCGAGGATGGCGAAGCGATGGATCATGCCGGTATAGAGATCCGACACGAATAACTGCTTATGCGCGGAATCGTAGGCGATGTTGCCCAGGCCCGGCCCTGGATTTGGCACGCCATCGAGCATGACGTTGGCGAACAGGATCGGAATGCCGGTGCGGCCATCGACTTTGTACAGGCTTCCCGGTCCGCCCTGCAGATCGAGACCGAATTGCCCCTTCATCCATACGGCCCCCGGCAGGCCCTTTTTCTTGCGTTCGGGCAGGCCGTCCGCGCCGCGGGTGACTATGTTCAGTCCAAAGATGGAGGTGGCGCCGAGATAAATGTTGGGGGCGAATTGATCGTCGTCGAGCGCGATGGCGAATACCTGGCCGACGTCTTTTGCCAGCACATTGAGCGGCTTGGGCGCCGCCCACACGCGGCCGTCCCAGACGAAACCCGGGTTTTTAATATCGATGATGCGCGCGGACGGCGCGTCGGGATTAATGAAAGTAAGGTCGATAATTGTCTTGTTCGGCGGAAGCCGTCTCGCCGGATCGGGGGCCAGTGTCCCGGAAAAGCCGCTGACCACCGCGTTGCCCAGATTCAATATTGGCGGACGATCAGGCTGCTGCTGTGCGCCGGCGCTAATCGAAAAAAATGGCAACAGCAAAGTAAGCGGCAAAAGCCGCGTGATGATCTTGGACAAGACTTGCCCCCCCGGGTCGCTGGCCTTCGCCGAGCGCACAGCAACAACTTGGTATTTTAAGTTTTTTGGAAGACCCACTCGTGCCGGTTTGGTTAGAACACCGCGCGGTTGGAGCCCCCGATTACCTTACGGGTAGCACACTGTTTAGGCAGCGTCCGAGCAAAATCGTCACACCCGGCCGATTCACGACCAAGGCAGCCCGCCGCGACATCTATGGGCCGACGAGCTTTTGCAACGTCTCATTATAAAGCTTGGCAAAGCCGCCGTTCCGATCGCAGACCTTCGGTCCTTCCTTCTCGAAAGCAACATCGGCATCGGAGTAGACCTCGTCGGTCTGGTCTTCCCTGAGCCTCAGGCGTTCGGCGAGCAGCTTTTCCGCCCGATCGACCATGGCGGCCTGTTTGGCGGTCATGGGAAAGCCGCAACGCTCGGCGGCGACCGACATCAGGTAAAGCGTGACGAGATCCTCTTTTCGCTCCTTATCGGTCTCCGCTCGCGCCGCGGCCATGCCCAATAAGCTGGCGAGAGCGGCACATACCAAGATTGAACGAACGAACCTCATTTCGTGCTCCTGCTACACCTTGCGAATGCCTTGATAGCGGATTCGGCGGCAGGGAGACGAGCTTTTTAGGCCACATCGGTCTTGCGCTTGACCGCCTCGACTTCCGCCGTCGGCGGGATCGCGGGCCGCGTAGCCGGCGCGGGCAGTCGCAGGCTCAACATCAATTCGCGTCCGCCGAGGATCGCAAGCGACAGCACGAAGGGCACGATGTAGTAGAGCAGCCGGAATAGCAGCAGGCCGGCGAGCAGATCTTCTTTCTCAAACTGCCATAGCGCGACCAGCATGGCGGCGTCGAAGACGCCAAGACCGCCCGGCGAGTGGCTGGCGAAGCCAAGCAGCGTGGCCGAGACGAAGATCACCGCCAGGGTAACGAAGCCGATGTTTGGATCGTCGGGCACCAGCATATACATGGCGAGCGCGCAGCAGGAGAGATCGATGATCCCGATCCCGATCTGCAACAGCGTCGATGGCCCGTCCGGGAGCGTGATCTGCCATTGGCTGCGGCCGATCACGCGCGGACGCCGCCAAATCCAGATCACGTAAGAGGCCAATATCATCAGCGTCAGGATCGCAAGACCACGGTTGACCCAGGCCGGCAATTGATCGATCGCACTCGCCGCTTGCGGTACATAGGCGATGCCGAGGCCGAGAACGGTGGCGTTGCCCAGCCAGAAGGTGAGGCCGGCGATGAAGCAGATCTTCGCGACCTCAACCGCGCCAAGACCGTAAGCCGAGTAGATGCGATAACGCACGGCGCCAGCCGTGAAGACGCTGGCGCCGATATTGTGACCGATCGAATAGCTGGTGAATCCGGTGAGCGCGGCGACGCGATAAGGCACGTCGGGACGGCCTATCGCGCGCAACGCGAACAGATCATAGAAAGTGAGGGTGAAATAACCGGCGGCGACGAATAATGCGGCAAGAAAAATGTCGCTGAATTCCGTCGCCCGGATGGCAGCGATGGTGTCGTCAACGTCGATGTCCTGAAGGATATGGTAGAGCACCACCACCGCGACGGTGATGACTGTCATGCTGAGGAGAAACCCAATCCAATACCAGCTGACTCTTTCCTGGAAGAACCGCGCGAGGACGCGCAGCTTCCTCATTCCCCGTCTTCGACTGGCTTTAACTGAATCAGTCATTCCCCTCCCCTAGCAGAACCGGCACCGGGGCGCGAGACAGCGTATCGCGCGGCAAATCTCTTCTCGAAAATATGGGTAAGAACTCCGCCCGCTCCAGGGATGCGCGGTGGATATTATGGTTACATTCCGGTGTGCTTACCCGCGTTATAACTTCTCCAGCGGCGCGATCGCCGGTCCGTTGAGCACCGTCCCATCGATGGCGAACTGCGATCCGTGACAGGGACAATCCCAGCACCGTTCGAGCGAATTCCAAGAGATATGGCAGCCGACATGCGTGCAGACCGCAGAGCATTTGTGCAGCTTGCCTTTATCGTCGCGATAGGCCGCGATTTTTCTCAGACCATCGCGGATGATCGCTCCCTGGCCCGGCTTGAGCTCTTTAACTGAAGCAAGCTCGCCCGGTGCGATATATTCGGCGAAATTCTTCAAGACCGTGGCGTTCTCGACGATGAAATTTTTTATTCCGCTCGGAGTCTTGCGCGACGGATCGTAAAATTCCGACCACGGATTTTCGCCCTTCACGATGAGGTCGGAAAGCAAAATGCTGGCGATGACGCACGGCGTCATCCCCTGGCCGGAATCTCCCGTGGCGATGTAAATGCGGTCGTTGCCTGGATTGAGGCCTATGAAAGCTGCGTAATCAATCGGGTCCAGGACTTGGCCGGACCAGCGATGCACCTCGCGTCCGAGGTCCGGGACGAGTTGCCGAATCCATGCCTCGATCTCATCGAACCTCGCCGGCGCATCGTCGGCTTCACCGGTCTTATGATCGGCGCCGCCGACGATCAAATAATCGGTAGTTCCCGGGCCCGGCTGCAAACGGACATAGTGATACTCGTCCAACGTATCCCAATAGAGCGCATCACCAATCGTGCCGCGCGGGATGGTAAACGCCATGGCATAGGTTCGGTACGGCGCCTGTTTGGTGTGGATCGTGAGGCGGTCGATGATCGGCGAGTTGGTGGCAACGACAGCAAACCTTGCCCGCACCGACTTGCCTCCGGCCGTCGAAACCATAACGCCATCCTCGTCTTCCTCTACCTTCTCCACCGTGGTGTTCGCGTAAATCCGGCCGCCGTGGTCTTGAATGGCGGCGGCAACACCGCGAAGATATTTCAGCGGATGAAAGGTGCCTTGGTTGAGATAGCGCAGGCAGCGCGTGTCGCTCAGTCCCTTGAACGGCAAGCCCCGCGCATCTTCCATTTCCACGCCGATTTTCCGGCCGGCGTCGAGCTCTGGATCGAGTTCGGAAGCGTCGTGTCCCAGCGCGGGAAATAGATATCCATCAACGCGGCGGAAATTGCAGGCAATGGAGCGGTCACGCTGGATCGCCTCGATGCGGTCGATGGCGGCGGAATGGCTTTGGTAAAAGATTTTCGCGCCTTCAAGGCCGCGCATCTTGATGAGCGCATCAAAGGAGTCGTCCGACAGGGAAGTCAGATGCGCCGTCGTCCGCGATGTCATTCCCTTGGCGATGGCGCCGCGATCCAAGACCACGACATCATGGCCGCGCTCGGCCAATTCATAGGCGGTCGATAGTCCGGCAATTCCCGAACCGACGACGACGGTATCCGCCTTTTCATTACGCCGCAGGGCTGGAGCCTTGGGGAGGACATCCGTGTCCATCCACAATGACACTGTTTGTTCGTCGCCGACGTTCACGAATAGGCCCTCCAAGGGTCGCAAGACAACCCGGAATTTTTGCAATAGTTCCGCTATTTGAGGCCACGCAGCCCCGGCGCGCGCCAGCCGCGCGATCCAAATTCAGGAATCTTTCGCCACCCGAACCGCCGAACCCTGCCGATGACGCCGGTGCCGCAAGCCGCGCAGCAGTTCTTCGAAGTAGGGCAAGACATCGAAAAGGAAAATCAGCGACAGCATGACGACAATATACGTCAACGGCAGTGGCGGCTGCTTTGCCGCGATAACAAACTGCGCGCGCTCGCTGCCGAGGCCAAAGAGCGCCAAGAATTGCCCCCAATGCAGCACGACCACCAGCACCAATCCCATCAACGGCAGCATTTCGAGAAAGCTATGCACATGCTGTTCGATCGGCGCCACCTCGCGAGTCTTGTTGGCGTAGCTCACGTCCCAGATCGCGGTGGCTTCATGCAGGATCAGGCATACGATCATGACGAGAATGATCAGAGCATTGATCTGCAGAAACATCGCCGCCAGCGTCGGCACGGCCATTTCGGCGAACTGTAAAAGGTGAAGCAAAGTTTCCTTCACGCCGCTGGTGCCTTCGATGTTGGCGGCACGGTGGCAGAGGTAATCCGCGAATCCAGCCACGAGCCAAAGCGGCAGCACGAAATACATCAAGGCATTTTGCGTGGCGGAGATTTCCATGACTTCACATACCCATTTGAGCGCACTCGCATAAGTGACGCGCCGATATAGGGTTCCCTCACCTCGAAGGCTTGTTGGATGGCGGCGCAGCATTCTCACCGCTCTTTGGCGGCGTCATCATGGGCGCAGGCACCTCGTCCTTTGCTGTCTCGGCGCATTTGTTGAAATAGAACTCCCGGGTCGTTCTCGGCACGAACTCCGAATTGGCCGGGTTAACTTGCGCGCCGCCGGGCGACACAATTGTCGTGGTTCGAACCATCAGCACATAAGTCGCCACCACCCAACACTCGTCCCTGTCGACGGCGGGCGGCTGAAACTTCCAAAAAGTGGTCTCGTCTTTGACCGTGCCTCCGGGGGAGGTAAAGGCGTGAGATGTCGCCCCAAGTAGCTCATCGGGGATTGAGAATCTTTTGGGGCCGGCGGCCGAAGAGACTTTTACGCTGCCGTCGGGGCATACGAGCAGATAGACGGTCGTCTCCACTTTGTCCGACAACCTCGTGTCCATCGACTTATCTTGTCCCGGCTTCCAATTCAGCCACGTGACCTCGGTGGTAGTTTCGCAGGTTTCGGTCGCCTTGTACCAGCCGCATCCGTTGATGAGGATTTCCAGCATCACCGCGGAACTATAGGCGCAGCTCCTAAACGTTACCGTTTCGATTTCCTGCCCGGCCGGTATTTCAACGGGCTCTCCGTTTCGGCGCGCCTCTTCCCGATTCCAAGGGGATTTGGCCCAACCCGGCGTGTAGGGCGTCCTGAGAATTTCTCGACTACTGGTCTTGGGACCATTACGCGGCTGGTAAAATGTAGACGGGAGATCAGGCATGGCATTTCCTCTCGCAAACGGATGAGGCTCTCACAATGCTTCTCTAAAGAAACTGCTTCCGGCCATTGTAGGCGCATTTGAGATAGACTGCTCGTTTGAGTAGATTGAATGCCATAAGTTAAAAACGGGCAAGACGCCGGAGGAAGCAAAGATGGGAAATAGCCAGCTGGTCGTCGATGCAAAAGAAGTCGAGATGGCGATGGAGGCCTACGCCAAAGCCAAGGCGGCGGAAGCGCAAGCAGACGCGGATTTGAAAAACGCCAACAAGGACGTAAAAGCCGCGAACCATGACGTCCATCAAGCAGAGCAAGAGGACGCCGGCACCGAGGTCATCAAGGAGCTGCGCGCGAAACTAAGGAAGGCAATCCAAAGGCAAGCAGCCGCGCAGGAAGGTCACGAAACGGCGGAGCTTGCGCTGGCGGCGGCGACAAAGCTTGTCCAGCACGCCCTCTCGGACTTGTTTCAGGATCTGATGAAGCTGCCGCTCTTCGGTAAATAGAGCTCGGTTGGCGCGCCCGGAGAGATTCGAACTCCCGACCCCCAGATTCGTAGTCTGGTGCTCTATCCAGCTGAGCTACGGGCGCCGTGCCAACGGCGGGATTTTGGTCCCTGGCGGAAGCGGCGATAGCTATAGCCTTCACGTTTCATTGGCAAGGGTTTGACCATTTGCGCGGCCGTCTTCCGCCCGGTCGAGGGCCGCATTCTCGACGCGGATGCGCTGATAGAGAACCGCCGCGTTGAGGAGCGTGAATATGAGCGCAAGAACGGGCAAGCCGAGCGCGAGCGGAACGACGGCAATCTCCAGCGCGACGATGACGTAGTTCGGATGCCGCAGCCAGCGATAGGGACCACGGGAAACAAGATTCTCGCCCGGCATGACGATGACGCGCGTGGTCCAGCGCCGTCCGAGGCTGGCGATCACCCAAATGCGGCCGGCTTGAAGCAAAACGAAAACGGCAAGCAGGATTGGATCAACCGGGCGATCACGGCCGTAGAGCCATAGCGCCACAAGCCATGCCGCATGGAGCGCGACCATCCATGGATAGTGCGAGCGGCCGGTTTCGATGCCGCCCGCAATGAGCAAGCGCGCCGTATTCCGCCGCGCCAGCAAAAGCTCGGCGAGACGCTGCACGACAATGAAGGCTATGAGGAAGGCGCCCTCACCCATCGCCCGCCTCAATCGCGAGAAAGCTCGCGGTAAAGCCGGGACCCAGCGCGGAGAGCACGGCCGGGCCGGAAAGCCCACGCGTCAGTGCGCGTTCGAGCACGAACAGCACGGTGGGCGCCGACATATTGCCGAAATCCCGCAATACCTCGCGTTCGTCGTCGAGGGTGCCAGGATCGAGTTCCAGCGCCGCCTCCACCGCCGCGAGCACTTTGGTGCCACCTGGATGACAGATAAATCGCGTGGCGCCGTTAAGCCCCGCCTCCTTGACAAATCGGCGCGCCGGAGCCGCCAGACGCTCCTCCACGAAACGCGGGAGCGAGCGCGACAGCACCACGCCGAAGCCAATCGGATCGACCGACCAGCCCATGACGTCAAGCGTTCCCGGCCACATGTGTTCGCGCGTCGCGCCGATGCGGAGCCTCGACGGCTCGCCGCCGGCGCGCATCAACACCGCCGCGGCGCCGTCGCCGAACAAGGCGGTGGCGATCACATCCGCCTTGCTGCCGCGATCACGGCGGAACGCGAGCGTGCAAAGCTCGACCACGACGACAAGCACAATGTCGCCCGGCTCAGCGCGCGCCAGCCGCGCTGCGATGCTAAGTCCGGAAACGCCGCCGGCGCAGCCAAGCCCGAATACCGGAATCCGGCTCACGTCCGGCCGGAAGCCGAGTTGGCGGCCTACTCGCGCCTCCAGGCTCGGCGTGGCGATGCCGGTCGAGGACACCGTGACGATGACGTCGACATCCCGGGCCGAAATCCCGGCACGCATCAGCGCCGCTTCCGTGGCTTGCACGAACAAGGCATCGGCACCGTCCAGATAGGCTTCCGTCCGTTCGCTCCAATCATGCGGCGCATCGAACCAATCGAGCGGGCGCACGGAATGCCGTCGCTCGATGCCCGCGTTGGTGAATACGTCGGCTAGGCCGGGATAGCGGCTAAACAACCGCGCGAAAACGCTTTGCATCCGCTCCGCCACGCGCGCCTGTTCGAGCAGGTGTGGCGGCACCGCGGTTGCGAGTGCCAGAATTGAAACCGGCGTGATCATGTTGGACCTGCGGCGTCTTGCGGCCGCTCCCTTGATACGAACATTCGCGCGGCGGCCGAATTCCAGTTACGCCCGCTGCGCGCTGCGGTGAGCATTGAGCTCGACCGTTCTGTCCGGAATGATGATGTGGAAGGTCGCGCCGATTGTGCCTTCGACCAGACGGATTTCGCCGCCATGGGCGCGCACAAGCTCCGCCGCAATCGCGAGCCCGAGGCCGGCTCCGCCGCTATGGGTGGAACCGTGGAAGGCTTCGAACAGGTGGGCGCGCGTGCGTTCCGGCACGCCGGGGCCCGTGTCGGACACTTCGATGACGACGACCGCGCCCTCGCGGCGGCCAGTAATCCGAATTTGATCGCGGCCCGGATCTCTCGTCGCCCGGCTTTCGAGGGCATGGACGGCGTTGCGCGCCAAATTGAGCAGAATGCGGAATAGCTGGTCGCGGTCGGCGTCCACCATGAGGCCGCGCTCGACGGCGCTGATCCAGCGGATGGGAGCATCGGGCGCGAGGCCCAGCGTCTCATACACCTCGGCGACAAGCGGCTCGAGCAGAATGGGCCTGCGGTCGGGCGCGGGCTCCTGCACGCTTCCATAAGACAAGGTGGATTCACAAAACGCGATGGCGCGTTCGAGCGCACGCATCAGCTTCGGCGCGAAGCGCTGCACCCTTGCATCGGGAACACTCGTGAGCTGATCGGACAGTAGCTGCGCCGAGGTCAGCAAATTGCGTAAATCATGATTGATCTTGGAGACGGCGAGGCCAAGCGCGGCGAGCCGGCTTTTCTGATGCAGCATCGAGGTAAGATCGCGTTCCATCGCCGCGAGTTCGCGCTCCGCGGTGCCGATTTCGTCGTGGCGCGCGGAGGGAACGATAATGCGCGTGGGATTTTCCGGATCTTCCCGGAATGCGGTCACGTTGGAGGTGATGCGCCGCATCGGCCGCACAAACAGATAGTGCAAGGCGAGATAGACCAGCGCCGCCGTGATCCCGGAAATCAGCAAAGACAATAAAAGTATATTGACCGAAAAGCGCAGCATGGCCGCGCGCAAAGGCGCCTCGTCGATGACGATTTCCAGGAAGTCGCTGCCCGACGGCGCCGGTCCGACGACGCGCATCACGTCATCGTCGGAGCAAAGTAACGTGGCGAAGGCATCGATGATGGCATTGAAGTAAGAAACCGCCCGCATGTCGATGTCATCAGTGACCACGGGCGGCACGTCGGACAGGGCAAGAAGACGCCGCTGATTTCCCTTCTTCAAGGCCACGGCCTTGGCACCAATACTGTCCAATATCTGCCGCGCTAGGCTCTCGGGGACCATTCCGCTCGGCGCAACGTCGAGGACCAATGCGGCTGTTTGGGCGGAGGCCAGGCGATCGCTCAGCCAATTCAGCCGGAAGCTGGCGATCAAGGGCACATAGATCAGCACCTCCGCGATCATCACGAACAAAACCGTGAGAACGAGGAGCTTGCCCGACAAACCCAGAAAAGGCCTGCGCGAGCGCGACATTTCCTCAGCGGCGGCGCTGTCGACCATCTGCACCGCTTTTACGACATGGAGCGCTACCGCTCAACCAAGAAGACGCAATGCTGCTATGACGGGGCGGAGCCACGGACTGCCTAATTTCGAAGCGAAATAGGTGAGCGCGGCTTGCTTGCCGATCCCGCCGTATGTCGGATGAGGCACAATGAGACTGGCGAAGGCACGGATGTTCATTCCCTGGCTGATCGCGAGCGTCCAGGCCGTGATCAACTCGCCCGCCTCGGCTCCGACAATGGTGGCGCCGAGGATTTTCCCTCCCTTGGTGGTTATCACCTTGATGTGTCCCTGCGTTTGCCGCTCCGCCTGGGCGCGATCGTTCTCGCGATAGGGCCAGCGTAGGACACGGAAAGCGACGCGGCGTTGTCTCGCCTCGGCTTCCGTCCAACCGACATGGGCCAGTTCGGGGGCGGTGTAAGTGACGCGCGGAATCTCGTTCGCCTTCACTCTCACCGGCATACGCAACAGCGCGTTGCGAATGACGCAGCCGGCATGGTCGATGGCGGCGTGAGTGGTATCGAGACCACCATCCGTCACGGAACCGATGGCATAGACCTTCTTGTTGGTGGTCTTTAGATTCTTGTCGACGACGATGCCGCCGGCCCCGGGATTGATTCCGGCGGCGGCGAGATCGAGGTCCTCGATGTTTGGCACCCGCTCCGCCGCGATCAGTAAATGGCTGCCTTCGATTTTTTCTTCGCCTTCCGCGGTGCGCAGGAGAAGCTGGACTTTTGCTTTAGTACGATGGACCTGGACGATCTCGGCGCCGGCGCGGACCGTTACGCCTTCGCGCGCAAGCTGATCCAGCACAATCGCCGCGCATTCCGGATCCTCCCCCGCGAGCGGCTTCGCCGCGTCCAGCACGGTCACCGCCGCTCCCAGCCGACCGAACGCCTGCGCCAATTCAAGACCGGTCGGGCCAGCGCCGATGACAATGAGGTGTTTCGGACAGGATGAAAGATCGAATACGGTCTCGCTGGTGAAATAGGGCGCGTCCGCCAAGCCCGGAATTTGTGGAATCCCTGGCCGCGAACCGCTGGCGATGACAAAGCGGCGCGCCTTGATCTCGATGCCGTCGCCAACCGTGACGGTGCGGTGATCCTTGAAGCGGGCAGTTCCCTTGATGACCCGCACGCCAAGCCCGGCAAATCGCTCGGCTGAATCGTTGGGCGCAACGGCGGCGATGACGCCGCGGATGTGGTCATTGATCTTTTCGAAATTGACCTTTAGCCGCGGTGCGATCACTCCGAAGGGTGAGGCTTGGCGCAGCCCTTCCACATGTTTGGCGGCGGCGAGGAGCACCTTCAACGGCACGGCGCCGGTGAGGTGTTCTCCACCCATCTCGGCCTTTTCGACCAGCACCACGGGCACGCCGAAAGCAACTGCCGTGGCCGCTACCGCCAGGCCGCCCACGCCGGCGCCGATGACGCAAATGTCGGGTGTCAGCAGCTCACTCATAGTCCCTCTTCGCAATCAAACGCACCGCGTCAAAATGGGGCATGATCTATACACCAGCGTCCGCAGCAGCGAAGCCGTCTGACCGCTTCGTGAGCGCCGCCCAGCCTTCGCCATGGCATAAGTGGGTGGCTCGTCGCATTGACGAGCACGGGCAGCCTCCCTTATAAGCCGCGTAACTGCCGCGCCGGCCTGGAACTCCGGGTGCGCCGGCATTAGTTAGGCCAGGCGCCGCACGTTCCCACCTATCGGCGACATGCCGCGACCAGCGGAGAAGATTCGTGAAGCGGACCTATCAACCGAGCAAGCTCGTGCGCAAGCGCCGTCATGGTTATCGCGCGCGGATGGCGACCACCGGCGGCCGCAAAGTGATTGCGGCGCGGCGTGCGCGCGGTCGCAAGAAGCTTAGCGCGTGAAGCCGGCGCCGAAACGGCGCGTGTTGTTCCCATGGAACGATTGAGGCAAAGGGCGGATTTCCTGGCCGCGGCGACCGCGACCAAGATACCGGCCAAGGCTTTCGTGCTGCAGGCGCGTGACCGGCGCGCAGACGGACCGGCGCGCGTGGGCTTCACGGTCTCGAAAAAGGTTGGAAACGCGGTGGTGCGCAATCGCGTCCGGCGCCGGCTGCGGGAAATCGTACGGCTTGCCCCAGCTGGAATGATGCGCCCCGGACACGATTACGTGCTGATCGGCCGGCGTGCCGGACTCCATGTACCGTTCGAGCAATTGGTCGAAGATTTCAAGGGAGCTTTTCGCCGCTTGGGTGAAGGACGCAGCAAGTGATTTTCGCATGCCGACCGGTTTTACGGCACCTTCCAGGTGATCGAAAGAATTTGCGATGAGTGATCAGAAGAACACTATCCTTGCCATCGTGCTGTCCGGGCTTGTGCTGATCGTATGGCAATATTTCATCGGCATGCCGCAGATGGAGAAGCAGCGGCAAATTGCGCAGCAACAGGCGCAGGAACACGCCCAGCCGACTCCGGCTCCCGGCGGGCAAAATCAAACGCCAGTGCAGCCGGGAACGGCGCCGCAGCAGCCGGCACAGGGCATCGCTCCACCGGGAGGCGCGCCGCAGCCTCCGGGCCAACCGAGCGCGACAGCGCCAAACCAGCCGCTTTCCCGCGCCGCCGTGATCGCCGCATCGCCGCGTATTCCGGTCGATACGCCCAATCTTCAGGGTTCGATTGCGCTCAAGGGCGGACGCATCGATGACATTTCGCTGATCAAATATCGCGAGACTGTCGATCCGACGTCGCCGGCGATCGTGCTGCTGTCACCGTCGGGCAGCCCGGAGCCTTTTTATGCCGAATTCGGGTGGGTGGGAGCGGCAGGCTCGTCGGTAAAATTGCCGGGTCCGGATACGGAATGGCGCCAGGAAGGTTCCGGTGCGCTCAGTGTCACTCATCCTGTGGCTCTGGTTTTCGACAATGGCGACGGGCTTCAGTTCCGCCGCAGCGTCGCGGTCGACGAGAAGTATGTCTTCACCATCAAGGATGAAGTGGCGAACAAAGGCTCCGCGCCGGTCACGCTCTATCCCTACGCCCTGATCTCCCGCCATGGAGCGCCGCCAACGCTTGGGTATTACATTCTGCACGAGGGCCTCATCGGCGTCCTCGGCGACCAAGGCTTGCAGGAAATCACCTACAAATCCATCGACGATAAAAAGACGATACCGTTCGACGTCACCAACGGCTGGTTCGGCATCACCGACAAATATTGGGCGGCGGCGCTGTTGCCCGATGCCTCCGCTCACCTGCATGCGCGGTTTTCCGCCGGCACGCTCGGGAATCTGAAGACCTATCAGACCGATTACCTGCTCGATCCGCAGACGGTCGCCGCCGGGGCCACCAGTTCGGTGAATGCGCGGCTATTCGCCGGCGCGAAAGAAGTGACGGTCATCAACGACTACGACCAACGGCTCGGCCTTAACCGGTTCGAATTGTTGATCGACTGGGGATGGTTTTACTTCATCACCAAGCCGATGTTCTGGGCGATCGATTACCTGTTCAAGCTTCTCGGCAATTTCGGACTGGCGATCCTGGCGGTCACCGTATTGGTCAAGATCATATTTTTCCCGCTCGCCAACAAGTCCTACGCCTCGATGGCGAAGATGAAGGCCGTGCAGCCGAAAATGGTGGAAATCAAAGAGCGCTACGGCGACGACAAGACGAAGCAGCAACAGGCGATGATGGATCTCTACAAGAAAGAGAAAATCAATCCGCTTGCCGGCTGCCTGCCGGTGATCATTCAGATCCCGGTCTTCTTCTCGCTCTACAAGGTTCTGTTCGTCACCATCGAAATGCGCCACGCGCCGTTCTTTGGCTGGATCAAGGACCTTTCAGCGCCCGACCCGACCAACTTGTTCAACTTGTTCGGATTGATTCCGTGGGATCCCACCCACATTCCTTTAATCGGTCCCTTCCTCCTGCTCGGCGCCTGGCCGCTGATCATGGGCGTGACCATGTGGTTCCAGATGAAGCTCAATCCGGCGCCGCCCGACCCGACGCAGAAGATGATCTTCGACTGGATGCCGGTGATTTTCACCTTCATGCTGGCGAGTTTTCCCGCCGGGCTGGTCATCTACTGGGCTTGGAATAACACGCTCTCGGTCCTGCAGCAGAGCGTGATCATGCGCAAGCACGGCGCCAAGATCGAGCTATTGGATAATCTCAAAAGCGCCTGGGACGGCCTCATTTCCCTCTTTATCAAGAAGAAGGACGGGTGAGGACGTCATGGCACCACCGCCATGACCACATCCGCCCTCACCGCCGAAGAGCTCGACACGGGCCGCAGATTATTCGCCGGCCAGTGGAGCTTTCACTGGGCAGCAAGCTCGCTGGCCTCGTTGCCGCCGATGAAGGGGATCGAGATCGCCTTCGCGGGGCGCTCCAACGTCGGCAAGTCGAGCCTGATCAACGCACTCACCGGCCGCAAGGCCCTGGCGCGCACCTCGAATACGCCGGGTCGCACACAGGAGCTCATCTTCTTCAACGGCGAGGGAAAGCTCACCATTGTCGATATGCCCGGCTACGGTTACGCCGCGGTATCGAAGACCAAAGTGGCGGCCTGGACCGAGTTGATCCATGCCTATCTGCAAGGCCGCGCCAATCTCGCGCGTGTCTATGTGCTGATCGACGCCCGTCACGGCTTGAAACCCGCCGACGATGACGTTTTCAAAACCCTCGGCGAAGCCGCGATGAGCCACCAGATCGTGCTCACCAAGGCCGATCAGGTACCCCAGGCGGAGCTGGAAACCCGCATCGCCGAGGTCCAGGGGGCGATCGCCAGACGCGCGGCCGCCTTCCCCGACGTGATCGCGACCTCGGCGGAGACCGGCGCCGGGATTCCCGAGCTTCGCGGCGCTATCGCGCGGCTGTTGGCGGAGAGAGGCTGAGCCAGCGCTTTCGCCCCTTTCGCCCAGCGCGCATGGCCGCTAATAAGAGCCCGACCGGAGAGGAATTCACTCGATGACTGTGAGCCCGCATGACCAGGCCCGCATCTTGTCGGAAGCGCTGCCGCATATGCAGCATTACGACGAGCAAACCGTCGTCATAAAATACGGCGGCCATGCCATGGGCCAGGAACAGACCGCGCGGGATTTTGCCCGCGACGTGGTGCTGCTGGAGCAGACCGCCATCAACCCGGTCGTGGTTCACGGCGGCGGGCCGCAGATCGAGGCCATGCTGAACCGGCTCGGCATCAAATCGAAATTCGCCGACGGCCTGCGGATCACCGACGCCGCCACCATCGAGATTGTCGAGATGGTGCTTGCCGGCTCCATCAACAAACAGATCGTCAGCTTCATCAATGGAGCCGGCGGCAAGGCTGTGGGCTTGAGCGGCAAGGACGGCAACATGGTGGTGGCGCGAAAGATCGCCCGCCATGTCGCCGATCCGGATTCCAAGACCGGAAAAATGGTGGACTTCGGTTTTGTCGGCGAACCCGACAAGGTGGATATCACCGTCCTGCAGCAGATCCTCGGCCGCGAGCTTATTCCTGTGCTGGCGCCGATCGCCGCCTCGGCGAATGGCCAGACTTACAACATGAATGCCGACACCTTCGCCGGCTGCATTGCCGGCGCGCTGAAGGCCAAGCGCCTGCTCATGCTCACCGACGTGGCGGGCGTGCTCGATAAATCGAAATCGCTGATCAGCGAGCTTTCCGTCGATGAAGCGCGGCGGCTGATCGGCAACGGCACCATTTCAGGCGGCATGATACCGAAGGTCGAGACCTGCATCGATGCGCTGGATCAAGGTGTCGAAGGCGTCGTTATTCTCGACGGCCAGGTGCCGCATGCGGTGTTGCTCGAGCTTTTCACCGACCATGGCGCCGGCACGCTGATCCATCGCTAACGGCGCCCCCGAAGCATTGACGCTCCGCACAGAAAGGCTTCATGTAGAGCGCGCATGAATGCTTGGGAGAAGTCCGTGTCTTCCGGACCGGTTGATAAGCGTAAGGGTGATGCCGCCGGCGGTCCCGTTCCATCGCGTCAGAGCAAGCCACACCAGATCGCCTTCGGTCTTGAGCGCATTGGGCTGATCTCCCTCCGCTTCCCGCTGATCGCCACGCTAATCGTCATCGCGCTTTCGGTGGCGGCGGCGTTCGGCGTGACGCGGCTAAAGGTCGACGACTCGCTCAGCCAGTTGTTTCGTTCGGACACCGCCGAGTTCAAACAATACGAAGAGGTGTCGCGCCGCTTTCCCTCCAGCGAGTTCGACGTGCTTGTCGTCGTCGAAGGCAAGACGCTGTTGGCGCGGCAATCGCTGGAGAAACTGCGCGACCTTGTCACCGACTTGCAGTTGATTGACGGCGCCAAGGGCCTCATTTCGCTGTTCTCGGCGCGGCAGCCGTCTGAAAACGGGCTGATCCCCGCGCCCCTTTTTCCCGAGGAGCTCCCGGAAGGCGCCGAATACGACAAGCTGATCGCGCGGGTGAAGACCAACGAGATCATTCGCGGCAAACTGTTGTCGGAGGATGGCGAGCTTGCCCTCTTCGTCCTCGCGCTCGAGCCAGCCCTCATCGAGGGCAAGGGGCTGAGCAACACCATCAGTGAGGTCCGCAAGACCGTCGATGACGATCTGGCGGGAACCGGGCTCAAGGGCCAGCTCTCCGGCGTGCCGGTGATGCAGCTCGAAATCCGCAATGCCGTCGAGCGCGACCGGCTGATCTACAACGCCATTGGTTTCATCGCCGGTTGCCTGATCGCCATCCTGTTTTTCCGCCACGTATCTTTCATGGTCATGGCGGCCGGCCCGCCGCTGATCGCCATCCTGCTGGCGCTTGGCTGTCTCGGCTGGCTCGATTTCCGGCTCAACATGTTCCTCAACGTGATGACGCCGCTCATCATGGTCATCAGTTTCTCCGATAGCATGCAGCTGACGTTCGCGGCACGCGACCGGCTGCTGGCCGGTGAGACCAAATACCAGGCGATGCGCAACGCTATTCTCGTTGTCGGGCCGGCCTGCGTATTGACCCACGGGACGGCTGGCCTTTCGTTTGTTGCGCTGCTGCTTTCGGACTCCAATCTGATCCGCACATTCGGCGCCGCGGGCCTCATCGCCACCCTTATCGCCTTCGTCGCCGTATTGACGCTGATGCCGCTGCTCGGGGTTTTACTGCTGCGCAAGGAAGCGAGCTTTACGGCAAAGGTAAAAGGAGCGGACACCGCCGTGGACATGCTTCGCAGCGTCTGCCGCTGGATCGCCAGTCACATGGTACGCCGTCCGGGTCTTTATAGTGCGCTTAGCGTGCTGGTCGTCGTCGGCTTGGCGTTTGTCTACGCCAGCCTGGAACCGCGTTACCGGCTGGCAGATCAGGTGCCGGACAAACAGCAGGCGGTCGAAGCCAGCAGCCGTCTCGATGCCAAGCTCACCGGCGCCAATCCCGTCGACGTTCTCATCGAATTTCCCAAAGGCGCTACACTCTACGCGCCGGAAACGCTCGCAACCATCGCCGATGTGCATGCCGCCGTGGAAAAACAAGCGGGCGTCGGCAATGTCTGGTCGCTGGAGACGCTGCGGCGATGGCTTGCCGAGAAGGCCGGCAAGTCCGACGTGGCGACTTTGAAACAATATGTCGACCTTCTGCCCGAGCACTTGGCTCGCCGTTTCGTATCGGCGGAACAGAATGCCGTAGTCGTGTCGGGCCGCATTCCTGACATCGATGCCAGCGAACTTCTGCCGGTTATCGATAAGCTCGACAAGACTCTTGGCGACGTGCGCGCGAAGCATCCAGGCTACAGCATAGCCGTGACCGGCCTTTCCGCGGTCGCCGCGCGCAACAGTGCCAGCATGATTGGAAAACTGAACCGGGCGCTGACGGTCGAAATCTTATTCGTCGCCGCGTTCATCGGCATCTGCTTCCGCTCATTCTTTGTAATGGCGGTGAGCATCTTGCCCGGCATATTCCCGATCGTGATTTCCGGCGCCGTGCTGTGGGCGATGGGAGAAGGCTTGCAGTTCGCCAGTATCGTTGCGCTGACGGTGTCGTTCGGACTGGGCCTCAGTGCGACTATTCATTATCTCAATCGGCTGCGGCTCGAATACCGGCACGGCGAGGACCCGGCACTGGCCGTGGTCCGGCCAACCGTTCTCGTCGGACCGGCGCTCATACTGACGTCCCTGGTTTTGGCGTTTGGACTGGCGGTGACGGTATTTTCCGACCTGCCGTCGCTGCGCCTTTTTGGCTGGCTGAGCGCCTTCGCAATGATCGCGGCGCTGATCGGCGACTTGCTGATCCTGCCGGCCACCGTAATGTTCCTGCGCAAGCTTATCCGGCGTGCGCAAGGCCGGTCGGCTGCAACGCGGAGGGCGGAGTAAGCTACCCTCTATTGAGCGCGATCACGGCTTCCGACATTTCGCTTCCGGGAGATTGGATCGAAATCGACTGCTTGTCGCCACGCGTAGTCAGCGACAACAGCGCGGTGAATGTCTGACCTGCGGCCCGGACGTCGATCTGGTTGCCCTTGATGGAACCGGTCACATTTCCGGCCACGCGGCGGGTGGTCTCGTTCCAGTTCCCCAGAACCTCGCCATTTTGATAAACAACGTTGCCCTGCAGCTCAAACTTGTAGCTGTCGCTGGCGCAGCGCAGTTGCAGATCAACCTTAGAGCCGTTGCTATCGACTTTGTAGACCGCCCGGCAACGGATGCGCTCTTTCGATCCGCTGGACAGCGCGATGCTGCCGGAACCCGACCAGCTTCCCGCCAGGCTTGCGAAGGGACCGGATTGCTGCGCTTGAACGGCGGCGGCAAACAAGAATACCAGCGCAAACACGGCCGCGTTGAACGCCGGCGTGAAGCGCTTCAAGGACGGTAAAGACATAAATTTCCCTGCCCCTATGTTGCAGCGCTCTGAACTGTCCTGCCGCGCATGGATGTATGTAAGCAATGAATCTAAGTCTGCTACGGGTGCCGTCCGATCTTACCGCGTCGCTGGCGGAGGAGAAGCACTTTGTTGGCGCAAACTGCCGTCGCTCCTAGGTATTTCCGCCCGCGAGGGAAATCTTGCAGCACCCGGCATCATAATTCTTGCGCCGCAAGCCCATTGCCGGTTCCTGCCGTAGCAGCCTTCGCGCTATAACCTGCGATAGCCTTTGACCGGGCCAATGCGTGCGATCAACGTGGTTATGTGCAAGCTGTTCCTTCCGTGTTGTCGATGGACCACCGACTGATGAATGCTCCCCAGGATGGCCGCGGGTATGTCGTGCCGATTTGGCACGTGGTCCGCTGGATGATGGCCGTGTTACTCGTGGCCAGCCTCGCCGGCCCCGTCCTGGCCGAGTCGGCAGTCGACCTCCAACTCGTGCTGGACGTTGATGCCTCTGGCAGTGTCAACCAGACGCGTTTTCGCCTGCAGCAGCAGGGATATGCGGCAGCCTTCCGCAATCCGCAGGTGTTGAAAGCGATCATGTCGGGAGCCGATCAGGCCATCGCGGTCACGATGGTGCAATGGACCGGGCCGTTCATGCAGGTCCAGGTGGTGCCATGGACGCTGATCAAGGACGCCGCGTCCGCCAATGCCTTTGCCGATGCGATCGTAGGCTCGCGGCGCGAGCTTTTCGGCGGCGGCACCTCGATTAGCGGCGCCATCGACCATGCGATGACCTTGTTTCCTGAAAGCCCGTACAAATCGCAACGCCGCACCATCGATGTTTCCGGCGATGGCGCCAACAACGCCGGCCGCTCCATCATCGGCGCGCGTGATGACGCAGTAGCTGCCGGCGTCGGCATCAACGGTCTGCCGATTGTGTCGGTTGAGCCGGATCTTGATCGTTACTATTTCGAATATGTCATCGGCGGTCCGGGATCCTTTATGATCCCGGCTTCGAGCTACGAAAACTTCGCCGATGCCATTCTGAAAAAGCTCATTCTCGAAATTGCGACGAACGTGCCCACGCCTGCCATCAAGGGTTGGGGCGCGGTGTTGGCCAAGCGACGATAAGATCAGCCGCCGCGTCCTGCGGGAATCATGGAGAGAAAATGCAACGCCGCCTTGCTCTGTTAACCGCCGCCATCGGTACCTTCCTCGTGTCCTGCGCGGCAGCGGGCGCGGCGGACTGGCCGACAAAGCCGGTTCGCATCGTGGTGCCTTATGCCGCCGGCGGCGCCGCCGACACGCTGGGCCGGGTCTTTGGCGACGTTCTGAGCACCGCTTTCGGCAAACAGTTTTATCTCGATAACCGGCCCGGCGGAGGCAGCCTGGTCGGTTCCGAAGCGGTGGCTCGATCGGAGCCTGATGGCTACACCTTCACGCTGTCGGGAATGTCGACCCACGTGCTGGCGCCGGCCATGAACAAGAATGTCGGCTTCGATCCCATTCGCGATTTCACCCATGTGGCCTATTTCGGTGGCGCTCCCAACATTTTCGTCGTGCATCCCTCTTCCGGCACCAAAACATTCAAGGACTTCATGACTCAGGCGAAGAGTCAGAAGGACGGCGTCGATTATGTGTCGCCTGGAGTTGGAAGCGTCGGAAATCTGGTTGCCGAATATTTGGCGGCGAAGGAAAACATCAAGCTTGTGCATGTCCCCTATAAAGGTGGCGCCGCCGCGCTGCTCGATCTCGTCGCCGGGCATGTGAAGATCGGCATGATGAGCTATTCCACGGCGGGCGAGCATATCCGCTCGAGCAATCTCGTTCCGATCGCCGTCTCGTCAGAAAACCGTTTAACCGATCTTCCCAATGTGCCGACGCTGAAAGAACTCGGATATCCGGACCTCGTGGCTACGACGTGGTGGTCGTTGTCCGCGCCCGCCGGGCTGCCGCGCGATATCGCCGATAGAGTCAATAAAGAGGTCAATAAAAGCTTCGCGCTGCCGCAGGTGGAAAAACAACTGAAGCAGGACGCGGTTGAGACCAAAGCCATGACTCCCGCCGAGGTTACGCAATACATGCAAAGCGAGATCGACAAATGGGGCCCGTTCGTGAAGAAGATGAACGTCGCGCCGTGACTCATTTCTCGCATTGGAGTCTTCAGTGACTGTAAAGACCATCGCCTCCGGCACCGTGGCCGACGCCTATCTGGAACTGTTGGCGGACCGCGGCATCGATTTTCTGTTCGCCAATGCCGGCACCGACTTCGCGCCCATCATCGAATCCTATGCCAAGGCGCAAGTCACCGGCGTCGCCGTGCCGAAACCGGTGACGGTGCCGCACGAGAATGTCGCCGTCGGCATGGCGCTCGGGCACTATTTGAAATCCGGCAAGCCGCAGGCGGTGATGGTGCATGTCAACGTCGGCACCGCCAACGCCATGTGCGGCATCATGAATGCCTGGCGCGGCAACATTCCCTTTTTGATGACCGCCGGACGCACGCCTTACACCGAGGACGGCGGCTTGATGGGCATGCGCAGCGGCGAGATTCACTGGCCGCAGGAGATGCGCGATCAGCGCGCCATGGTGCGCGAGCTGGTCAAGTGGGACTACGAACTGCCCAACGGGCAGGTGCTGGAAACCGCCGTGGACCGCGCGCTCAACATCGCTACCGCGCAACCCACCGGCCCGGTTTATCTGATCTTGCCACGCGAGGTGCTGGCCTCGCCGATTGAGAATTTCCAGTACAACTCGCCATCGCGGCATATGGCGCCCTCGGCGCCCTATCCGGACGTCAATGCCATCGACCAAGCGGCGGATATGATCGCCGCCGCCGAGTATCCGTTGATCATCACGCAAAGCAGCGGACGCCATGACGCCGACGTGGCGAGGCTAGCCACGCTGGCCGAGCGTTTCGCCATTCCCGTGACCCAGCGCAAGCCGCGCTACATGTGCCTGCCGACCGACCATCCCATGCATCTGGGATTCAATCCCGACCCTTATCTCGATAAGGCCGACCTCATCCTGGTGATCGATTGCGACGTGCCCTGGATTCCAAAGAAGAAGGTGCCGAGACCCCAATGCAAGGTGATCCACATTGGCGTCGATCCGCTGTTTACGGCCTATCCGCTGCGCGGCTTCACCTGCGACCTCGCCATTACCGGGCTCACCGGCGTGACCCTGTCATTGCTGGCCGAGGCAATTGCTTCACGTGAAACATTCAAGGAGCGAGTCGCTGCTCGGCGGAAAAAGCTTGCCGATGAACGGGAAATCCAGCGGGGCAAATGGCGTGCGGGGTTGGACAAAGCGAAGGACGCAGCCCCGATCCATCCGGTCTGGGTGACCCACTGTCTCGATCAAGCCAAAGGGCAAGATGCCATCGTGGTCAAGGAATCGCCGCTGACTTTCGAACACATGCGCTTTTCCCAAGCCGGCACGTTCTATTCCATCGGCGCCGCCGGGGCGCTTGGCTGGGGGCTCGGCACCTCGCTTGGGCTGAAGAATGCCGCGCCGGACAAGCTCGTGATCTGCACCGTCGGCGACGGCGCTTACATGTTCGGCAACCCGATCCCCGCGCATTACGTCGCCAAGGCTGAGAAGCTGCCGATATTGACCGTGGTTTTCAACAATGAAATGTGGGGCGCGGTGAAGCGCAATACCCGCGAGGTCTATCCCGACGGCTATGCCGCCCGCAGCAATCAGGAGCCGCTCACCTATTTCGAGCCGGGCACGCGGTTCGAAAAAGCGGTGGAGGCGGTGGACGGCCACGGCGAGCGCGTCGACAAGCCGTCGGAGTTGCCGGGCGCCATCGATCGCGCCCTCAATGCCATCGGCGGCGGCCGGCAGGCGCTGTTGAATGTCATTTGCCGCGGCCCCTAATGCCCAGGCGTCCGCCGCCGCGCGGCTTCGATCATATCGAGACCTGGGTATTCGATCTCGACAACACGCTCTACCCGCATCACGTCAATCTCTGGGAGCAGGTGGACGTTCGCATTCGCGAATATATCGCGCGCCTTCTCGACCTCTCCCAGCCGGAAGCCTTCCGCCTGCAAAAGGATTATTACAAGCGCTACGGCACCACATTGCGCGGGCTAATGGTCGAGCACGGCATGCAACCGGACGATTTCCTCGACTATGTCCACCAGATCGATCACTCGCCGTTGGAGCCAAATCCCGCGCTCGGCGCGGCGATCGAAAAGCTTCCGGGCCGCAAGCTCATCCTCACCAACGGCACGCGCAAGCATGCCGACGTGGTGATGCAGCGCCTCGCCATCCATGAGCATTTTGAGGATGTATTCGATATCGTAGCCGCGGAGCTTGAGCCGAAGCCGTCGCCGCAGACTTACGATCGCTTCCTATCTCGCCACGGCGTCGACCCGCGCAAGGCCGCCATGATCGAAGATTTGGCGCGTAATCTCAGCACGCCGCATGCGCTGGGCATGACCACCGTACTGGTGATTCCCGATAATACCCGCGAAGTGCTGCGCGAGGACTGGGAGCTGGAAGGCCGCGACGCCGCGCACGTGGATCACGTGACGGACAATCTTGTCGAGTTCCTGCAGCGAATTACTGTAACCTAGTCCCGTCACGCCCCCGGCACGATCTGCTGCGCCAGCACCGCTAAGCCAATCCCGACAATGCCGGCGCCGACGAGCCGCAGTCTCGCAGGCTCAAACGCAGGACGCACGGACCATCCGCGCACGATCGTCACGGCAGCGAGTGCGATGCCCGACTGGATGATGGCAAGCCCGGCGAGATAGGCATAGAGCGGCGTGGGTTCCGCGCCGGCGATGGATTCGCCCAGCGCGTAGCCATGAAAGAACCCGGCAAGTGCAAAGAGCGCCAGCGCCATACCCGATGAAAGGGAGCGAAGCAGCATAACCGATCCCAATACAATGACGGAAAGCGCGACGAGAATTTCACTCGCCGGAATCGTGGCCTCGCCGACGTGCGCCGCCGTTCCCGCCATCATGGCTGTCACGAAGCCAACGACGAGCATGGCGCCGCGCGTTTGGCTGGCGGCGATGCAGCCGACGGCGACGATAGCGGCGAGATGGTCCAGTCCAAGGATCGGATGGCCCAGCCCGGACAAAAATCCCTCGCCGAAGGTGGCCGCCATCCGCCCGCCCATGACGTGATGCGCCGCCGCCGGTTCGGCCACGAGCGCGAGTGCCGCCGCAGCGAACAACATGGTTGCCATCGGCTTCGATATGCCCGGTTGGAATTTGCCGTATCTCATCCCCTGCCCTGCCCCTTTTGAATTCCTGTCGCGAACCTTAGCCAAAGAAATCCCGGTCGTCATCCCGCCCAACAAAACATCACCCGCTCCGTCGGCGCCAGGATGACAATGTCCGGACGGTAATTCTCCACCAGGTTTTGCACGAAGCCGCAATATTCGTGATGCATGAAGATGTAGCGGCTGGCATGCAGGCTGAAATAGTCGCGCCAATAATGCTGCGTGAATGAATCGCCTAAAATAAGAACGGTGGGCCCGGAACGTCCGGTCTCAGTCAAATCGCCACCTGCCTCCCGTTGGGTGTCGATGGCGGAGGTCTTCAGCGGCAACGGCGCATAAGGTGTGAGATCGATTTTCGCGTCGACATCGCTCACGTCGGCAGAGACGCCGAGCATACGTGCCAGATCGCCGCCGGGAACCGTCTCGAATCGGCGAAAAACTTTCGCCGGATCAATCGTCCAATCCGGCCGGCGCAATGCTTCGACAACGGCGTTGTAGGCGAGCAGAGCGCCGAGCTTGTTCCAGTGAGTGTCGGCCGGCCGGTACATCGGTTGGACGGCGTTGGCCGCTCGCAGCGGAATACGCAGGTCCACCGCAGGCACCTGCCGCACGGCCAGCGCCCGCATCATCAGATCGTATTCGGACGCAGCCGGCGCCTGCTGCGCCCAGGCGGGAAGTTGCGCGCGCATGATGGTCGCGCTGTTCGGCGCCACCGCAATGAGGAATTGGATATTCTTCGCTTGCAATCGCGTTTGAAACCCAGCGGCGAAATCCGCGAATTTTTCGACGTCGGACTTGCGAAGAAAAAGCCCGATCGATTGCTGGATCATGGCGTCGCCATTGAAGAAGAGAAATTTCTCGCGGCCATAGACGACGCGCAGGTCGGGCGGCGACACCACCGCATAGCGCAGCAGCGCGTGCACACGCACCAGTGGCTCGCGCAAACCGAAATGATCGCCGAGGAAGGCATCGATCTGGCGCGGCAGCGCCAGTATCTCGCGGAGATTTTGCGGGGGCGCTGGCGCGGTGCTGAGCTTGCGCGCTTCGCGTTCGGAGATGACTTCGCGCGGCTGCAAGGCCTGTACCAGCGGCGGCAGCGCCAGCAAACAGAGGGCGATGACGAACCACCACCGTTGATGTTTGGCCAACAGCCCCATGTTCAGAACCGGAAATAAAGGAAAGGACTATAGGAGCCGGCGGCGACACTGAGCACGGACAAGCTGAAGAATAGAGCGACGGCTAAAGTATCCATTGCAGGATAAGCAGCGCGAGAGAATCTGAAAAGCTGCAAGCTTCGCATCCAATCGATGCGGAACAAGGAGAGGGCCGCTCCGGCCACCAAGGCGGCGAGCGCGGCGGGATACAGCACCAGGTGCGTCTCGAAAGAGATTTCTCCCCAGCCGTGACGCCCGATCAGGCTGCCGAAGAGCGTAGCCGCATGGTCGAAGTCATGGGCGCGGAACCAGATCCAGCCCGTCATCACGACAAACAATAGATAGAGTCGCGAGACAACCACCAGCCTCCGCTCCAGCCAGCGTGCTAAGCCGGCGCGCTCGAGCACGAGGAACAGGCCGTGATGCGCTCCCCAGATCACAAAGGTCCAGTTCGCCCCGTGCCAAAGTCCACAGAGCAGGAAGACCAGCCAGAGATTGCGATAAGTTTCCAGCGCCGAGCCGCGGCTGCCGCCGAGCGGGATGTAGAGATAGTCGCGCAGCCACTGCGACAGGCTCATGTGCCAGCGCCGCCAGAACTCGGTAACGGAGCGCGAGGTGTATGGCATGTTGAAATTGCGCGGAAAGGCGAAGCCGAGCGCCAAGCCGAGCCCGATCGCCATGTTGGAATAACCCATGAAGTCGAAATAGATTTGCACGCTATAGGCGCCAAGTCCGAGCCACGCTTCGATGAAGCTCGGCGCTACGACATGATCGAAGATGCGCTCGGCGATGCGCGCAACCTCATCGGCGATCAGCACCTTCTGCGCCAGCCCGATGATGAAGATGCGCACGCCCGCCGAGGCGCGGCCCAGCGTCGTGCGGCGCTCGCCGAGCCGGCGGGAGATAGTGTGGTAACGGATGATCGGTCCCGCCACGAGTTGCGGAAACATGGCGATATAGACCGCGACCTGCAGCGGGTCGCGGTTGGCTACGACCTGGCCGCGATGCACATCGATCAAATAGGAAATCGAATGGAAGGTGAAAAAGGAAATGCCAAGCGGCAGCGCCAATCCCGGCAGCGCGAAGGGATCGCTAGGCAGTGCCAAGTTCAAGGTGCCAACGACAAAATCCCCGTATTTGAAAATACCAAGGAGTAGCAAATTGACCGCGATCCCTGCGGCCGTGACGACGGTCCGGTTCTTTCTCTCCGCCGCGCCGATCACCAGCGCGGCTGTGTAGTTAAAGGCGGTCTGTCCGATCAGCACGACAACGAACCAAGGCTCGCCCCAGGCGTAAAACAAAAGCGACGCCAGCAGCAGGACCACGTTCTTCAGAGCGATGCCGGGCGTCACGTAATAGATGAGGAAAAATGTGGGCAGAAAATAAAACAGAAATGGAATCGACGAAAACACCACGATAAAAATCCCCGAGCCTGCCTTCACGACCCGCGAATCCGCGGACGAGGCAGTGTAGACGAAGGCGGAAGTGAACTCACCAGATGTCGACAAAGCTGCCGGGCACGACCGCGCTCCTTGACAGGCCTTTTCCCAGCCCCGACAAACCGCCGCAGATCACACGCCGGGGAAGCCTATGCCGCATACCGATCTCGCCAAAACCATCGATGCTGCTTTTGACCAACGCGACAGCATAGGCATCGCGACTAAAGGCGCCGTCCGCGACGCTGTGGAGGCGGCGCTCGACCTGCTGGACCGCGGCGAAGCCCGTGTCGCCGAGAAGCAGCCGGACGGGACTTGGCGCGTCAATCAATGGCTGAAGAAGGCGGTGCTGCTCTCATTCCGGCTCAACGATATGAGCGTGATCCCCGGCGGCCCCGGCGGCGCGGCATGGTGGGACAAGGTGCCGTCGAAATTCGAGGGCTGGGGCGAGAACCGCTTCCGCGAAGCCGGCTTCCGCGCCGTCCCCGGCGCTGTGGTGCGCCGCTCCGCCTACATCGCGCCGGGCGCGGTGCTGATGCCGTCCTTCGTCAATCTCGGCGCCTATGTGGACAGCGGCAGCATGATCGACACCTGGGCCACCGTCGGCTCCTGCGCGCAAATCGGGAAGAACTGCCACATTTCCGGAGGCGCCGGCATCGGCGGTGTGCTCGAGCCGGTTCAGGCGGGCCCGGTCGTCATCGAGGACAATTGCTTCGTCGGCGCGCGCTCGGAAGTCGCCGAAGGCGTGATCGTGCGCACCGGCTCGGTGCTCTCCATGGGCGTGTTCATCGGCGCGTCCACCAAGATCGTCGACCGCGACAGTGGACAGATACTGCAAGGAGAAGTGCCGCCTTATTCCGTCGTCGTGCCCGGCACATTGCCCGGGAAGAATGGCGGCCCCGGACTTTATTGCGCCGTCATCGTCAAGCGCGTCGATGAGAAGACGCGGAGCAAGACGAGCATCAATGAATTACTGAGGGATTGACCTAGATGGAGAACCGGCAGATTCTTCGCTCATGAGCCGCAATATCAACATTCAGGCCCGATGGGATGGCGAGGCCAGCGTCTGGATCGCTACCAGCAGCGACGTGCCCGGCCTTGTGGTTGAGGCCGACACTTGGCCTGCCATGATTGAGGAAGTCCGCCTTGTTCTTCCCGATCTGATGGAGCTTTCAGGCCAGGGCGAAGAGGATCTCTCGCTCACCTTCAAGGCTGAAGAACACCTCGATCTCGCGGGAGCTTGATGGCGGATTTTTACCGCGAACTCGTTGCCACCCTGCGCGCGAACGGCTTCGAATTGCTGAGGTCTGGCAAAGGTAGCCACGAAATTTGGATCAACCGCTCGACCGGTCGCCATGTAACGATTCCTCGCACCACCAAATCCCGCCACACCGCCAACGACGTTCTCAAGCAAGCCGGCCTGCCGAAAAAATTCTGATGCCCGCCGATCCCGCCGCCATCGCCCGCGACCTGCTGCGCTGCCCGTCGGTAACGCCGGCGGAAGGCGGTGCGCTGCGCTATCTCGAAAGCGTGCTCAAGGCCGCGGGCTTCACCGTGCATCGCATGACGTTCAGCGAGCCGGGCACGCCGGACATCGAAAACCTTTATGCCCGCATCGGCACCGCCGCGCCGCACATCATTTTTGCCGGCCATACCGACGTGGTGCCACCCGGTGAGGAAAAAGCATGGAGCCACGCCCCCTTTGCTGGCGAGGTGGCGGACGGCGCGCTCTATGGACGCGGCGCGGTGGACATGAAGGGCGGCATCGCGTGCGCTGTCGCAGCGGCGCTGGATTACCTGACCGCGAACGGCGGCAAGCCGAAAGGCTCCATCTCTTTCCTCATCACCGGCGACGAGGAAAGCATCGCGGTCAATGGCACCGTGAAGCTCTTGGCCTGGGCCGCCGCGCGCGGCGAGAAATTCGACCACTGCATTCTCGGCGAGCCGAGCAATGTGGAAAAGCTGGGCGACACCATCAAGATCGGCCGCCGTGGCTCGCTTAACGGCATCCTCACCGTCAGCGGACGGCAAGGCCACGTCGCCTATCCGCAACGCGCCGAGAATCCGATCCGCGGGCTATTGACGCTGATGCGTGCGCTGATGGACGAGCCGCTGGACTCCGGCAGCGCCCATTTCCAGCCCTCGCATCTGGAATTCACGTCGGTCGATGTCGGCAATCCTACCGTCAACCTGATCCCCGCGAAGGCGCAAGCGCGCTTCAACATCCGGTTCAACGATTGTCACACGCAGGACTCGCTGAAAGCGTTGATCGAGCAGCGCACCACCAAGGCCGCGGCGGGGAAGATCCGTTTCGCATTCGAATGGGAATTGTCGAATGCCGATGTCTTCGTGGTCGAGACCGGGCCTTTCACCGATCTTGTAGCCGGCGCGATAACGGACGTGACCGGCCGCAAGCCGGAATTCTCCACTTCCGGCGGCACCTCCGACGCGCGCTTCATCAAGAACTATTGTCCGGTGGTGGAATTCGGCTTGGTCGGCCAGACCATGCATCAGGTCGACGAGCGCGTTCCCCTCGCCGACCTCGCCGCGCTAACGGCGATCTACCGGCGGGTGCTGGAGAAGTATTTCGGGTAGCTCCCTCTCCCCGCTTGCGGGGAGAGGGTCGGGGTG
>JAXDOR010000173.1:0-8665 GCA_034668825.1 Alphaproteobacteria bacterium | reverse complement strand
CTCCGTTCAACTCGCTGCATTATCTTCAACCCTTAGGGGAAACGGGTGGGTTGCATGTCCGGCGGCGTTCGGAAGAGCAAACGCATTAAGCGCAACGACGGCGCCGCGCTTGTATCGCTTACCGGCGCGCTGATTGTCGAATGCGTGGTGAAAGACATTTCCGTGACGGGCGCTCGCATTTCCGTGGCGGTGCCCGAGGCGGTGCCCGACTATTTCAAGCTCCGCATCCAAAACCAGGATGAACTGTCGCCGAAGTGCCGCGTCCGCTGGCGCTATGGCAACGAGCTCGGCGTTGAGTTTTTCAACCGAGCCTGAGGCGACCTCTGCACTGTGCGGAACATCTCGCTGATCCCGCTCGTTCTCCTCGTCAAAGGAGAACGCCATGAGCCAATTCATTCTCGACGGGGCAACGAAAGTCCTTGTTGCGGTTGCACTCATTTGGACGGCTACGTCGGCGGGTGTTGCTGCGAGCCATGCCACGCAGACTGACAATCGCCCGGTAAAAGCATCCAAGCACAGAATGCATCAAGTCAAAGTCGTCCGGCCGGCCAAACATGTTCGGACGCCCGCACCGGCGTTCTCGCCCTTCGCCCGTGATCGGCGATACGATACTTACGTGAACGGCCAATATGTCGGCTCCGATCCCGACCCCGGCGTTCGCCGGACGTTGCGGCGCGAATGGAGCGAGGACAGTGCGGATCGAGGCCGCGGCCGTTAGTTCGGATTCTGAATAGACATTCAGACTCAATAGGTTGGCGATGATTATTTTGCCGCAGGCGGAACAAGTGGTTCCGGTGTAGGTTTACACTGCGGAAGTATTACGTCCTCGGGAGGAAACTATGAAAAAGCTCATGCTCAGCGCGCTTGCCGCTGCCGCACTTTTCGCCGCGGCCGGTGGCGCATCGGCGCAGTCAATTTATCTTGGCGTCGGCCCCGGCTACAACGATTATGGCCCGCGCCCTTACTATCGGGAGCGCTACGTTCCGCCGCCGCGCTATTATAACCGGCGTGTCGTGCGGGCGCCCCGCTATAATACGAGGACGGGTTGCCCTCAGGGCTTTACCGTCCAGGACGGCGTCTGCAAACCGTATCGCGGATACTAAAGTCTGCTGATTTGCAAAAGGCCCGCCATGTCGGCGGGCCTTTCTGCATTCAAATATTTGATTTAGCTCCCTCGCTGGTTTGTGATCTTGGGGTCGCTTGCACGTCCGCCTGCTCGCGCCTAGCTCGGATGAGACGACGTCGTCGGTCAACTACAGACGACCAAGATGGAGATTGATGAAATGAAGATGCTTATCGCAGCCGTGGCCCTCGGTGCCGCCGCTGTATTGCCTGCTGTCTCCGTGAGCGCGGCGCCGCAAGGTAAAACCCACGCCACGAAACACGCCGTGAAACATTCGCAGCATGTTCGCACGGTCCGGCATGCTCGCACCGTCCGGTGGGCGCCGGCTCCGGGCTACCTAGCGGCCCGGCCTTTCGCTTCCGCCGTGCACCACCCGTCCTACGACGTCTATGTGAACGGCAACTATGCCGGTTCGGATCCCGATCCGCGCATTCGGCAAAGCATCAAGCGTGAATATTGCCAGGATTCGCTTGACGGCTGTTAGGCCCAGCGCTGGCCGACGAGTAGCTTGAGCAATGACCACTCGTCCGCAGCCGGGCGGGTGGTTTCTTTTTATCTATCAAGTCGGAGCTATCCTCGCGGTGCTCCCGCGCTACTCTTATTTGAATATTTTGCGGGGAGAGCAGGTTGCGACCCCTTTCTTTATGTAGGCGCTAAGGCGCTAAATTTTTGAACATCCGCTGCAGCGCGCGCTTTACGGCGGCGAGGTCCTTCGCCGGCAGCCCGGACGCAGCTCGCGTCTCCAGCCGCCTGGCGATGGGGATGATGCGATCCACCAGCGTCCGTCCCTTCACCGACAGTCGCACCACCACCTCACGGCTGTTGGTTTTCGATCGACGGCGCGTCACCAAGCCGCGGCCGACCAGCCGGGTCACCAGCCGTGACAGGGTGGAGACGTCGATGCTCGTCATCTCGGACAAATCAATCTGGCGCAACTCGCCGTTATTGGAAAGCACCGCGAGTACGCGCCACATCGCGATGCTCAGGCGCTCGCCGACCAACGCTTCCTTCGTGAAATTTCCCACCAGCGCCGAGCCGACGCGGTTGACCAGATAGGGCAGGTAGGCGTCGAGGTTGAGGCGGTTGGTCACGGCATTGGATTCCATCACGTCGGTGAAGTCCTTTTATGGGAGTATTTTCCCGCCGTCAAAGCTTTCGAAATTGCATTTACAACTGTTGCATCTGCATCTACGCTTATAGTCAGGCCGCAAAGACGGTTTGCAAATAAAGTGCGGCAACAGGAGAGACGCCCGTGGAATTTGGCTACTTTACCCTCAGCGATAATCACTACGAGAATAACACGCGCGGGGCGAACCAGTTCGTATCCGACATCACAGCGGAAGCGCTCTATGCCGACGAGCTTCATATGCACTCGGCCTGGATCGGCGAGCATCACTTCAATTCGCTCGGCGTGCTGTCCTGTCCGGACCTGGTGCTGGCCTACATCGCCGCGCGGACCAAGCACATCCGTCTCGCGCCCGCGGTGACCGTGCTGCCGCTGCATCATCCGATCCGCGTCGCCGAGCAATGGGCGTCGCTCGATCTGCTCTCAGGCGGCCGCGTCGATTTCGCCGCCGGGCGCGGTTACGACGCCCGCGAATATCTGCCCTTCAAGGTTTCTTTCGCCGACAACCAGAGCATTTTCGACGAAGGGCTCGAAGTTGTCCGCAAGCTCTGGGCCGCGGAGGGGCGCATTTCCCACCACGGCCAGCATTATCAGTTCGACGACGTGCGTATCACGCCGAAGCCGATCCAGAATCCGATGCCGGCTTATGTCGCCTCCTTCTCCAAGCCGTCGATCGAATTGGCCGCGCGGCTCGGCTGCGGCTTGATCGTCGCGCCGTTTGCCGCCGCGATGAGCTTTGGCGGGTTGAAGCAGGTGGCCGACCTCTATCACGAGAGCTGCGCGAAATTCGGCACCCAGGCGGGGCGGCTGATGTGCAGCTATTTCACGCACTTCGCCGATACCAAAGAGCAGGAAGCGGCGCAGCGCGCGCGGCAGATCCGCTACTACAAGGAATGCGTGATCCCGGCGTTTCCCGGAGATCCCGCGACCGCGCCACCGAGCTACCGCTATTTCATCGGCATGGTGGAGCGGTTGCAGAAGATCAAAGCGGAGGATTTGACCGAGAATTCGGTTCTGCTCGGCTCTGCGCAGCAGATCACCGATACGCTGAAGAAAGTGGAAGCCGCGGGCTTCGCCGAGGTCATCCTCTATTTCAACGTCGGCCTCAAACCGCATGCCCAGGTGAAAGAGGAGATGGACCGCTTTATGCGCGAAGTGGCGCCGAAGTTCGAGGGCAAGCATAAGACGTGGGCGTGATAAGCTACGCGGCTCGGCACCCTCTCCCACAAGGGAGAGGTGAAATAAATGGCACTGTCGCGCGATGCCCGGCCGGTCTCATACGCGTCTGTTTGAACCCCGCGACGCGGCAGCGGTGGCAAAACTATTCGATGTCTACATGGCGGAACTTTTTCGCCACGGAAACGCAATGACGCCGGAGATTTTGCTGCGCGACGGGCAGGGCCGGTATTTTCATCTGATGCTCGCCGTCGACCGTGCCGATGCGCCGGTCGGCTTCGCTGCCTGGCAAACCGAATACGATCTGCATAACGCTGTGTATGGCGGCCACATCGCCGATTTCTTTATTACGCCTAGCCATCGCGGACATGGTCTCGCCATTCGGCTTGCCGCGTCGGTGGCCCGAGCTGTTGCCAAGGACGGCGGTGTTTTCGTCAAGGGCGACGTACTGGAGGACGATCTTCGCCGCCTGCATCTGATGCGCCGGATTACGGTCGGCTATGCGGCGCAGAGTGTCTACATAAGCGGACGCGGCTTTCGCGAACTTGCTGAACTGGCCGACGCCGATCTCAAGACGCTGGTGAGAAAGCTTCCGTCGCCGGAAGCGAGCCGAGACCCGTGAGCGGCGGGCGTCCCTCAATCGAGCAGGAATTGCGCGTGGCCATGGGCCGTTGGGGGCTGACGGCGGACGGTCCAGTACTCAATACGGAAACCGGTTGTGTCGCATTCGTGCGACAGCACGGCGAGCCGCGCGTGTTGAAAATCTTCGGGCCCAAAAGCGATGAAAAGAACGCCGCCGTGGTGCTCGCTCATTATGATGGCCAGGGCGCGGTTAAATTTCTCGATCACAGCGACAAAGCTCTGCTGCTCGAACGAATCGTGCCGGGGTCTTCGCTCGCCGAACCCGTACTAGCCGGCGATGACGACGGGCCGATGGCGATCCTCTGCGGCATCATGCAGGCTTTGCACCGGCGGCCGCCGCCGAAGGGGGATTTTCACTCGGTCGAAACCTGGGGAGAAAGTTTCGCTCGCTACCGGCAAACAGGCGGGCCGCTGCCGCTCCCGCTAGTCGAGCGCGCCGCGGCGCTTTACGGAGAGCTTTCGCGCACCCAAGGCCCGCGCTTCCTCCTGCACGGCGACCTGCACCACTATAACGTCCTGCATGATGCCAAGCGCGGATGGCTGGCCATCGATCCCAAGGGCGTTATCGGCGAACTGGCCTACGAGACCGGCCCTTTTCTCCGTAACCCGGTGGAGGATACATCGCTCTTCGCGACGCCCGCCGTCATCGATCGCCGGGTGCGCATTCTCTGCGCGCGCCTGCCGCTCGACCGCGCGCGCGTCCTCGGCTGGTGCTTCGCGCAAGGCATGCTTTCGGCGATCTGGGCCATCGAGGACGGCACCGAAGACAAGCAAGGCCTCATCACCGCCGAGGCCACGCTGCCGCTGCTGTAGAAAAGAGCCTCCGCCGCCGCATCAGCGGACGAAAACCTCCGTCCGCTTGTGCGCGAAGTCGTGATCGCAACGGCGTTCGCGATAGCGCGCGATCTTCTCGCCGCCTTCCACGGATGGCTCGGTGGCGTTGGCGTAATCGTCTTTGTATAGGACCAGCTTGGCCGGTCAACGCAGGAAACTTCCGTCGCTCTCTTACTACCGCAGTTGTTAATGTGAGTTTTGTCGCGGCTTCGAACCGCCACCGGCCCCGTTCGTCGGATTGGATGGCTGTTGCTTGCGCTTCTCGGCCTCGTTGTATTTGCTCATCAGGTCCTGAACTTCGAAGTTTCCCATTCGGTCATTGTCTTCCAATGATTTTCCGCTCTTCACGCCCTCGTTCGGCTTCGGCTTTGGCGGCGGAGCCTTTTTCTGGTCCTCTGCGTAAGCCGTGGTTGCGGACAAGATCGCGTAGGCGGTTGGCCCGATCAAGATCGAGGCCCCCAAAAGTCCAGTTAGAAGCAACTTCATTTTTCTCCCTCTGCAGAAGTTTTGCGGAAGCAGTCAGCACTACACCGCCGCTTTCAGCCCCATCATCTCGAACGCCGCGCGGCCCATGAAGCCATAGGGGCTGCCGAGCGTCTCCTGCGTCTCGTAGTGATTATAGCCCTTGCAGACCACGAGCTTGACCGGCTTGCCGGCGGCTTTCACCGCGTCGTGGAATTCGCGCGTCTGCCGCTGGAATTCTGGCGTCTCCAGCGTGCCGTGCGTCAGCGTCAACGGCGTCTGCAGCTTGTCGAGGTGGCGCTGCGGGCTCAGCGCCTGCTCCATCTCGTCGGTGAATTTCACATAGTCGCCGCGCTTCGACAGCCGCACCGCTTTCAGATCATACATGCCGCTGCCGAGCAGCGCGGCCTTCAGCGGATTTTTGTCGAGCCCGTATTTCGCCCATTCGCTGATGACGACGCAGCCGCCGAGATGCCCGCCCGAGGAATGACCGGTGAGGTAGACCTGGTTCGGGTCGCCGCCGAAGCTGGCCGCATTCTTGGCAACCCAGGCCACCGCGCGCCGCACCTGATCCACCAGCGGAAACAGGTTGCCGTCGGTCTTCAGCACGCTGTCGAAATCCACGGCGACGAAATGCGCGCCGGCATTGACGAATACTTCAGCGATGGAAGCCAGCTGCGCCGAGGTACCGCCGCGCCAGGAGCCGCCATGCAGCATGATATTGACCGGCGCGTTCGCCCGCTTGGTCTTGTAGATGTCGAGCTTCTCGATCTCCGCCGGTCCATAGGCGACGCGCTCCGGCTTGCCGAGCGCTTTCAGCGCCGCCTGGTTGTTGGCGTCGCGGCGCTCGTTGACGTATTTGTGGTTGGGCGCATAGACCTCCTGGTCATAGGCGTCGTCGAGTTCTTCCTGATCCATGTCGAGCCAGACAATCGGGCCTTTGACATGCGGCGGGGAGGGGAGGCGCTGCGCCGAAGCCGTGGTCGTTGTCATGGCGAGTGTTCCTGCCGCCGCGCCTGCGACCAACGTGCGGCGCGTGATCTGGTCTCTATGCTCCATTGTATCCTCCCTTTGAGTGCAAAAACCTCATCCTGAGGAGCCCGCCGCAGGCGGGCGTCTCGAAGGATGGGCGGCATGCCGGTGTGCCAACAGCTCTATCTGCTGCCAGTTGCCGGAGATCAGCGCTTGCTTTTTCGCGCGCGACCACCCCTTTACCTGTCGCTCGGCGGCAATGGCGTCGGTGATCGTTTCGAAATGCTGCGCGAAAACCAGGGCGACCGGCAGCCGCTTAGCAGTATATCCCTTGAAACGTCCGCTATTGTGCTCCGCTAGCCGCGTTTCAAGGCCATTGCGCGCGCTGCCGACGTAATAGCTGCCGTCGGCGCAGAGCAAAATGTAAAGGTCGGCACCGGACATGTGCGGCCCATCCTTCGAGACGCATCGCTTCGCGATGCTCCTCAGGATGAGAATGAAAGTTTGTGGAGAGTCAACAAAACAAAAAGATCGATCCTAGTTTTACAAAACCTCATCCTGAGGAGCCGGCCGGAGGCCGGCGTCTCGAAGGATGGAAGCAAACTTGGAGGCCTGACCTCACCCCAAATTCAATTCCTTGAAAAAATCGTTGCCCTTGTCGTCGATGACGATGAAGGCGGGGAAATCCACGACCTCGATGCGCCAGATCGCCTCCATGCCAAGTTCGGGATATTCCAGCACCTCGACTTTCTTGATGCAGTGCTCGGCGAGATTCGCCGCGGCGCCGCCGATGGAGCCGAGATAGAAGCCGCCGTGCGTCTTGCAGGCCTCGCGCACCGCGCTCGAACGGTTGCCCTTGGCCAGCATCACCATCGAGCCGCCGGCGGCCTGGAACTGGTCGACGAATGAATCCATCCGTCCCGCGGTGGTCGGTCCGAAGGAGCCCGAGGCATAGCCTTCCGGTGTTTTCGCAGGCCCCGCGTGATACACCGGATGGTTCTTGAAATAATCCGGCAGGCCTTGGCCTGCTTCCAGCCGCTCGCGCAATTTCGCATGCGCTAGGTCGCGCGCCACGATCATCGGGCCGGAGAGTTTCAGCCGCGTCTTCACCGGATGCTTGGTCAACTCCGCGAGAATCTCTTTCATCGGCCGGTTGAGGTCGATCGCCACCACCGCGCCGCCCAGCGTCGCGTCCGCCACCTCGGGCAAATATTTCGCCGGGTTTTGCTCCAACGTCTCCAAATACACGCCGTCGCGGGTGATTTTCCCCAAAGCCTGCCGGTCCGCCGAACACGACACACCCAATCCGATCGGCAAGCTTGCGCCATGCCGCGGCAGCCGGATCACGCGCACGTCGTGGCAGAAATATTTGCCGCCGAATTGCGCGCCCACGCCCAAGGTTTGCGTCAGCGCATGCACTTCCTTTTCCATCGCTAAGTCGCGGAAGGCATGCCCGTCCTCGCTTCCCGTCGTCGGCAGCGCGTCAAGATAGCGGCAGGACGCGAGCTTCACCGTCTTCATGGTCATCTCGGCCGAGGTGCCGCCGATGACGATGGCGAGGTGATAGGGCGGGCACGCCGCGGTGCCGAGCGTCAAAATCTTTTCCTTCAGGAACGCAAGCATGCGGTCGTGGGTGAGGATCGAGGGCGTCGCCTGGAACAGGAACGACTTGTTGGCCGAGCCGCCGCCCTTGGCGATGAACAGGAGCTTGTATTCGTCCTCGTGCCCGCCCACGCCTTCCGCGTAGATCTCGATCTGCGCCGGCATGTTCGACTTGGTGTTCTTCTCCTCGAACATGGAGACCGGCGCGAGCTGCGAATAGCGCAGGTTCTTTTTCAGATAAGCGTCGCGCGCGCCCTCGGCGAGCGCGCCCTCGTCGTCGCCGTCGGTGAAGACGAGCCGCCCCTTCTTGCCCATGATGATCGCGGTGCCGGTGTCCTGGCACATCGGCAAGACGCCGCCCGCCGCGATGTTGGCGTTCTTGAGGAAGTCGAAGGCCACGAACTTGTCGTTGTCGCTGGCCTCCGGGTCCTCGACGATGGACTTGAGCGAGGCCAGATGCGCCGGGCGCAACAGATGGTTGATGTCCATGAACGCGGCTTCGGAGAGCAGCCGCAGCGCCTCGCGGGACACCACCAGCATCTCACGGCCCATGATGGTCTCGACGCGCACGCCGTCGGCGGAGATTTTCCGGTAGGTGGTGGTGTCCTTGCCGAGCAGAAACAGCGGCGTGTGCTTGTATGGCGGCAGCGGGTTGGCGATGGGGGCGTTCATAGGGCTACTCTCAGTTGAAGGAGCTGCGTAGTCCGGCTCTCGGGGGCCGTGCTGGC